>CAZAQH010000024.1:0-25267 GCA_964487395.1 uncultured Lachnospiraceae bacterium | reverse complement strand
TTTAAATAAGATATCATATATGAAAAATAATTGCAATCTATTTATCTTATCCTGATACAAATTTTTTTCAAAAGACTACCCCGCGGGGTAGGTTACTTTTTGTTTTTTTAGTGTTACAATATCTTTTGATTTGTTGAAAACAACAAAAACAGAAAAAAAAGATAGCGGAGGAAATAAAAAAATGAAAGAAAAAAGAATTGGCAAAAAAGCAATTTGTGGATTGTTATGTCTTGTCATGCTTCTTACCGGCGTATATGGTATGTCAGTTTGTGCAGCAGGAACTACGTATACGTTGAATGCAACGAATGACGCTGACGCAGGCGACTATGGACAACATAATCAAGAGAATCCAAATGTAATGATTTTAAGACAGAGTGACGGTACCACCCCAGTAGCAAATGGAACCGTGATACATGGTGGTGATACCATAGAGGTATCAAATATCGAATACTACGATTCGGGCTCGAACAAAGAAAAATTTTACTTTCAAATAGATGGGGCATCTCAAACTCGAACTATTGCAAACTCAGGTACGCTCACCCTTACTGTACCAGATAATGAGACCGGATATTATTACCGGCGTACATTGTACTGGGCCAATGATGGAGTGCAAATTCGTCTTTCCACTATTCCGGCTCCTGATTCTGACCATACTCACTCTTACAGCTAGCAGACGGTCAGTGAAGCAAGTGAGACACAGGATGGCGAAGAAATCTATGTTTGCAGTTGTGGTGATATTGCAGACCGAAAAGTTACTACAGCAATGGGTACCTTTTGGGATAATGCCATAAAGAAAATCACAGATGCAAAAGCAGGCGATACCGTTGTAATCGAAAGTAACCTCTGGAATTCCTATCCACAGAGATTTTTAGAAGCCATCGCAGCAAGAAGAGATATTACCATATAGATTACCTTCCGCTACAAGGCAAAGAACTGGCAGGTTATTATTCCAAAAGATGTCCCAATCGACACCAGTTTTGAATGGTACGGACCAGAAAAGATGACCCAGATGTTTGGCAGAACCGAAATCGTAAAATAATAAACTTTTTCAAAACACAAAACAGCTTACTCCACGAAAGAGTAAGCTGTTTTTTACAAATTGTATTACAAAAGTGTATACACATTTTTTTCAAGTAAAATTATCTTTTCTTCTTTCATTCGTGACAGTTCTCTTACAAGTGCAGAGCGGTTTACGCCGAGGTACTCCGCCAGTTCGGTGTGATTAAGGTTTACGGTTAATTGATTTTTATTTAAGGAAGCAGTATGACTTTTGATGATATCCTGATTGTTTTTTGCATTATTTAAGAAAGTAAGAATGCGGTCACGTAATGATTTTTTAGAAAGAATCTCGATTTTAGCAAGCAGTGTTCTTGTTTTGGCTGCAAGAAGATTCATCAGATTCTGTGTAAAAATACGATGAGCATTACAATTGTTCTGGCATGATTTCCAGATTTCATGATAAGGAAAAATAAGGATTCGGCAGTTTGTCATTGCTCTGTAGTTTACAGTTGCATTTTGTATATTTTGTCCCATAAATGGTTCGCCAAATATTTCGTGTTCTCGTAACTCTGTAAAAAAATAACTGTTGCCATATAAATCATTTTTTTCCATTAAAACCGTTCCATGTAAAATAACACCAACGTATAATACGTGGTCACCTTCCATGAGAATATACTCATTTTTGCTGTATTCTTTATTTTGAAAATGAAAACAGGAAAGTACCGTTTCAATTTCTGAAATACTTAGCCCACTAAACAAGGGATGATGTTTTACTAATTCTGATTGATTCATAATTTGACTCGCTCCTTATATTTTCTATTTTATTCATAAATTGTTGCCATGGCAACAATTTATTCTTTTTTTTGTGATAAAATCAATATTTGGTGTTAAAAAGAATGTAAATAAAAAGGTTGAAAGAAACAAAAGATATATTAGCTGTATTGATACAGCGAGGAGGAATGAAAAATGGAATCGTATAGTATTCTAAAGGATTTGGCTATTATTGTAATCGCAGCAAAATTTTGTGGAATTCTTGCAAGAAAGTG
Source organism: uncultured Lachnospiraceae bacterium (assembly GCA_964487395.1). GTDB lineage: Bacteria > Bacillota > Clostridia > Lachnospirales > Lachnospiraceae > RGIG8767. The sequence goes on along the minus strand of CAZAQH010000024.1, from coordinate 23,222 downwards.
CAAAGCACCACAGGTAGTTGGTGAGATTATAGCCGGGTTAATTATTGGATCCTGCGTACTTGGTTGGGTGCAGCAGAGTGACTTTTTATCACAGATGGCAGAGATTGGTGTTATCTTACTAATGTTCTCAGCAGGTCTTGAAACAGACTTAAAAGAACTGATGAAAACAGGTCCCATTGCATTTTTGATTGCTTGTGCCGGAGTATTTATTCCCCTTGTTGGTGGTACATTATTATATATGGGTTTTTATGGGGCAGCACCTTGGGGATCTGAAAAATTTTACACAGCAGTATTTATTGGTGTCATTATGACGGCGACTTCTGTCAGTATCACCGTTCAATCCCTGCGAGAACTTGGAAAACTAAAAGGGCGCGTTGGAACGACGATATTAAGTGCAGCTATTATTGATGATGTAATCGGTATCGTGGTACTTACCTTTGTAATCGGATTCAAGAGTCCGGATTCAAACCCGGGTAAAGTAGTAATCAGTACAATCCTGTTCTTTGTTTTTGCAATTGTGGTTGGCTTTATATCATACAAGGTATTCAAATGGGTAGATTCCAAATATCCACATACCAGAAGAATTCCGATTGCCGGATTGGCATACTGCCTTGCGCTTGCTTTTATCGCAGAAAAATATTTTGGAATAGCAGATATTACAGGAGCATACGTAGCCGGAATTATTCTTTGCTCTATTAGGGATTCCGATTACATTGCAGAAAAAATGGATATCAATTCGTATATGTTATTCGGTCCCGTCTTTTTTGCAAGTATTGGTTTAAAAACAAATATCGATAATTTAAATGGTGAAATAGTATTATTCTCACTGGGATTTGTTCTGGTTGCATTAATGTGTAAGATTATTGGTTGTGGTTTAATGGCAAAGATTTGCCGATTTAATGCAAGTGACTCCTTAAAGATTGGTGTCGGAATGATGACGCGAGGAGAAGTTGCATTGATTGTTTCGCAAAAAGGACTTTCTGTTGGACTTCTTTCACCAGTATATTTTACATCCGTTATTTTACTGATTATTTTTTCTTCCGTTCTTACACCAATTATCTTAAAGCTTCTTTATGCAAAAGATGAAAAAGGAGTTGCCACAAGAGATAATCAGGATTCTTATATAAATCGGAAAAAGAAGAATAAAGTTTAATTAAAAAAACAGCAGAAGTTTTAAGCTTCTGCTGTTTCTTTTTCTATTCTTCTGCAATATAGGTTGGTGCATTTTTAGGACTTTTTCCTTTTACAACTTTATGGTAATAAGAGTATGTCATTGCGATTTCGTCTTTTGCGTTATCACCATCTATAACTTCAGCAAGGAAAATAGTATGTGTTGAGGTTTCCACCTTATCAATGACTTTACACACAAGATATCCACAACATTCCGTTAATATGGGTAATCCATCTTTCATTTCATGTGAAATGTTTTCAAACTTATTGGTGTCTTTTCCGGAGAAGTATCCAAACTTTCCAATAATCTGAGGATCTACATTTACAGACAAAATAGAGACACCAAATTTTCCACTTTTCTCAATGCAGCTATGTGTATAATTATCATGATTCATGCTAAGTGCTACTGTTGCAGGTGAAGATGTAATCTGCATTAAACTGTTTGCGACACATCCAGTTGGGCGTTCTCCATCCATGGTTGTAATCACATACACACCATAAGACATATTAAAAAATACATTCGAATTCATATTGCCACCTCTTTCTATATAATAAACTAATTTACAGTGATTGTTTTATGGACTGCGGGGTAATAGATTTTCACGAAAGGTACGCTTTCGCTCCAATAAAAACGTAACAGTACTATGATTTTTTCTGCGTTTCACTTGAAAAAATCAAGTGCTGACGTTTTTATAGGCCCTTTCTTAGGAAATATATTACCCAGCAGTCCATTTTACAAATCAACTAAAGTTGTTTATATTATATCCTAAATACATAATTAAATGTAAAATATGTTAAAATGAGATAGTAATAAAAATAATTTTGGAACTAAGATACCTAATAAATTGTCGACACAAATGAATACAATCTAAGTGAGGTGATTGTATTCATTTGGTGAAGACAATTTAGATAGAGATTCTATTTTGTAATTACTGAATATAAAAAAGGAATAGTGTATGCATACAAAAGAAGTGAAGGGAATTTTATCGGCGACAAATGGAATGAATTTGTATAGAGGCTGTCAGCATGGATGTATTTACTGTGATTCCAGAAGTAAGTGCTATCAGTTTGACCATGATTTTGAAGATATCGAAGTAAAAAGCAATGCTATTGTTTTGTTGGAAGAAACATTAAAGCATAAGAGAAAAAAATGCATGATTGGGACAGGTTCTATGTGCGATCCATATATGCCACTGGAACAGGAAGTGCAGCTTACAAGAAAAAGTCTTGAAATAATAGAAAGATATGAATTCGGTGTTACACTTATCACAAAATCCGATTTGGTGCTTCGTGATTTGGATTTACTGAAGAAAATCAATCAAAAAACAAAAGCGGTCGTACAGATTACACTTACAACGTATGATGATGAATTATGTAAAAAATTAGAACCGGCAGTCTGTACTACAAAAAGAAGATTTGAGGTACTAAAGATTTTACAGGAAAAAAATATTCCAACGGTAGTGTGGTTTGATCCGATTTTACCGTTTATTACCGATACAGAAGAAAACGTAAAGGGAATATTATCCTATTGCGTAGATGCCAGGGTAAAGGGTATTATTTGTTTTGGAATGGGTATGACACTTCGAGAAGGAAACAGAGAATATTTTTATAAAGCACTTGATAAACATTTTCCGGGAATGAAGGAAAAATATATGAAAGCATTTGGCAAAGCATATGAAATTGTAAGTCCAAAGAATAAGGAACTTATGAAAATTTATTACAGCACATGCAGAGAGCATGGAATTATGAGTAAGCCAAATGATGTATTCAACTATCTTCATCAGTTTGAAGAAAAAGGTAACGAACAAATCAGTATGTTTGATTTAATATAAATAATTACCGAAGAGAAAGGATGGTTATGTTTAAGAGAAATATTAAAAGTTTGGTTACAATGCTTATTTTGATTTTAGCTGCAGTGATAGCCAATACCATGGAGGCATTTTTATTAAAAGAAAACGTGGAGCTTAGAACCTTTATGCAGGCGGTAAAAGGTCTGTATGTCTGGCTTGTTATGCCCTTGTATTGTACCTGGATTGTATATTCGATATGCAAAAAGGAATTGGAAAATACAAAGCTTGCACGTATTGCATTTAAAATTGCAGTGGTGCTGCTTTTCCTGATTATAATTGTGATAGCCGGATTTCGAGGAATCTATTATATGTTTTCAACGGAAAATAAACAGGAAAAATCACTTGGAAATGGAATACTGGAAATAACAGAAGTAAACTGGGATACGACAAAGACGTACTATGATGAAGAAGTATTTTTCTTTTTTAGAAAGCCTTTTTCCGGTTATACGCACAATGAAATCATCCAAAAAATATACGACCGATATGGTGAGGAAGTAGAATTTATTAAAGAAGATGGTGACTACTATCAATTTTCAAATAAGATTATATCTCCGGTTTCAGAAGTAATATCTTTTCAGGTAAAAAAAGATTACTTATTAGAAGACAATTTTGAAGAGGAAGTAGAATATTTTTTAGGAAAATCCTTTTTTGAAAAGAAAAACAGAACAGTATCCTGGATAGAAACAGACAGTGCAGTGGGTGTTGATTATATGCCTGTTATAGGCTGTGGCGGACGAGGAGATTTAGAATTCTTTTGTAATGATGTAACGGAATTAATGGAGTATTACTTACAAAATAAATATTTGAAAAACAATCCAATGGTTTTAAACAAAATTGGCGTTTCCTTAAAAGGAGAACAAACGGCCTTTTATATTGGAGATATGTTAGAGAATTTTGATCAAACAGAATTCTATAATTTCTTATATAAAAATATGGAAGACTGGATGAATAATCAATATGAAAACAATCTTGCGATAGAAGATGATATGCTTGTGGAAAAGGAAACAGAAGAAATTGTAGAGAATAAAGAAATAACACAGGAAAGGATAGATTATTATCTTTCCGTAGAACCTGCCTGCATCTTCACAACAGAGGAAGGATTAGAATATCGTCTGCTTGCAGTGGATAGAGCATTGGGAAGCAGCTTCTACAGTATGATTGCAACGAATGATGGTGGAAAAACGTGTGCCTTTGTGAATGAAGATCCATTTAACGGAAGTGGTGGAGAGGCAAGATGGCTTACCTTTATAGACAGTAAGATTGGATTTGCCGGATTATCCTACAGTGGAGGCAGTCTTGGAATGATGTTTCGTACAGAGGATGGCGGTGAAAGTTTTACATACATAGAATATCCATCTCCCGAAATCGAACTGCCGGATGGAACTTACTATAATCCTTTTGTGATGCCGGAAAGAGTATACGAAGAGAATGGAACATATTATTTAGATGCAGGACAGGGACCAAATGGTGATTATAATGGAGGTGATACAAAATGCCATGGATTGTATAAGTCTGATGATAAAGGTAAAAGTTGGACATATGTAAAAGAAATAATAATGAATCAGGATTAAAAGTTAAAGATTTCTTATTTTCTTACAAAAGATTTGTAAGTCAGTATTATTTTTTGTATGATAAGAAGGAACATTAATTTGCTACAGAAGGGAATTTTTTATGGAATTAACGCGAGAAGAAAAGATTGCAAAAAGACGAAAAGTAAAAAGAAATCGAAACATCCTGTTTACCTGCATGTTTCTTTTATTAATATTTATGACAACAGCTACCGTTTTTCTTTTGATTTCTTATCAGAACGAGAAAAATAAAGCAGAAGAAGCAATGAATCAAAAAGCAGAAATTGAACAGCAGTATATTACGAAGAAACAGGCAGAAGCTTTAGCAGCAGAACAATTTGAAAAAGCAAAGGAAGAAACATCTGCAGAATATCTGAACAAGATTCAGACTATGATGGAAAATGGTGATGGAACATTAACCTTACTAGAGACACTTTATCCTGAAAAAATTGTGGTACCGGATAGTGGTCGTTATTACTTCTTTGAATATTCAGAAACACTTGAAAAAAATAATTATCTTACAGAGAATTTTACATTCCCCGTTTTAAATGAAGAAACAGATGAATATGAAGGAGAAGCATATTACCAGGAAAACGGTGAGGTTACTTCACACAAAGGTATTGATGTTTCTAAATTTCAAGGGGATATCAACTGGAAAAAAGTGGCCGGTGACGGAGTCGAGTTTGCTTATATTCGTTTAGGCTATCGTGGATATGAAAGTGGTAAAATTGTAACAGATGAAAAATACGAAGATAATATATCCGGTTGTAACAGTGCCGGAATCGATACGGGAGTTTATTTCTTCACGGAAGCGAAAACAAAAGCAGAAGGAATAGAAGAAGCCAAATATGTATTAGAAGAAATAGATGGTTACCGAATAGATTTACCAATCGTAATTGATGTGGAGCAATCAGCCTCAAAGGATAATTCCAGGACAAAAGATTTGACCGCGGCAGAGAGAACAGAAGCAGTTATTGCCTTTTGCGAAACAATCAAAGAAGCCGGCTATGAACCTATGATATATGGTAATTTAAAGAGTATGATGCTGATGCTTGATATGGAACAGCTTGAAGAATATGATAAATGGTTCGCTTATTATCATTACCCGATTCGTTTCCCATACAAATACCGTGTATGGCAGTATACCGCATCCGGTGATGTGGATGGAATTAAGGGTGACACAGATTTAAACATCGCATTCTATTAAATTAAGGGGCAAAAATGGAAATAGATGTAAAGCGGTTTGAAGATGCAAAGGAAAAGATAATTGGAAAAGACAGACAAAGACTTCAGATTGGTACATTGTCAGAAAAAACAGTACATGCCGTACTAAAAAATTACTATGAGCCGGATGAAGATAAGCAGGAGATTCCCATTGAAGGGATGTATGCCGACATTTATGCAGATGGTGAAATCATAGAGATTCAAACCAGAAGCTTTGACAGGTTACGTGAAAAACTGAATCGATTTTTGCCATTGTATAAAGTTACCGTGGTGTTACCGATTCCGGATATTAAATGGCTGATTTGGATTGATGAAGAAACAGGAGAAATGTCTGATAAAAGAAAATCTCCTAAAAAAGGAAATGCTTATCAGGCGTTTCGTGAGTTTTATAAAATAAAACCATACCTAAAAGATAAGAATTTAAATATTACGCTTTTATTTTTAGATATGGAAGAATACCGACTTTTAAATGGATGGAGTCAGGATAAGAAAAAAGGAAGCTGTCGTTATGACCGGATTCCAAAGGAGTTGAAAAAAGAAATCAATCTTACCTGTTCAGAAGATTATATGCAGCTTTTACCAATTGATTTACCGGAACTTTTTACGACCGCAGAATTTGCCAAAGCTGTTAAAATACCGGTTAGACAAGCAGGACTTGTGTTAAATATTCTTTATTTTTTGGAGTTGGTACAACGGACAGATAAAAAAGGAAATGCATACGTATATAAAGTAACAGACTCCTACTAATTAGCAGGAGTCTGTTTTACGATAGTATGATTTAATAAATAGTTTTCCCAAAGTATGTACTTAGAGGCTTTTAAATGTACAGAGTCAAAGGTGTACTCCGGATTAAGACCATGAGTTTCATCATCTAATTCCGCATTCAAATCAAGATAGAAAATAGAGTGATTATCAGCAAGTGTCTTAATTTTTTCATTTCGAGCATCAATATTTGTATTATTAAAAATAGGATCACCAACTGATTTTTCAGTCGTCACATGCATAATGGATTGTATATATATAATGGCATCAGGCTGTAGGGTTTGAATATCTTTTATTACAGACTTAAACTGGTCAAAATAAGTATCCGCAGTACCCGTTCCCAATTCATTAATTCCAACCATGATATATATTTTTCCAAAACGGCGTTTCTCCAGTGCCTGCCTTATACTAATAATATTGTTGCCATAGTAGGATTGTTCATTGGGAGATACTTTAATCATAGGGTCATCCATAATTTCAAAAATAGTAGAGGAAACTTTGGCATAAAAATCCGAACTTTTCATATTTGAATAATCATGAAGTCCGACGGTTCTGGAATCTCCGATAAACAGTGCATCATCAAAATAATGAAGATCTGATGTTTCAAAAGAATATGTTGTTGGTTCAGAGGTTACTTCATTGACGGCCTCAGATTCCGATTCTTCTGATACTACTTCAGTGGATGTATTTTCTTCAAAAGCAACTTCGGTGATTTCAATGATTGGAACTTCAATATTGGAAGCGACTTTTTTGTTTTTAAAAAGAATGTCAGGATATACCCTGTCTCCGAAACCCTGCATAATACTTGTCAGCAAGGGTTCTTTCTTTAAATCAACATGATATTTGGAAGATAAAAATTTATCATTTATCAAGGCCGCTACTGTTAATATTATTGTTGTAATTAACAGCAGCCAAAAAGTTGGCATTTGGTTTGTATGTTTCATATGTACTCCTAAAATCGAAAATATAAAAAAGGATTGTTAATGGAATTGGCAAGGTAATAAACGGATAGCCAGAAAACAGCAATAATAGCGATTATTCCAACAGGTTTTTTTCTGTATTTGTGAAAAAGCCGGTCCGGTAAAAATGTAGAACATAATACACAGCTAAATAAAAGAATTCCGTAGGATTTCAAATAATGCCATACATTTACCATGGAAAGAACGGAATTTTCAGTTGAAAATGAAAACATTTTTTCAAAATAAACACCAATATCACTGATATCTGTTATAGCAAAAACAATCCAGCTAAGTAACACAAATACTAACATATAGACAAAACCAAGCAATTTATATTTTTTTAAATATTTTCCATATAATAATTTTTCAAGAATAATGAGTATACTAATACCCATACCCCATAATATAAAGTTCCAGGAAGCACCATGCCATAACCCGGTTAGAAAACATACAAGTAATAAATTTAAAATAGTGCGTTTAATCCCTTTTCTATTACCCCCAAGCGGAATGTATATATATTCACGAAACCAGTATCCCAGAGTAATATGCCATTTTCGGAAAAAATCAGTCATAGATAAAGATAAATATGGATGATTGAAGTTCTGAGGAATATAAAAACCAAGCATGGTTCCAAGACCTCTTGCCATAAGTGAATATCCATAAAAATCAAAATACAGCTGAAAAGAAAAAGCAAATGCACCAAGCCAGGCAAGAGGAGTGGTCAGACTGTCATAACCAATCGTCTGAATATCATGCCATAAAATTCCGATTCGGTTTGCCAGTATAACCTTACTTCCCAAACCAAGTATAAAAATTTGCAGCCCATTTTCAAATTTGTGCCTGGAGTAGGTACGTTCTTTTATTTCTTCATATAACTGAGGATAAGTAATAATTGGTCCGGCAATTAACTGAGGAAACATACAAAGATATACACCTAAGTGTAATATGTTTTTTTCTGCAGAATAACGATTACGATAAACATCAACAACATAGGATACAATCTGAAATGTATAAAAACTGATTCCTAAAGGAAGCCCCACTTTGATTGGAGCAAAATAATCCATATTTTGATGAGAAATAAGACGATATATCTGATTTGCATTTTCAAGGAAAAAGTCTGTATATTTAAAGAAGAACAGAAGACCAAAATCAATCACAAGCGTAAAAATAAAAAGAATGGTTCTTCCGGTTTTATTAGTATTTAATTCTCCCATCAGAAATACACATGCATAGTTAAATAACAAAGAGCAGAGAATGAGAAAAAGATACACCGGCTCTCCGAAGGAATAAAAAACTAAACTGCCTGTAAAAAGGCAGATATTGCGATATTTAATTGGACATATATAGTAAACCAGTAAAAAAACCGGTAAAAAACGAAAAAGAAAAGTCAAACTGCTGAAAACCATGAAATCACCCTTCATATAACAAAAATATAAACCATAACAAATTATAACGCAAAAAATGACGAAAGACAAAAATGTTACAGATATTTAAGAATTAATTAATTGACTTATACTAAAAATGAACGTATTATTTAACACTGCTAATTGTATTTTTTCTTATTAAAAAGGAGATTTATTGTGCTTAGAATCTTAAAGAATTTAAAAGAGTCCAAAACATCAGTCATTTTAATCATTCTGTTATTAATTTTGCAGGCATATTGTGATTTGACACTTCCGCAATTCACATCTGATATCGTGGATGTCGGGATACAACAGTCAGGAATTGAAAATGCTGCAATAATAGAGATTCGAGAGGAGACATTACAAAATCTCGAACAATTCATGTCTGATGAAGATATCCAATATGTAGAGCAGTATTATGAAAAAAAAGAAAACGGTAATTACGAACGCAATACAAGAGAAACCGAAGTAATTACGAAACTAAATACTGTTTTTGGTGTTCCGATGGCACTTATGTCCGGGATGGAAGAATCGGAAGAGTTAAGTGATACGGTTATTGAACAGAGAGCGATTGCATTTGTAAGAGCTGAGTACGAAGCAATGGGAATCAATATTGGTAAACTGGAAATACAATATCTTCTTATTAAAGGAATACAGATGCTTTTGTTGTCAGTTGTGATGGTATTAGCAGCAATTGTAGTAGGCTTTTTAGCCAGCAGGGTCGGCGCTAAAATAGGTCGTAATTTAAGAAAACAGGTATTTGGAAAAGTAGTATCTTTTTCTAACGCAGAAATCGACAGTTTTTCAACGGCTTCTTTAATCACCAGAAGTACCAATGATATTCAGCAGGTTCAGATGGTAACGGTTATGCTGCTTCGAATGGTAGTGTATGCACCAATTATGGGAATAGGTGGTGTAATTAAGGTGGCTGGAACGAGAACCGGAATGAGCTGGATTGTTGCAGTTGCAGTAGCGGTTGTCATTTCAGTTGTTGTGATTCTTGTAAGAATTACCATGCCTAAATTTAAAAAGATGCAGACACTTGTAGATAATCTGAATTTAGTTTCCAGAGAAATATTAACCGGTGTACCGGTTATTCGAGCATTCAGCAGAGAACGTTTTGAAGAAAAACGATTTGATAATGCCAATCAGGAATTAATGTCTACACAGTTGTTTACAAATAAAGTTATGTCACTGATGTTCCCACTTATGACATTTATTATGAACGGAGTATCGGTTTTAATTGTATGGATTGGTGCAAAACAGATTGATACCGGTGTGTTGCAGGTTGGAGATATGATTGCATTTATTACCTATACCATGCAGATTATTATGTCTTTCTTAATTCTGTCTATGATTTCCATTATGCTTCCAAGAGCAGGCGTTGCTGCAGGACGTATTGACGAAGTAATAAAGACAAAGGCAACCATTCATGATCCGAAACCGGAAGAGACAAAGGATAATGAATTAAGTGATGTCAAAGGGTTTTTAAAATTTGAAGATGTTTGCTTTCGTTATCCTAATGCACATGAGGATGTACTGCATTCCTTATCCTTTAGTGCAAATCCGGGAGAGACTACCGCGATTATAGGAAGTACGGGATGTGGAAAAAGTACACTGCTTCATTTGATTCCACGTTTATATGATGTAACAGAAGGTCAGATAACCATTGATGGAATTGATATTAGAAATGTCAGTCAGAATAAACTTCATGGATTACTGGGTTTTGTTCCACAAAAAGGTGTTCTTTTTTCGGGAACCATTGAATCCAATTTAAAATTCGGCGGTGAAGATATCTCAGATGATGAAGTAAAAGAAGCAGCAGAAATTGCACAGGCAACAGAATTTATTTTAGAAAAGCCGGATAAATATGAAAGTGAAATATCTCAGGGCGGTACAAATGTATCGGGTGGACAGAAACAGCGTCTTTCTATAGCAAGAGCAATTGCAACGAATCCAAAGATTTACTTATTTGATGACAGTTTTTCAGCACTTGATTATAAAACCGATATTACACTTAGAAAAGCTTTGAGTAAAAAAACCGGAGATGCAACCGTAATTATTGTTGCACAAAGAATTTCCACTATTTTGCATGCAGATAAAATAATTGTTCTTGATGATGGCAAAATAGCAGGAATTGGTACACATGAAGAATTAATGAACAGTTGTGAATCATATCAGGAAATTGCAAAATCACAGTTATCGGAAGCAGAACTGAAAGGAGGAAAAAGAGCATGAGTGAAGAAAGAACAAACATGAATCAAACACCTCCAAGAAGAGGACGTGGACCTATGGGTGGACCGGGCGGACATATGATGCCGGGAGAGAAGGCAAAAGACTTTAAAGGCTCTGCGGCTAAACTAATCAAATACATGGGCAGATATAAGATTGCCATTTTGTTTGTATGTATTTTCGCAGCACTTGGAACTGTATTTAATATTGTCGGACCAAAAATACTTGGAAAAGCGACAACCGAACTTTTTACCGGATTAGCCGGAAAAATTATGGGAACCGGTGGAATAGATTTTTCCTATATTGCAAAGGTTTTATTATTTTTGATTGTGTTATATGCGCTTAGTTTGGTATTTTCCTTTGTACAGGGAATCATTATGTCAAATGTTTCCCAGAAGCTTTGTTATCGTCTTCGTAAGGAAATATCAGAAAAAATAAACCGTATGCCAATGAAATATTTTGAAAGCAAAACGGTTGGTGAAGTATTATCCAGAATTACCAATGATGTAGATACTTTAGGACAGAGTTTAAACCAGAGTATTACAACCTTGATTACATCCATTACAACATTAATTGGTGTACTGGTGATGATGTTAAGTATTTCTCCTTTGATGACACTGATTGCACTGATTATGCTGCCAATATCAGGATTATTGATTTCTCTTGTTGTTAAAAAATCCCAGAAATACTTTGTTAATCAGCAGAAATACCTGGGTAATATCAATGGTCAGGTGGAGGAAGTATACAGCGGACACAATATTGTAAAAGCATTTAACAGAGAAGAAAGCACATTACAGGAATTTAATGAAACGAATGATAAACTGTATGAATCAGCATGGAAATCCCAGTTTTTATCAGGTCTTATGCAGCCGATTATGAATTTTGTAGGTAATTTGGGATATGTAGCCGTAGCAATTGCAGGAAGTATTCTTGCAATTAACGGAGTAATTACAGTCGGTGATATTCAGGCATTTATTCAATATGTAAGAAACTTCATTCAGCCAATTACTCAGGTTGCTCAGGTTTCTAATATGCTTCAGTCTACAGCGGCGGCAGCAGAGAGAGTATTTGAGTTCTTAGGGGAAGACGAAGAAGACCAGACCGTTGCAAATCCTGTTCATATAGAGCAGGCAGAAGGACGCGTGGAATTTAGAAATGTTCATTTTGGTTATAAAGAAGATAAGATTATTATCAATGATTTCAGCAGTAAGGTAGAACCGGGTCAGACGGTAGCAATTGTTGGACCTACCGGAGCCGGCAAGACTACCATGGTGAAATTGTTAATGCGTTTTTATGATGTAAACAGTGGAAGCATTTTAGTCGACGGTCATGATATCCGTGATTTTAACAGAGGTGAATTAAGAGAAATATTTGGAATGGTATTACAGGATACGTGGCTTTTCAAGGGAAGTATTATGGAAAATATCCGTTATGGCCGTCTTGATGCTACAGATGAAGAAGTAATTGCAGCTGCAAAAGCGGCTCATGCACATCATTTTATTCTTACACTTCCGGGTGGATATGACATGGAATTAAATGAAGATGCGAGCAATGTATCTGCAGGACAGAAACAGCTTCTTACCATTGCCCGTGCCATTTTAGCAGATAATCGTATTATGATTTTAGATGAAGCGACCAGCAATGTTGATACCAGAACAGAAGTAAGAATTCAAAAAGCGATGAATAACCTTATGAAGGGAAGAACCAGTTTTGTTATTGCACATCGTCTTTCCACTATTAAAGATGCAGATTTTATTCTTGTTATGAAGGATGGCGATATTGTAGAACAGGGTAATCATGAAGAGTTAATTGCACAAAATGGATTCTATGCATCCTTGTATAACTCACAGTTTGAAGAAATAACAGCATAGTATTTAAGATAATGTTAAGTTGTATCTTCGAATCTTTCTTGCTATGATTATTGCATAAAATACAGGAAATCAAGGAATAAAATGAAAATCGCAAAAAAAACACTTGAGACAATAGAAAAACAATTTGCACTGGATTGTAATTTAGGAGAAGCAGAAGAGATTGTCCCGGGAAAAGTTTTTTTATCCAAGACGAAAAAACTGCCCGGGGCAAGAATTGTTGCAAAAACAGATTTATTTTTCCGTGCAATCATTTTTATGGGAAAAGCATATATTATGGCTGACGAAACCATTTTTGAGGGATGTAAGGAAATCTTTAAAGACAAGACATCTCCGGAATGGTTTTGTGAATTTTCAAACCTTCGTTTTATTGATTGTATGCTTTCTGAGTATGGGAGGGAAATAGCAGACACCCATATCTATTTTTTACCAGATGAGGATGCAAAAGTGATTACACCTGATAGACCATTAAAGTGGTATGATGAGACAGAGTTAGAAGTGTTTAGGGAGAATAATCCCTATACACATGCAATGTGTTTTTCTCCTACACAGCCGGATGTTATTGCAGTAGCGGCAATGGATGAAGACAACATTAAAGGGATTGCAGGTGCCAGTCGGGATGGTAAATATGTTCACCAGATTGGAATTGATGTTAACGAGCAGTACCAGGGTGATGGACTTGCAGTATTTTTAACTACCATTTTAAAACAATATTTATTAGAGCAGGGAACACTTCCTTTTTACGGGACAAGTGAATCTCATGCAATATCAAGAAGTGTAGCAATCAAGTCAGGCTTTTTACCTGCCTGGGCAGAGATATATGTTAAACAAAAAACAAGTGATTAAGAAAGGAAATACGAATGAGAGCAAACAACGGAGATGATATTTACCCCAAGAAACCCAATTTCGCAAAAATTGGACGGACAATAGGAGGGGTTGTCTGTGCCATAGTTATACTGGTTTTAATTTTTTCCAGTACATATCAGATAAGAGAACAGGAGCAGGCAGTACTTACTACTTTTGGTAAAGCAAAAGCAGTGACCACTTCCGGTCTGCATTTTAAAATTCCATTTGTACAGGAAGTAAAAAAAGTAAATACTACTATCCAGGGATTTACAATTGGATATGATAAAGAAACAAACGAACCAATTGAGTCAGAAGCCGTTATGATTACAAGTGACTATAACTTCATTGATGTAGATTTCTTTGTGGAGTACAAAGTATCCGATCCGGTAAAAGCAATATATGCTTCCGAGGATCCACAGCTTATTTTAAAGAACATTGCACAGAGCTGTATTCGTGCCGTTATTGGCAGTTATAATGTTGACAGTGTTTTGACTACCGGAAAAAATGAGATTCAGGCAAAAATCAAATCCATGGTTATGGAAAAGCTTGAAAAACAGGATATAGGTGTTCAGCTTGTTAATATTACCATTCAGGATTCCGAACCACCTACAGCAGAAATCATGCAGGCTTTCAAAGAAGTAGAAACTGCTAAGCAGGGAAAAGAAACAGCACTGAATAATGCGAACAAATACCGCAATGAAAAAATACCGGGTGCACAGGCAAATGCAGATAAGATTATAAAAGATGCAGAGGCATACAAAACAGACAGAATTAATGATGCGACCGGTCAGGTAGCCAGATTTAATGCAATGTATGAGGAATACATAAAAAATCCGACTGTAACGAAAAAAAGAATGTTTTACGAAACCATGGAGGAAGTCCTTCCTGATTTGAAACTGATAATTGATACATCAGACGGTGTACAAAAAGTATTACCATTAGAACCATTTGCTTCCTTTTCAGGTACAACAGAAGCAAACACTAATGATAAAGCATCAGATGAAGAATAAGGAGGAGAAGCCATGAAAAAGAAATTCAGTATTATTATTATCATTATAGCGGTTATCGCATTATTTGGCAGTCTTTCCTGTACCGTTGTAACTTGTGAAAATGAATATAAACTGATTCGTCAGTTTGGTAAGGTAGATCACGTAGAAACAGAAGCAGGACTTAGCTTCAAGATTCCGTTTATTCAAAGCGTTGATACACTTCCAAAAGAAATTTTAGTTTACGATTTAGAGCCATCTGATGTTATTACACAGGATAAAAAGGCTATGATTACAGATAGTTATGTGTTATGGAAGATTACGAATCCATTACGTTTTGCTCAGACACTAAATAACTCTATTGGAAATGCGGAAAGCCGTATTGATACAGTTATTTACAATTCCATTAAAAATGTTATCAGTTCCATGACACAGGAACAGGTTATTTCCGGACGTGACGGAGAATTGGATGATGCGATTATCAGCAATATTGGAAATACCTTTGATCAATACGGAATCGAAATGGTTACCATAGAAATCAAACAGCTTGATTTACCAAGTGATAATAAAGCAGCCGTATATGAAAGAATGATATCCGAACGTGGAAATATTGCGGCTACTTATATAGCAGAGGGTGAATCCGAAGCACAGAAAATTAAGAATACGACGGATAAAGAAGTTACAATTATGTTATCCGAAGCAGATAAACAAGCTGAAATATTAAAAGCAGAAGGCGAAGCAGAATACATGAAGATTCTTTCAGAAGCATATGCAGATGAAAGCAGAACGGATTTCTACTCCTTTGTAAGAAGTCTTGATGCCTTAAAAGAATCCGTCAAAGGTGAAAACAAAACCGTTATCTTATCCGAAGATTCACCAATCGCCCAAATCTTTAACGGCCAGTAAAGGAAAGCAGGGGTAACTTATGAAGAGTGTTATTTGTTATGCGTCTAAAACGGGGACGACAAAGAAAGCAGCTGAAATGTTGAAGGAACAGATTAGTGATGCAGTACTTTGTGATTTAGAGAAAGAAAAAATAAATGTGGATGATTATGATTGTGTTATTGTGGGAGGAAGCATTCGCATGGGACAGATTCATAAAGCAGCAAAGAAGTTTGTTACAGACCATATGAGTGAATTGATGGAAAAGAAATGTGCTTTTTTTATTTGTAATGGGTTTGCTGATCAGGCAGAAACCTTTTTAGTACAAAATTTTGGACAGGAATTATTAAGTCATTCTATTTGCGCATCTTCTTTTGGCGGTGAATTGGATGTGATGAATTTAAAAGGAATGGATAAATTCATTGCAAAAGCAGTTACGAACAGTATGAAGGATAATTCACAGGCGATACCAAAGTTGCTTCCTGAGAATATCAAACAATTTGCGGAGGCGGTAAATGCAGCACAATAAAAAGTCAGATACAGTTATGTATGTTGTAGTGCGACTGATTCCATTATTAATAGCAATTGTAGTTTTGATTTTAGTAATAAAAAGCGTATTTGGTTCTGAAAAAAAAGAAGTAACAGCAGAACCGGAAACACAAATAGAAGTTATTGATGAAACCATTTCTTCGCAGGAAGAAACGCCGGAAACTGAAACATTAATGGATGAAGATGATATTCAGCTTGAAAATGGAGAAGGAACCAAAGTAGATGTCAGAGAATTAAAAGTTGCCATGAACGAAAATGAGAACAGCGAGATTACCTTTGGTATTGACGTTGCAAAATGGCAGGGAACAATTGACTGGCAGCAGGTAGCAGACAGTGGTGTACAGTTTGCCATGATTCGTGTTGGATACAGAGCCGGAAAAACAGGTGAAATAACAGAAGACCCAACGGCTAAGTATAATTTACAGGAAGCACAGGCAGCGGGAATCAAGATTGGCGCATACTTTTTTTCCAGCGCAATTTCCAAAGAAGAAGCAAAGGAAGAAGCAGACTGGACAGCAGATTATATTGCGCAATATGCGATTACCTATCCGGTTGCGTATAACTGCGAGGGATTTTTATCAGCAGATAACAGACAGTACAATCTGACAAATGAGGAACGGACAAGCTTTTCAATTGCTTTCATGGATGAAATTGCAGCAAGAGGTTATACTCCGATGTTTTACGCAGCAAAAAATGAAATGAGTGATAACCGGTATTGGGATATGACGAAAATAGACTCGACCTATAAGGTATGGGTTTCACAATATCCAGCAACACCATATCCACAGACAGCCAAGTCAGATTATACAGGCGTACATGATATGTGGCAGTATACGAATGGCGGTACTGTTCCCGGAATCAGTAAATTAACCGATATTGATATTGCTTATTTTGGATATTCGGCATCTTCTGCTCCGAAAGACACAACTGCACCGGAACAGGTAGAAGCAAATGTGGAAGCACTTATGAATTTTGAGGATGTAGACGAAACGGTAACACCTAAGGATGAAATCAATTTACGAAGTGAACCGACTACGACTAATGATAATATTGCAACAACATTAAAAAATGGAGATACCATGCAAAGAACCGGAATCTGTCAGGAAACCGGCTGGTCCAGAGTAATCTACAATGATCAGAAGTATTATGCAGTAAGTAATTTCCTGACAACCGATTTAAATTACAAAACACCGGCAGTAAAATCTTCCGATGTGGTAGAAACTGTAGTAGACGGCGTCACGATTAAAACAACCTTTACTCCGGTAAGTGATACGGTTACAGCAAAAGAAGTCGTAAACCTTCGCTCCATACCAAGTGTTACGAATGAATCTGCAAAAGTAATTGCCACCTTAAGCAATGGCGAAAATATAACACGAACAGGTGTCAGCGATAATGGCTGGTCCAGACTTGATTATAATGGACAAACCGTATATGCGATTACCAGTTATCTAAATATTGTTCAGTAAATAAACGCAATCATGCTTTTTGCCAATCAAAAGAAAGCACAATAAAAGTAAAGTTATTTTGATTCATCAAAATAACTTTACTTTTTTAATGTTTTATTCTATTATAAGTATAAGAAAACTCGGAAAGGAGATAATAACCTTATGATTAAACGGGAACAAATATTAAATAAAATAAGATCTTTTTATAATAATGAATTAATAAAGGTTTTGATAGGATTAAGACGTACAGGAAAATCTGTGTTATTGCACCAAATCATAGAAGAAGTTTTAGAAAATGGTGTGGAAGAAGAACAGATAATATATATGAATTTCGAGGATTTTCAGTTTTCGACCATTACAAATGCAGCAAAACTATATGAATATATTAGCGAAAGAAAAAAAACAGATAAGAAATATTACCTGTTTTTTGATGAAATACAGATGGTTTCGGAGTTTGAAAAAGTCATTAATTCTTTCCGTGCAACATGGGATGTAAGTATCTTTATTACTGGGTCAAATGGAAAACTGTTATCAGGTGAGCTTGCAACACTTTTGTCAGGAAGATATGTAAGTTTTCGAGTAACACCCTTTTCTTTTTCAGAATATTGTCTGATTAATAAAATTGAAAACCCTAATGATACAGATTTAGCAGAATATATGAATTGGGGTGGAATGCCTCAAAGATTTTCAATAAAAGGAGAAAAAGAAACAAGAGTTTTATTAACTGATTTATATAATTCTATTGTGTTAAGAGATATTGTACAAAGAACAGGTGCAAAAGATGTAGATTTAATTAATCGGATAATGGAATACTTAATTTCAAATCCCTCACAGACATTTTCTGCAAATGGAATTCTAAATTACTTTAAAAGTGTTGACCGATCAATCAGTTCACAAACACTATACAACTATTTGGAACATATACAAACCTCATTAATTGTTCAAAAAGCACCAAGATATGATGTTAGAGAAAAACAGCTGCTAACTACCTTGGATAAATATTATTTGACAGATTTGGGATTGGGAAGAATTCATAATAGCGGATATAAGCTGGAAATGGGTGCGTTACTTGAAAATATTATCTACAATGAATTGATTTCACGTGATTATGAAGTGTATGTAGGAAAAATGCCTAATTCAGAAATTGACTTTGTTGCGATTAAGGATGGAAAAAAAGAATACTATCAAGTAGCCTATTATTTGTCGGATCAAAATGTAATAGACAGAGAATTTGGGGTTTATAGTTTAGTTGCAGATAATTATCCTAAGTATGTAATATCTATGGATAAA
This sequence comes from uncultured Lachnospiraceae bacterium, assembly GCA_964487395.1. Classification (GTDB taxonomy): domain Bacteria; phylum Bacillota; class Clostridia; order Lachnospirales; family Lachnospiraceae; genus RGIG8767. Next base: position 4,188 of record CAZAQH010000024.1, on the reverse strand, counting down.
TTTGATTTTTCAAGAGATGGCATTATTCATAAAAATGCTCTTGATTTCTTGATGGAACAAAAGTAAAAATAGTTATTCATTAATATTTTCCCGTTCTGCCATTTCCTTACGTACAATATCAATTAAATGAATTTTTTTGATTTTGCGGTGGTCAAGGCAGACGGGTTTTCTCGTTTTTTCTTCTCTGGCATACACCATGACGCGCTGTGTGCTTTTTTTAACTTCAATATGGTCAATCACATAAACCGTTCCGGTTTCAATATCCTCTACTTTCCATTGTGGAAGTAGAGTTTTTGCTTCTTGGAACATCATCGAAAATCACCTCTTAACCCATATTATACAAAAAAGGTGGCTATAAAGCCACCTTTTCACAATTTTATTTATACTCTCATAGCACCATCAACAGATAAGATTTCACCGGTTACATAGCTTGCCATATCACTTGCAAGGAATAAGAAAGCATTTGCAACATCTTCCGGTTCTCCAACTCTTTGAAGTGGAATACGTGCTGCAAGGGAAGCTACCACCTGTTCCGGAAGAGCAGCTACCATGTCAGTTCTTGTTACACCAGGAGCTACAGCATTTACACGAATGTTGTATTTTCCAAGTTCTCTTGCTAAAGATGTAGTCATACCATTTACTGCAAATTTACTGGTTGGATAGCCAACACCGGAAGGCTGTCCGGAAAGGCTTACCATAGAACTGGTGTTAAGAATGCATCCGCTGTTTTGTTCTTTCATGAAGGCAGCAGCAGATTTGGTTGCATTAAATAATGCAGTTACGTTTAAGTCCATAATCTTTTCAAATTCACCTGGCTGGTAATCAAAAATGCTTGTACTTTGTGAAATACCGGCATTGTTTACCAGAATGTCAATTTTTCCATATTTCTCATGGATAGAAGCAATGGTTTTATCCATGTCGTCTGCATCTGTCAGATTAGGAGCCATTCCTTCCACCGGCCAGTCTGCATTCATTTCTTTTAAGGCAGCAACTGCTTTTTCTGCAGTTTCTTTTTTTGAGCCAAATAGTACAACAGAAGCACCGTTTTCCAGATATTTCTGTACGATGGCAAAACCAATCCCCCTGGTACCACCTGTTACAATCGCTACTTTTCCCTTAAGCATAAGTAATAACCCTCCTGATTTTGTTTAATGATTTGATTATATAATATTGTTAATTTATTATCAAGGAATAATACTGCAAAAAAATAGATTATGAGTTAAAATAAAGAAAGTAACTTCAGAGATTTGATTATAAAACAAATGAGGCGAGTAGAGATGATGGAATATCTATTTTTTATCATATTAGGATATTTATCCGGCAGCATTTTATACGCGAGGGTATTTGGTAATTTATTGAAACATGAGAATTTTTATTTAGAGACAAAAGATGGTAATCCTGGAACAGCCAATGCTTTTATGCAGGGAGGTTTTTTCTGTGGCGTCTGTACATTGTGCGGTGATATGATGAAAGGTTTTTTGCCGGTTTTTTTAGCTATCAGAGTTTTATCCGGAGAAGCATCTTTGGAGATGGGAATTGCTCTTGTGATTTTCGCACCGGTGCTTGGACATGTATTTCCGATTTTTTATCACTTTAAAGGTGGAAAAGGAATTGCAACCACATTTGGATGTCTTTTAGGGTGCATGCCTAATATTTTTGCCGCATGCGTTTTGGCATTTTTCTTTATTCTGTTGTCACTTGTTATCCGTGTAACACCACATTTATACAGAACATTTGGGACATACTGGCTTACACTTTTGACCTTGATGATTTTTAAAGAACAGACAGCAATATTGATTGGATTTTTTCTGATTGCTCTGTGTGTTTCTGTCCGGTTACACATGAGTAAAGAGGAAAAGGAAAAATGTAAGGTGAGATTATTATGGATGCATTGATATTATCGTGCAGTACTGGTGGTGGTCACAACGCCGCCGGCGAAGCATTAAAAGAAGAGCTGATTGACAGAGGACATCATGTAGAAATGTTTGACCCCTATTCTCTTATCAGTTCAAGACTGGCATCGGGAATAGGAAATGTGTATATCAAACTGGTACAGAAGAGTCCAAAGTTGTTTGGATTTGTTTATCGACTTGGTGAAGTATATCGAAGACTGCCATTTCGTTCACCGGTATATTTTATTAATAAAAAACCGGCAGAGGTTTTGAAAAGATATCTGCAGATGAATCATGTTGATGTCATTTTGATGCCGCATTTATTTCCGGCAGAAATGATTACGCATCTTAAAAAGCAGGGCGTATCGGTGCCACTTTCCGTTTTTGTTGCAACGGATTATGCATGCATACCTTTTACAGAAGAGACGGAATGCGATTATTATGTGATTCCACATAAGGATTTGATTTTCAATTTTACAAAAAAAGGAATTGCGAAAGAAAAAATAAAGCTGTTTGGGATTCCGGTCAGAAAGCCTTTTTCACAAAAAACATCAAAAGAAAAGGCAAAGGAATTATTGGGATTAAATAAAGAAAAAAACTATTACCTGATTGCGGGTGGCAGTATTGGTGCTGGTGAATTAATTAAAGTGGTAGATACTGTTTTTCAAACAGTTATAGGTAATGACAACAAAACAGAACTAATTATCATCTGTGGCAATAATGAAAAAATATATAAGAAATTAAAACAGAAATACAATGACCATGCAATTATTTTACACAAGACAAATAAAATGGCGCTATATATGAAAGCCAGCGATTTATTTATCTCAAAGCCGGGAGGATTATCTTCCACGGAAGCTGCGGTAGCAGGAGTTCCAATGCTTCACTCCGGTCCGATTCCGGGATGTGAGACAATCAACAAACGATTTTTTGAAAAGCATGGAATCAGTATTCCGCTTAAGCATCTGAATGCATACTATTTAAGTGCTATTATCGAAAAACTAAATCAAGAGACTGATTCAAAAGAAAAGAAAATCCCGCAAGATGCCCGTCAGAAAATATGCGACTGGCTGGAAGAAGTTTTGGAATGCAAATAACCACTCAATATAATTCGAATTTAATGCATAATTTCTATTTATGCGTAAATAACGAATACTTGACAATTATGCATGATATATGCATAATTGTTGATAGGAGGGTTTATTAATGAATTATATAGCAATTGTAGGGGATATAAAGGAATCTAAGAAACTTGAAGATCGTAAAAAGATACAATTAAAGCTTTACAATGTATTAAACCAGATAAATCAGATGTTTAGTGCAGATATATCAGCTAGATTCATTATTACACTGGGGGATGAATTTCAAGGACTATTGAAGGAATATGGCCATTTACTGGATATAATTAAATTTATTCAAAGAGAAATGTATCCTGTGAAGATGAGATTTGGTATAGGTATAGGAGAGATAAGTAAGGTAATATTTCATGAAGCAGCACTGGGTGCAGACGGACCGGCATATTATGCGGCAAGGTCGATGATAGAAGAATTGAGAGAGCAAGAAAAAAAACTTAAGAAACATGCTTCCGATATTCAAATAGATATATATAATACAAAAGATTTTGAGACTACGCAGATTAACATAATTTTATCACTTATGAAAGTAATTGAAGATGAATGGACTGACAATCAAAGATATACTATTTGGGATATGGAACAAAATGGGGGCAGTCAGGAAAAATGTGCAAAACGAATGAATACCACACAATCAACTATTGCAAGAAGACTGGCAGATGGCAAATATGTAATCTATGAGAAAGCAAAAGAAATAGTAAATGAAGCACTGAAACGATTAGGAGAAATTTAATTTGACAATTCAATATTTACTTTTTTGGGAATAGGACATTTGATTGGTGATTTTTACTTACAAAGTGATAAAATTGCCAAATATAAAGACGAAAAATATAAAGGTGTACTAATTCATTCATTGGAGTATTATGTGGCATTTTTGTTGACGGTACTTCCGGTTTTTTGCTTGGATATGATTTTGGCTGCTACATATGCTGCCATAATTCATTTTGTAATAGATACGATTAAATATCTAATATGTAGAAAAAGAATTATCAAAAAGAGTTGTAATGTGTTTATAGTAGATCAATGTGTGCATATAAGCAGCTTTTTTGTATTAGCATATACGTTGGATTATTTTAAATTTTCTATAGGTAATTTAAAATACATTGAATATTGGTTAACAACCTTTAATTTAAATTTTGAAATAATTGCAAGATGGTTCTTAT
>CAZAQH010000023.1:0-25984 GCA_964487395.1 uncultured Lachnospiraceae bacterium | reverse complement strand
GGATAATTAATCTTACAATATGCAATACGCCATGCCATCATAACATATGCTGCCGCATGTGCTTTCGGGAACATATATTTAATCTTTTTACATGACCAGATATACCATTCCGGTACTCCTGCCTCTATCATGGCTTTTTCCATCTCAGGCTTTAAACCTTTTCCCTTACGGACACTTTCCATGATGGTAAAAGATAATGAACTCTCTACTCCTGTATGAATTAGATAACTCATAATATCATCACGCGTACAAATTGCAGTTGAAATAGTGGCTTTTCCTTCTTCAATCAGAGTCTGGGCATTACCAAGCCACACATCCGTTCCATGTGACAGACCTGATATTCGTACTAAATCCGAAAAGCTCTGTGGCTTCGTATCAAGAAGCATCTGAATAACAAAGTCCGTTCCAAACTCAGGAATTCCCATAGATCCTACCGGACATCCATCAATCTGTGCTGGTGTAATTCCCAATGCTTTTGTTGACTGAAACAGTGACATAACCTCGGAATCATCAAGTGGAATCTGTAACGGATCAATTCCGGTTAAATCCTGAAGCATACGAATCATGGTCGGATCATCATGCCCCAGAATATCAAGTTTTAACAGGTTGTGGTCAATGGAATGATAATCAAAGTGGGTTGTGACCGTATCGGTCGTCATATCATTCGCCGGATGCTGAACAGGCGTAAAGGAATTAATATTCTCTCCCACCGGAAGTACTACGATACCACCCGGATGCTGTCCTGTACTTCTTCTGATTCCGGTACAGCCAACTACAATACGATTAATCTCACATATTCTTTTTTTAATGCCACGTTCCTCATAATAATTTTTGATATATCCAAATGCTGTTTTATCTGCCAATGTACCAATGGTACCGGCACGAAACGTCTGTCCAGCCCCAAAAATAACTTCAGTATATTTATGAGCCTTGCTCTGATATTCTCCCGAAAAGTTCAAATCGATATCCGGTTCCTTATCTCCCTTAAATCCAAGAAATGTCTCAAACGGAATATCAAACCCATCTTTTTGTAATTTTTCGCCACATACCGGGCATACCTTATCCGGCATATCAATTCCGGCTTTTCCTGCATATGCCTGCACTTCTTCTGATATAAAATCATTATAATGGCATTTTAGACAGTAATAATGCGGACTTAACGGATTAACTTCCGTAATTCCCGCCATAGTGGCTACAAAAGAAGAACCTACAGACCCTCTCGAACCAACCAGATATCCATCTTCTACTGACTTCCACACAAGCTTCTGTGCAATAATATACATAACCGCAAATCCATTTCGGATAATGGAATCAAGTTCTTTTTTTAATCTGTCCTCTACAATCTGAGGCAGAGGGTCTCCATACATCTCATGTGCTTTGTTATAACAGATATCTGTCAATGTCTTATCACTGTCTTCAATAATCGGAGGACATTTATCCGGACGTACCGGTGACATTGTCTCAATCATATTCGCAATTTTATTGGTATTGGTGATAACGACTTCTTCTGCCTTATCACTACCAAGATAAGAAAACTCACTTAACATTTCTTCCGTGGTACGCAGATAAAGTGGTGCCTGTGAATCAGCATCCTTAAATCCCTTACCTGCCATAATGATTCTTCTGTAGACTTCATCTTCCGGATCTAAAAAATGCACATCACAGGTAGCTACTACAGGCTTATTAAACTTTTCTCCGAGTGCTACAATCTGTTTATTGAAATTCTGTATATCCTCAATAGAATTAACATTTCGAATCTTTTCTGATTCAATCATAAACTGATTGTTGCCGACCGGTTGTATCTCCAGATAATCATAAAAATTAACAAGTCTTGCAATCTCTGATTCGGATTTTTCTGATAAAAGAGCACGGTATAGTTCTCCTGCCTCGCAGGCACTTCCTATTAACACTCCTTCATGATGCTTTAAAAACAAACTCTTTGGTATCTTTGGTCTTTTATTATAATAGGTCAAATGAGACTCGGAAATCATCGTATAGAGATTCACTCGTCCCGTATTATTCTTGGCAAGCATAATAGCATGATAGGATGGCAGTTTGCTTACTGCTTCTGTGCTACCCTCTTCTAAGGCATTCATGTCCTGAAGTGTATGTACATTTTTTTCTTTCAGCATGTCCATTAATTTAATGAATATCTCTGCCGTTGCCTCGGCATCATCCACTGCTCTGTGATGATTTTCAAGAGAGACCTTTAATGTTTTGGCTACCGCATCCAACGTGTGCTTGGCCTGCGAGGGAAGCAGTGCCCTTGAAAGACCAAGTGTATCAACACATGTAAAATCCGCACTTTTTTCTTGTCTTCTTGCATTTTCCTGAATAAATGACATATCAAAAGAAGCATTATGCGCCACCAGCACACAATCCTTTGCAAAATCTAAAAATTTGGGAAGTACCTCCTCAACTGTAAGCGCCTCCATTACCATATCATCCGATATACCGGTTAATTTTTCAATTTCATACGGTATTGGTCCCTGTGGATTCACAAATTCAGAAAAACGGTCTATTATCTCTCCGTCTTTAATTTTCACAGCACCAAACTCAATGATTTTATTTTTAACACTGGAAAAGCCCGTTGTCTCTAAATCAAATACCACATATGTATTATCAAGTGACTGTCCTTTAATATTTGTAACAACTTCTTTTAAGTCATCAACCAGATATGCTTCTACTCCATAAATTACTTTAAAGAAATCATTATTATCCGGATGTTCGTCTCCAGCTTCTATTCTCTTTGCTTTTTCTGCCTTCCAAAGGTCATCCCATAAATGATTGGCATCCGGAAAAGACTGTACAACTCCGTGATCGGTAATCGCAATTGCCGGATGTCCCCAGTTATATGCTCGTTTGACGATATCCTTAACCTCGGACACACCATCCATATCGCTCATCTTGGTATGGCAATGCAGTTCGACACGCTTTTTAATGCTATGATCCATTCGTGCCACAGTAAAATCCTTTATTTTCATAATTCCAGTCAGCGAACCTATCGTCAACTCACCATCAAATTTATCAATTGTGACAAGACCCTTGACCTTAATAAAGGCTCCCTCTTTTATATCAGGTGCAATTTCTCCTACCTGATCGTTACGCATAAACATCTTAATTGTCATGGTGTCTGTAAAATCAGTTAAATCAAAAATATATATTGTCTTATCGTTTCTAATTTCACGTTTATCTACTTTAATTATTTTTCCATGAACTACTACCTCGCCAATTTCACCGATAATATCAGACATTGGAATGACTTCTTCTTCAAATTCTTTTCCATATATAACATCCTTATTATCGGAACGTTTTAATGGTCTGTGGTATTCTTCTTTTTCCTTTGTTTTTTCTTTTTTAGTCTTATCTTCTATTGGTTTATCAGGAGAGACTTCCTGTGTCTCCTCTTGCGTTGTTTCTTCTGTATCTGCACTCTTTAAGCCGGCTCTTGCCGCAATTTCAGCCACCTGTCTTGACAGCATGATGTCATCTGCTTTTTTATATTCGCTCTCTTTTTGTGGCAGATATTCTATACTGATATTTGTCTTAATACCGCATCTTTCGCCAATTATTTTTTCTAAAATGCGCAAAAGTTCCTGCTCTTTTTGACGTGTCGGAACATTGTCTTCCAGCTTTAAGAGCATATTATCTCCATCATATGTAATCTGAGCACGTTTAAATGCTGTAAACATTACATGACTGATTTCTTCTAGTTCTAATAAAATACTGCTTTTATATAACTCCATTAAGGTTTGGGGGTTATATTGAGAAGACAATTCAAAGGTTTCCTGAATTTTGATTGTCATCGGAATTTGCGAAAACAGCTGCCTTTGTATCTGTTTTTCCACCGCATATATTTTTTCTTTTAAAATCAAATGCGTTGAAAAAAGATAAATCCGAAGAAAATTCTTTTGTCTGTTTGTAGTAACTCTTTCTACACTGACATCCGAAAAAAGATTCGTTAACTCTTTATCAAGTTTTAAGACAGGAAATACTTCTTCGAATTTTTGTCCCATTCCATTAACCTTTCCAGTTTAATAATTCTTCTCTCAGGGTAGATAACAGTTCTGCTTCCGGAACCTTTTTAATAATCTCACCCTTTTTGATTAGCAGGCCTTCTTTATCGCCTCCGGCAATTCCGATATCTGCTTCTTTTGCTTCTCCTGGTCCATTCACCGCACATCCCATAACCGCTACTTTAATGTCAAGTGGAATATCCGCAACCATATTTTCTACTTGAGATGCCAAGGATATTAAATCAATTTTTGTTCTGCCACAGGTTGGACAGCTTACTACTTCTATTCCGCCTTTTCTAAGACCTAATGTTCTTAGAATAAGTTTTGCTGATTTAATCTCTTCTACAGGGTCACCTGTCAGGGAAACTCGTATTGTATCTCCTATTCCTTCATGAAGAATAATACCAAGACCTATTGAAGATTTAATATTACCGCTTAGTATGGTTCCCGATTCCGTAATACCTACATGAAGTGGATAATTCGTCTCTTTTACAAGAAGTTCATGTGCTTGTATGCACATCAAAACATCCGAAGATTTGATACTGATAACCATATTATCGTAATCACATTCTTCAATCATTTTTACTTTATCAAGAGCACTTTCTACAATTCCTTCTGCTGTTACCCCACCATATTTGGCAATCAATTCTTTTTCAAGTGATCCACTGTTAACCCCTACACGAATAGGAATGTTACGCTCTTTGGCTACCTTTACAACAGCCTCCACTTTATCTCTTCCGCCAATATTGCCCGGATTTATTCTTATTTTATCTGCACCATTTTCCATTGCGGCAATTGCCATTTTATAATCAAAATGAATATCCGCAACAAGTGGAATATGAATCTGTTTTTTAATTTCTTTTAAACTTTTAGCAGCCTCCATATTGGGAACCGTACAGCGAATGATCTCACATCCGGCAGCTTCCAATTTTAAAATTTGCGCCACTACACTTTTCACGTCTTCTGTTGGAACATTCGTCATAGACTGTATCAGGATAGGATTCCCACCACCAATGACTCTGTCTCCAATATGAATAACTTTTGTATGTTCTCTATACATAATCTCTCCATTCTCATAGACCTGTTGTGTACTCTTCTGACAATATTAATGCCATGAATTAAAGTATAATGGATTGGCGTTTCTTTTTCAATGACCGTTTGTTTCTTTTTTACAGGTAAATTGATACTCTCTCTTTTCTCCTGTCTCGTTTTGATAGCAGATAACTACAATCGTATTTTCTCCCTTTTTTAATTCCTCAAGTGGAATCTTTAAGCGGATATCTTCGGCTGTTTCCCATACGGTACCATTGCGAATTAAAATATTTCGATTTTCCTTATCCTGTATCAGAACTGGTAATTTTTCATCCTGCTGTTCAGCCACTGAATCTGTCTTACAAGTCAACAGCAAAATGCCTAAAAGTATGTATAACACATGCTTTCCGCTACCCTTCCATATTTCTTTTTTTACTTCCCAGTATTCTTTCTTTTTTTTGCAACATTTTTTTATAAGTACACCTGAAAATAGCAAAAGAAAAAAAGTGTAAATGCCATTTCCTGTTTGATATGTTAATTTTGCTGCCTGTAATATAGCAACAGATAGAATTATTTCTTCAAGGACACGAAATGCACATCGGATTCTTGTTTTTAATTTTTCTATTCCTGTAATCTGCTCCATTCTGTTTATATCCTCAATTAATTCATCCATCGTCTGATAACGCTGTTTTCTATCGACTCTGGTACATTTATCAATAATATAATTTAAGCCATCTGACACAATAGGATTAAAATTTTTAACAAGTAGTCTTCCTCTTGCATCACGAAGTTCCTGCTCTTTTTTCGTCATCATATAAAAAAGTGTCATGCCGAGACTGTAGATATCACATTGTCCCGATAAATATTTTTTTTCTCCTTTACAACCAATTTGCTCAATTGATGAATAAAATGGTGTTCCACTGATACGTTGATTGTCGCCCTCGATTTTATCAAAGTAGACACTCCCCAAATCCACAATCTTAATCTTTCCATCCTCTGTCACCATTATATTCTGTGGTTTACAATCCATATAATAAACCGGTGGAGTGAGATTGTGCAGATAGGAAAATGCTTCTGCAAGCTGCAATGCAAAATCGCATACCTGTTCCTGACTGATATAATGATTTAATACAAACTCACGTAAGGTGATTCCACAAATATAATCCATAATCAGATATGTTTTATCCTTATCAAAAAAACAATCTACAATCCGCGGGAATGCTGGATGTGATATTTTACGCAATGCTTCGAGTTCCTGACCACTTTGCATCACTACTTCCTTCATAGCCCAATTTACTTCTAACTTTTTATCATACACTAATGAGACACTTCCATTTCCCCCTTCACCAATTTTGCTTATATATTCATACCGTTCACTTACTGTTTTATCCATAAATTCACTGCTTCCCCTTTCTATATGCGTTTAATCAATATGGCACTGCAATTATCCGTTTCCCCCATTTGCATAGTATGCCTGGTCATTGTTTCCAAAAAAATATTTAGTTTATCGTCTTCCTTAATTTTTTCCATTTGTATTCCCATTTTAGAAATACAATCCTCATTTTTACGGTAAAATCCATCGCTGCAGATTAGTAGTCCCTGATTTTTCCTGATTTTACCTTTCTTACAATATGGGATTTTCCATTTTCCAACTCCAAGTGCATGCGATAATGCTCCCTTTCCCTGTCTTTTAATCTCATCCCTTGAAAGCTGCTTTACACCTTTTTTTCGTATATGGTAAATTCTCCCATCTCCAATATGAAACATCCAATATTGGTCTTTGTATATTATGACCATGCTCATGGTAGTACCCAGCTTTATATTTTGCTGCTTTGCATACTTTAGCAAGGACTGATTTGTTTCATACAAAAGTTTATTGACTATTTTTTTTAAAGAGCCCAAATAATAACAATTTTCCCATTGCATCACGATGGCATCCATTCCTTTTAAAAGACGATACACCGTATAAGTGCTCGCCAGTTCTCCCTTTGAAAGTCCTGCTATTCCATCACAAACGACTCCCATAATGATTTTATTATGTCTTTTATTAATTTGACGAATTAGCAAGGCGTCCTGATTTTGCTTGCGACGTCCTTTTTCCCAGACATAACCACTACAATATTCTGTTTTTCTTTTCATATTGCTTCCCCACGTATATTGTTATAAATAAAAAATGAAATGATTGGCTGAAACGCCACTTGAAAAAATGAAAACATTTAGAAATGTATCATGTATTTACAGATAAATAATATCATTAACTACTTTTTGATGTCAATAAAAAACCCCTTTTTCTATTGTAGAAAAAGGGGCGTAAACTATTTTATCAGTCTCATAATATCGTTATACATAACAAATACCATTAATAGCATTAAAATGACAAATCCGGCAAAGTGTACCATACCTTCTTTTTCCGGTGGAACCGGTTTGCCTCTGATTGCTTCTACCAGCAGAAATACAAGTCGCCCACCATCCAGTGCCGGTAAGGGCAAAAGATTAAGCACTCCAAGATTGACACTAAGCAGTAATGCAATATTCATCATATTAAGAATGACTACAAGTGGACCATATGGTGCTGCTGCTTCTGAAACCTCCCCAATAATCTGTGCGATTCCAATCGGTCCGGAGACATCATCTTTACTTGCTTTACCGCCTACAAGCATACCAAGTCCCTTAATGGTTGATTTGAAGCTATAGCGAATCTCATAATAAGAATAACTGAATATATTACTGTTTCTACAATCCACATATTCACCATATCCATGGAAACCTACCAGATATCGTCCTTCTTCTTCGTTATATTTAGGAGTAATCGTCGTATTATATTCCTGACCATCACGTTCGTACGTAATTGTCATATCTTTTTCCTGGTTTAAATACGTATTAATATATATTTCGCGGGATAGATATATTTTTTCCCCATTCATTTTTGTGATTACATCACCTGCCTGGATTCCGGCTTCCTGTGCTGGATACCCATCCATAACTCCATTGATAACAGGTTTATCGGAACCGTTAAACCAAACAATGATAAATGCAAGCAAAAATGCTAATAAAAAGTTAAATATCGGCCCGGCTATTACGGTTGATATTCTAGACCAGACCGAAGCCTCCTGAAATGACCCTCCATGACTGGGAATAGAAATTCCTTCTTTTTGCTCGCTGTCTGTTTCATCCGAGCTTTCGTTTTTTCCGTCTTCTCCCTCAAAAATACAAGCTCCGCCAATCGGCAAAAGTCTAAGTGCATACTCCGTGCCGTTTTTAGAAAAATGTAAAAGTTTCGGACCCATTCCAATTGCGAATTCAACTACATGAATGCCATTTACTTTTGCAAGTAAGAAATGTCCAAACTCATGCGAAATTACAATTAGTCCAAATATTATTATAAATGAAATTATGGTCATTATCATTGTCTTCTCCAACTCATCTTAATATATGATTGATGTATTCATAACTTTCCTGCTCTGCCTGCAAAATTTCATCAACATCTGGTGATAAAATAACTTTATGATGTTCCATTGTTGCTTCAATTAAATCATAAATTTGCAAAAACCGAATTTGTTTATCTAAAAATAATGCAACTGCTTTTTCGTTTGCTGCATTGAAAACCGTTGGCATACTTCCCCCAATAGTAGCAGCCTTAAAGGCAAGTGGAAGTCCCTTAAACGTATCCGTATCCGGTTCTTCAAATGTAATCTGTGCAAGCTTGTAAAAATCAATTCTTTCTTCCTGCATAGGACGTCTGTCAGGATAAAACAGAGCATACTGTATTGGCAGTTTCATATCAGGTACGCCAAGCTGTGCCATTACTGCCCCATCTGTGTACTGTACCATAGAATGAATAATACTTTGTGGCTGCACCAGAACCTGAATCTGAGATAATTCTGTTCCAAAAAGCCATTTTGCTTCCATGACCTCAAGCCCTTTATTTACAAGAGAAGCCGAATCTATCGTGATTTTTCTTCCCATAGACCAATTAGGGTGCTTGAGTGCATCTTCAACTGTCATATCTGCTAATTCTTCTCTTTTTCTTCCTCTAAATGGTCCGCCTGAAGCTGTTAACAAAATCTTTTCAATGCGTTCCTTTGGCTGTCCCTGTAAAGACTGAAAAATGGCACTGTGTTCACTATCAACCGGCAAAATAGATACATTATGTTTTTTTGCAAGTGGCATAATAATATGACCCGCTGTTACAAGTGTTTCTTTATTAGCCAAAGCAATTGTCTTGCCATGCTCAATTGCCGCAATTGTCGGTCTGATTCCAATCATACCCACAATTGCCGTCACTAAAACTTCTACCTGTGGTAATATGGCAATCTCCAAAAGACCTTCCATACCTACTACAATTTTTGTATTGGTATCAGCAACTGCCATCTGTAATATTCTACCCGCTTCTTTCTCCCACATACAAACAATCTGTGGATGAAATTCACGAACCTGTTGTTCCATTAACTTTATATTTTTTCCGGCTGCCAATGCAACCACTTCTAAATCCGGATTATCACGTACAATCTGTAACGTCTGGGTTCCGATTGAACCTGTTGATCCGAGTATTGCTATCTTTTTCATAATGTCCCTCTATCAATATCATTTAACGAGTAAAACCGTCAGAAAATAAATCATTGGTGCCGTAACAATTACGCTGTCAAACCGATCCATAATTCCGCCATGTCCCGGTATCAGTTTGCCATAATCCTTTATATCCTGATTACGTTTAATTGCCGATGCTGCCAAATCTCCTAACTGGGAAAATACACTTCCAACTCCCCCAATAATAGCAGATATCCATATTATTTCCGTATTATGCATTACATTAGCCGATAAATAATAACCATATAAAGCACCCACCAGTGCTGCACCTGCTATTCCACCAATGCTGCCCTCAATAGATTTTTTAGGACTTAATACCGGTGCTAATTTATGTCTGCCAATCGACATACCGGTCAAATATGCAAATGTATCACTAATCCAGGAACTGATGAATACCATAAACACCAGATAAATACCATATGTAGTCTCTCTTGTAAGATAAATAAAAGCAAACATTACGGGTGCATAACATACGCAGAAAAATGTTGTCATCACCTGACTGGCTTGGTATTTCGGGAAGGTAAAAACATAAACAAATAGTAATGCAAGGAAAAAAAGTACAAACCATAACGCAAAAAAGATTTCCTGCACACCAAAATAAACAAGCAGATATAATGCTGTAATGCCAAGGTAACCTACCATCTCTATCGCATTAACCGGTTTTTCTGAATGTACCTTACATGCTATAGAAAGTTCACGAAATGCAATAATTGATATAACAAACAAAATTGCGGCAAGTACCGGACCGCCCGCTAATAAAGCACCAAGTGCTATCACTACTAGAAAAACTGCACTGATACATCTTGTTTTAAACATTGTTATGCTTCCTCCTTAATTCCACCAAATTTCCTGTTTCTTTGATTATATGCAGCAATAGCCTTTTTCAATTCTTCTTTTGAAAAATCCGGCCATGCAACCTCGGAAAAATAGAATTCCGTATATGCACACTGCCATAAAAGGAAATTAGAAATTCGCTGTTCACCGCAGGTACGAATCAATAAATCCGGGTCCGGAAGTCCTGCTGTATCCATAAATGCTTCTACGGTTTTTTCTTCTATCTGTTCGCTAGAAAGTCTACCCTCATTTACTTCCTGTAATATCTTTTTGCAGGCACGCGTTATTTCATCTCTGCCGCCATAATTAATAGCTATTTGAAAATGAAGGCCGGTATTATTTTTTGTTGATTCTTCTAAATCAGCAATTTTATCCTGAATATCCTGTTCTAATTTTGTCTTATCTCCTATGACTCTGACACACATATTATTCTTATTTGCACGTTTTTTACAATTGACCATGTAATTACGAAGTAATTTCATTAAAGCATCTACTTCATCTTTTGGTCTGCTCCAATTTTCTGTAGAAAAAGCATAAACTGTAAAATACTGAATACCCATATTATACGTAATTTCACACATATCCTCAACAACCTTGGCGCCCTGTGCGTGTCCATAATTTCTCGGCATTCCGTGTTTTTTGGCCCATCTTCCATTTCCATCTAAAATAACTGCCAAATGATTTGGTATCTGCATAACTTCCTTCCTCCAATATCAAAATACAGATAAAGAGGAGACATACCGATATCTCGTCTGCCTCCTCTCATATTCTGTTTTATACTGTCATAATCTCTTTTGATTTTGCATCTATGGCCTCATCAATGTTTTTAATAAACTGATCTGTCATTTTCTGGAGTTTATCACCTAATTCTTTGATTTCATCTTCAGAGATTTCTTCTTTGGCAAGTTTCTTAAAAGAATCATTTCCATCTCTTCTGATATTACGAATGGCTACTTTTGCATCTTCGCCTTTCTTTTTAACATCTTTTACCAGTTCTTTTCTTCTGTCTTCCGTTAATTCTGGAAAAACAAGACGAATAATTGCTCCATCATTGGATGGGGTGATACCTACATCAGAAGCTAAAATTGCTTTTTCAATCTCTTTGATTAATCCTTTTTCCCAAGGAGCTATCTGTATCATTCTTGCTTCCGGTACAGAGATATTACCTACCTGCTGAATCGGTGTCGGTGTTCCGTAATAATCTACTTTTATTTTATCTAAAACATGAGGATTAGCACGCCCTGCTCTTATTGTCTGATAATCCGCCAATAAGAAATTATATGCTTTTTCCATTTTATCATTTAATACCTGTAATCTTTGATCCATAACTGCCTTCCCTTTCTAATCCTAAATTATACTGTAACTTTTGTCCCATTGAAGGTTCCATATATCGTATTTACAATACTGTTTTCTTCATTCAATCCAAAAACCCACATTGGCATTTTATTATCTCTGGCAAGAATAGATGCTGTCATATCCACAACCTGAAGGTTCTTTGCAATAACCTCATCAATTGTAACCTCATCATATTTTTTTGCCTTATCATTCTTGCGGGGATCGTCATCATATACACCATCTATCGCCTTAGCAAGAAGTATAACATCTGCTTCTACTTCTATGGCTCTTAGAACTACTCCTGTATCAGTAGAAAAATAAGGATGTCCTGTGCCACCTGCAAAAAAGACTACCATTCCTTTATCAAAATACTTCATTGCTCTATCTTTAGAAAATAATTTGGTAAATGAGCCACATTCAAAAGGTGTCAAAACATTGGTCATCATACCAACCGAACGGAATATCTCTGACACATAAATGCAATTCATAATAGTTGCAAGCATTCCAATCTGATCAGCCTTGGTACGATCAATATGTTCACTCGTACGTCCTCTCCAGAAATTACCGCCCCCTATAACAATTCCAACCTGAATATTTTTATCTACAAGTTCTTTTACCTGCAAAGCGACTTTACGGACTGTATCTTCATCAAATCCGGTCTTTTTATCACCGGCTAATGCTTCACCGCTTAATTTTAATAAAATTCTTTTCATAATATACCCCTAAATTCTATAAGTACGATTGGTTACTCTTTAAAGAAAGAGGATGGATTAACATCCGCATAACACTGAGAGCACAATCCTTCTATAACAGCACCATTATTAATCTGAACTGCTTTGGATTTAATATTACCCATTACAATTGCAGATGCATCCAGAATAACCGGACCTTTTACATCAATATCACCCTTCACTGCTCCGGCGATAACTGCACTTGTAGCATAAATATTTCCTCTAATTACAGAGTTATTACCTATTTTCACACTTCCAAGACTTGTTACATCTCCTGTAACTTTTGCATCCTGTGCATAAACTTCAGCTGCTTCTGAATTACCACTAATGCTGCCTGTTACATTTAATTTGCCTAAAATATGAATGTTACCATTGACACAACCAATTAAATCAAGTGATCCATCTGATTCCACATCACCGTTTAATACCATTTTGGCTGTAATCGTTGCCACTTCATCGCTTGATTTATCATTTGTTGCTACTTCCGGTGTTTTATCTTCCCATGCACTGTAAGCTTCTTTTTTCACTTCCTGATATACCGGCTGTTCTTCTTTTATTTCTTTTATTTCTTCTTTTTCTTCTGTGAAACCTATTGTATCTTCTAATACTGTATCTTCTTTCTGTTCATTCTCCTGTATTTCTTCCTCCGGAACCAGTTCATTCACCGCCTGTGATAAATCCTCTTTCAATTCTTGAAAAAATCCCATTCCTTTTTCCTCCGCTATTCATTCGTATTTTTATGCTGAACGATGACTGTATCATCCGTAATTGGTAAAATCTGCGTATCCTTCATCGCTTGTATTTGCTGGATTATTCCGGGTAATGCTTCTACTGTTGAACTCTTTTTGACTGAATCATGTAAAAGAATAACTGCATTTTCATATCCTTCTAAGTCATCCACACAGTTTGAAATAATTTCCTCTTTGGATAACATCGGGTTACTGGCATCCATACTTGAAATATTCCAATCAAAATACACAATATTCTCTTTTTTCAGAGATTCGCAAAAATTCTTCATTGGTATAGCACTAACCGTATTACTGCTGCCACCTGGGAACCTGTAAAGTTCAGATTTTATACCAGTAGTATCATACAGGAAATCCTGTAGTTTTTTCAAGTCCTTTAAAAAACTTTCTTCAGATTCATATATCTCACTATATTTGTGACTGTATGAATGCATTCCAATCGTATGGCCTCTGTCTACAATTTCTTTATATCGTTCCGGATGTGATTGTGCTTCTTCACCTGTTACAAAAAAAGTCGCTTTCACATTATATTGATCCAGAATATCAAGAATCTGCTCCGTATTAGCACTTGGTCCATCATCAAATGTCAAATAAACATTGCGTTTATATACAACTACAGGTTCTTTTTCAGTAATTCCTGCCGTCTCCTCTAATGACTCTTTTTGTGATACGGTCTCCTGTTCTCCATTTTCAGGTGATATGCTCTGATTCTCATAAAGAATACTAATCTGTTCCAATTGATGCTCCAGACTGTGTACCCTTCCCAGTAAAATAAAACAAAAGATAATTGGAAACATGATTGCAAGAATCAAACCGGTGACTATCATTCTCTTTAAACGTCTGACCCGCTTTCGTCTTCTCAAATTGTCCGTTTTTTCGCTCATATCATGCGTACCTGTTTCACTTATCCGTTTCGTATTTTTAACTCTTATGTAATATAAGATATCTAGGAATAATTATAACTTTTATAGCACATATTTGCAACAAATATAAATATTTTAGGAAATTGTCCGATTGCAACATAATTTGCATATCTTATATAATTAACACAATAAATGTGAAAAAGGAGTGCCTATGCTACCTGTCTTTGTATATGAAAAAGATATCGAAAGACTACACTATCTATGCAATATTATTTATTATGCCATTACCTTTGAGGATTGGGATATTGACATTGCCTATGCCAGTGATTCTTACAAAGAACTTGTAAATACTCAACTGACGCTTTCCTCTCCTTCACTTTATTTTATTGATTTAGAAAATGAAAGTATTAAAAATGCTGTTTTTCTGTTACAGCAAATTCGTGACAACGACCCTCGTGGATTTATCGTGATACTCGACCGTTCTTTAAAGGCAAGTGATTTTCTCTTACAGTCTCATCTGGAAATACTGGATTATATAAAGACCATTGATTATAGTCAAATTCCACTTTTAATGAAAAAATGCATGCATCTTGCGCTGTCCCGCTTTCAAACAGAAAATAACCGAACTGGGCGTCAGCTTGTACTGCACCAGTCCGGTCATATCATTTCTCTTAGTCATCATTCCATATACTATATTCGTTCTTTATCAAATTCACATTTAATTGTTTTATATACCAATGACGGGCAACGATATTATCGCTGTACGCTCAATAATCTGCTACCGATTCTTGGCACTAATTTTGTCTTTTGTTCCCGTAACTGTATTGTCAATCTTGAACATATCAAAGAAATCAATACAAGCAAAAAAGAAATAACGCTTATAACAGACGAAATTTTAAGTTTGTCCTGTCGTCGCGTTAAATCATTTTGTATATCCTATGAAAATTACATCATTTGATACTTGATGCTATTTATCATTATCTTCTGTTTCAGTCAACTCTTCTGTATCTGTGTCAGTGTCAATATCAGTGTCTTCTTCTTTTTTCAGAATCATTTTAATGGCATGAATAATTACTACAATAGCCGCAAGTGTCATAAATACAGCTGCCAAAATAAAAAACAACTGCTTTCCACCTGTCGATTCTAAAATGCCATCTTTTAAACCATATGCCAGATAAATTACATATCCGGCTACAATAATCTGTAAAATTCCTCTTGTAAATTTTGGATTTGCGTTCAAATGATACCTCCTGTTTTTACTTATATTATACTACTTTAGCGCAAGCACAATATATTCCTGGTTCTCAGCCTTGTGCTCCATTGCTTCTGTCAGCCATTCAACTACACCCTGCTCATATTCTCCCGATTCCAGCATAGTAGCAACATATTCTGCCTTAATACATAAATAATCGGATCCATAGTAAGTCGTTTTCAATGTATCTAAATTGTCTTGTGGTGTAATAAGTCCTCCAACTACATCCGGTCTGTAATAAGAAGAACGGAAATCAATATCATTAAATATTATAACAGATTTTTGTGGAATTTCCGAATATTCCCGATCCCATTGTGACGTTAAGTGTTGATAATATGGATTTGCATTTTTAAAATCACCATTTTGAAACATTGAAATACCAACAATAATCATTAGAACCGTAACAGCACCTGCAAAATAATGTGTTCCCTCTTTTTTTTGAATCATTGGAATTACCAATCCCGCTAAACCAATGCAAATCAAAAAACTAGCCGGTTCAAAAAAGCGGAAATAGAATGAATCCATTGAAGAACGATAACGGATAACAATAAAAATCAGATAATAAAAAACACCCATTGATATCATGACGGATTCTGTCGATAATGGTTTTATTTTCTTTTTGACAAACAATACTATTCCTATTAACAAAAGAATGATTACCCATACCTTCATGTTATAGGGCAATTCTTCTATTACCTGTGGAATCTGAATAGAAAAGACATTGGTAAACTCTGTCAACAGACTTTCTATTAAATCATTTGTTAGAATTTCATAATCATCCCACCAAATACTTCTGCTTACACCCGATGGCATTCCATTCATAATTTTATTTATAAATAAATAGGCAATACAAATGCAACCGCTGATAAATGAAGTGATACTAATCAAAATAATCTTTCGAAGCAAATTCTGATTTTTCTCTTTTTTATATCTCCATAAAAGAACTGCAAGATAGCATCCTGCTACAATCCACACATAAATTCCAAAATATCTTGTAAGGAAACATCCTATACCACTGATTCCAAAAAGAAGATAATATTGAAATTTAGGATTTTCTCTTTTTAATATTTCAGCAAATACAAGGGTGAAAATCATAAGAAACAACATAAATGGGATTTCACTCCAAGTATAATATGTTAAATTCATAAATCCGATATTTAAAAAACATAACCCGTAAATCCATGCATCTTTTTTAAATACAATTTTTAAAATCAATAGCATAATTCCAACAACCAACATGGCTACTATCTTCGAAGCAAGATAAGCATTAAACTTAGTCACCATCATAACAAATGCTATCATGGCCGGATACACTATTGGCCAGTTGGCAAACCAAGTACGATATCCCGCTAATCCGTCATAACTAAATCCATTGCCATTTACGATATTAACGGCTTCTCTTAAATATCCTGCAGAATCCGCAGAAATATACGCACCTTTAAAATATGCCTTTGCAAGCACATTCAAACAAATATAAACAAAAATGATTAAAAGAAACATATCGTTTCCATATTTTTCAAAAAAGTTTTTTGCAGGTATCTTTTGTCCTAAATTCATTATTGTCTCTTTACCAAAAATGATAAGGACTATCACAAATAATGCTGCTATCACACAAAACAGTTCTGAGTAGTATAGAATATCTCCATAAGTTATGTTAACAGGTGTTACAACATTAATTCCCATAGAAATGTAACTATCTATTATTTGTCCATCCTGTATAACCGTCTCCGTAAATGGAAACTCTGCGGATTCTATATCCTTTATTTGCATAAAATATGGATTACTGCCATCTGCTTTAAAGACTACTGTATATTCTTCTCCACTTACATATTCCAATTCAGCAGGAACAACAAACCATTCTCCCGGTGTTATTGTATTTACAGGAATCACTTCATTTATTAGCACATTTTTCTGACTATCCTGTACCATTACCTGAAATGAGCCTCTGCTTTCGCTCGAAAAATTAACTAATAAAATTTGAAAGCCACTGGCTGAGAAATTTTCTGTAGGAGAAATTGCAACCTCCAGATTTTTCCCCTGTTCGCATTCCACATATATCGGTTCCTCCGACACAGCCGGAAGTAATTCATCTGTTTTTCTTCCATTTTGTGCGCTATGATTTAAAACCATCATTGCTCCCACAAAAAAAATTACAACCAAAAGAACGCCTACTATTTTTTTTATTGTATTCTTTATGTTCATCCTATTTCCTCTGCAATATCCAATGCTCTTTCTATCGTCACATCTGAATTAAAATGAGAATGTTCTCCCCATCTTCCCAATCCAAATACACGTCTCTCTCTGCAATATTTCAATAAATCATTCATGATTTCCGGTTTATCAATGGTATTTAACGGATAGGCAAATTCATTCATATAGCAGTATGAATCTGTTTTTTCAAACATAGCCGTTCTTTCTTTACGTGTCTCATACCAATATCCCTTACTATGATTGCAGAAATTATGTCTGACAAGAATACGATGATATGGCAGTTCTGATTCCGGATAGTAAATCCATTGCGCCTTTGTATCAAGTTCCTTTTCAACATATCTTGTCTCAATAGCACTGACCTTGAGTTTCTGAATTGAATTTACCATTTTTTCAGGCATGCCTTTGATTTGTTGAAATGTCATCCACGGAATAGTCGTAACAATATTCTGTGCCAAATACTGTTCTCCTGATTGCGTTAAAATTTCTTTTTTATCTATATCAAGCTGTACTACATTTTGTTCATATAATATATGTTCTTTGATTGTTTCTGCCATGCGTAGCCACACCTCCCCATATCCATATTCCTTTGGATAATAGAACTGGGCATGTCCTGGCTGCGTTCCATATGGCTTATTTGTCAAACAGGATAATAATGTTTCCTCAAAACTGACATTGGGTAATTTATCAAGCCAGTATGTTCCTAGCTCATTTAATTGATCAGCAAACATTTTCTGATTGTAGGGAAGCATATATTCATCAGCAACTTTATCTCCAAGTTTCCAGCGAATCCAGTCAACGAAACGACTAGGCATCTCTTTTCCCACATTGCAGCCCGCTTTTGAAATAGACATTAAATAATCTACTTGTTCCTGTAATTCCATTTCCCAAATATTAGCCTCAATAGGATGATGAATCAGTTTTCCTTTCAGTTGAATCCGACTGTCTCGTTCAAATAGATTCCATTCTGTTTCCGGCATAAACGAAAAAAGGAACTCTTTTACCTGTGGTCTTCTAACATCCAGAAAATGACCTCCGCCTATATCAAAGGGGCTTCCATCTACTATCTCGGAACGACATAAACCACCTGCTATTTTTTCTTTTTCCAAAACAAGAAAGGAATTTTCGCCTTTCTCCTTTAACCGCAAGGCAAACGATAATCCCGCTGGTCCTGCTCCCAAAATCAGATATTTTACCTGTTGCATTATATTCCCCCTCGAACCTGTATCGTAACTTTAAATAATATTTTTCATAACCAGTTTCTGATGTTTTTTTAACTTACATAAAATCTTTAATGCTTCTGTAACCGATTTGCTGCTCAAACTGGTTGAACTTCCAATATAATGAATGGGAACTTCAATTGTTTTGTATTTTCTGCAATAATATCTCATTTCTGTCTGATACATATGACCCTTTGATAAGAATTTATCTAAATTCATATTTTCAAGAATATTTCTTTGAAATCCTTCAAAACCACTTGTCATATCTTTTAATCTTGTTCCTAATACAAAATTAGCCAGATACGTACCACCGCCACTTAAAAATCTACGGTAAAAAGGCTGATTGCTGATTCCTCCACCTTGAATAAATCTAGAACCCCATACACAATCATAACCTTCGTCTAACTTTTCTATAAATTGAGGAATTTCCTTCGGTAAATGGCTTCCGCCACCATCCATTTCAATGATTCTTTCTGCTCCATCTAAAAGTGCTTGCCTAAACCCTTTCAAGTAACAGGTGATTACACCTTGTGATTCTTTATAAAAAATACATTTTACTCGATTGGTTTCTTTTTCTTTTTCATGAATAATTAATTCTGTTCTATCTTTTGAATAACTATCTATTACAAGATATAAAAATAAATTATCATATGGAAGATTCAAAATTTCATCAATAATCTGTCTCATTGTTGTTTCTTCATTTGCTACCGGCATTACAATAATTGTTTTTTTCATTTGAACTCTCCACATAAAATTTTCGTACACTCAAAAAAGTATACTATCTGCCGACTTCATTTTCAAGTTATTATTGCATTGATGCTACTTTTAAACTAAACTATATTTGTAAATTTTTTTGCAATTTGTGATGAAATACTTTAGGGAGACTACATGAAATTAAATTATAAACGAACTTATATTGTCGGACTTGCATTTATGTCTATCTGTGCCTTTTGGCAGCTTTATGATAATGTGATTCCGCTGATTTTAAAAAACACCTTTCAGATTCTGGATTCCCTGGCCGGCGTAATTATGGCATTTGATAATGTAATTGCCTTGTTTTTACTTCCGCTGCTTGGTTCACTTTCCGACAGATGTAATACAAAAATTGGTCGCAGAATGCCATTTATCTTAATTGGAACCGGTCTCGCCGTTGTGCTTATGACTTTTATTCCATTATTAGATAATGCATACGCTAAAAAAGCTTCTCTTCCAATTCTAATTGGATTTGTTGTATGTCTTGGACTGCTTTTAATTGCAATGGGCTCCTATCGTTCACCCGCAGTTGCACTTATGCCGGATTTGACGCCTAAGCCTCTTAGAAGCAAAGCCAACGCCATAATCAATCTTATGGGTGCAGTTGGCGGTATTTTTTATTTGATTTTAACCACTTTCCTGTTTTCCGAAAAACGTACACAGGGAATTAGTCATATTAATTATCAAACGGTATTTATGATTATTGCTATTGTGATGGTCGTATCTGTCATTATTTTATTTGTTACCATTTCAGAGCCAAAATGTGCAAAAGAAGTACAAGCATATGAAGCTGAACACACAGAAGATAATTTAGAAGTAATTGATACCAATACTGGAAAAAGTGTAATTCCAAAAGAAGTCAAAAAAAGTCTTTATTTTGTTCTTGCTTCAATAGCACTCTGGTTTACCGGATATAATGCTGTTACTACTGCTTTTTCCAAATATGCAACACTTGAATGGGGAATGTCTTTAGGCTCTGCGAACCAGTGTCTTACCGTTGCAACTGCTGCTGCCATCATTTCTTATATTCCAATTGGTGAAGTAGCATCAAAGATAGGACGCAAAAAATCAATCCTTGCCGGTGTTATTCTGCTTGCATTTAACTTTGCACTTGGAAGTGTTATGACCTTTGTTTTAGATGGATTTTCACCAATTTTATTAATTATTTTTGCATTAATTGGTGTTGCCTGGGCTATGATAAGTGTCAACTCCTTGCCAATGGTTGTAGAAATGTGTAAAGAATCTGATATTGGCAAATTTACCGGATATTACTACACCTGCTCTATGGCAGCACAAATCATTACCCCTATTTTATCCGGCGTTTTACTGCAATTTGTCGGCTATTGGACACTGTTTCCATATGGTGCATTTTTTGTAGCCTTATCTTTCTTTACTATGTTAAAGGTTAAGCATGGCGATAACAAACCCAAGATAAAAGAAAGCAAGCTTGAAATTCTTGATGTTGATAATTAAAAAAGGAAGTGATTTTCTTGAATACAATTTTTATTATTTTACTACTGTTTGTCGTTCTCTTTTTATTAATGATTATTTTAATCAAACCAAACAAGAGACGTGACTATTCTGCATTTACAGAAAAAATGTTTGCTCACCGTGGGTTGCATGATGAAAACACACCTGAAAATTCCCTAAGTGCCTTTCGTCTTGCCGTAGAACATGGCTACGGAGTAGAACTTGATGTGCAGATGACTTTGGACAAGCAGCTTGTCGTGTTTCATGATGGTTCCTTGAAAAGAATGACCGGTGAAGACGGATATCTTAGGAACTACACTTATGAGCAGCTTAAGACTCTTCGTTTAAAAGGAACAGACGAAACGATTCCCTTGCTAAAAGATGTGTTACAGGTTTTGAAAACGACAGATTTAATTTGTGAAATTAAGGCTGACAATGGTAATATGAATTACGAACTGTGTAGAAAGACTTATGATTATTTAAAAGAATACAAAGGACTTTATTGCATTGAATCCTTCAGTCCCTATCTTGTAAAATGGTTTCGAATTCATCATCCGGAAGTAATACGAGGACAGCTTTCCTGCAATATGTATAAGCAGGAAAATATGATATTTGTTGTCCGCTTTGCAATGACACATTTGTTAATTAACTGTATTTCCAAACCTGATTTTATAGCATATTGTCACAAAGATACTAAGCAGTTTGGATATGCTCTTTGTAAAGCTCTATACCATCCACTTCTATTTGGCTGGACTGCAAGAGGACCAAAAGAGCAGGCAAGTGCTAAGCCTAAATTTGATTCTTTAATATTTGAACAAAATGAACAGGAGAATCCGGTTGAATAACCGATTCTCCTGTTTTTTATCTATCTTCTTTTTTATAATGTTTTAAAATATGATTATACATTGTACGTACTGCCGGTGCCATAAAGTCGGGATTTAGAGTCGCAATTCCAATAATTCGGTACGCATCCGGTTTAATTGGATAACAATCTACCTCATAAGGAATATCATTCATAACAAGCTCCGGCATCAAGCAGATTCCAAATCCATTTGCAACCATAACTATAGTAGATAAATCATCCACTACATGGTAATTCGATTGTACACTTAACATGTTATCTTTTAGAAATTTCTGAATATCTGCATCTGTTGATTCACGCTGCGTAACAAATTGATGATCCCGCATTTCATCTACATCCATATATTCTGTATCTTTTTTTCGTCGCGTTCCTTTGGGAAGTACGCATAAAAGAGGATCTTTATATAACGGTTCAATCGGAATATCCGCCGCACTTGATACAGATAGAAATCCCAAATCCACAATTCCATTCTTAATCCAATAAACTACATCATCATATGTTCCCTGAAAGACTTCAATGGTGATTCCTGGATATTTCTTTTCAAAGGAGTTCATGATATCAGGCATCCAATTCGTACAGACACTGGAAAAACATCCTATTTTTACTTTTCCCTGTTTTAATCCGTTAAATTCAGATATTGCCTGTTGCAGACTTTCATCACTGTTTAAAACCGCATTAACATAAGGAAGAAGATGCTCTCCATAATTGGTTAATGTTACACCCGATTTGCTTCTGTTTAAAACACAAAAGCCCAATTCACTTTCCATTGCCGCAATTGTATGACTGACTGCTGAAGGAGTTAAGCCAAGGATATCCGCTGCTTTTCGAAAACTCTGTTGCTCTGCAACCATTTTAAATACTTGATACGTTAAAAGTGTCACGTCCTATCCTCCTTCGTTTACTCATGAATTATCTATTACATTTATATTGAAGGTCTTCCCATCGTCTGTCAACTTCATTTTGAAATTGAACAATCAAATCTTCATTTCCTTTTTTAAACAGATGCTTAAAACGTCCCTGTACTTTCAAAAATTCTTCTATCGGGAGCTTCTGCTTTGGCTCATAATTTAATGTCCATTTTCCATCTTCCACTTCAAATAAAGGCCAGTAACAAGTATCAACTGCTAATTTACAAATCTTCATAATGTCCGCCGTATCATATCTCCAGCCTCTTGGGCAAGGTGCTAACACATTCAAAAAACTGGCTCCTTTTGTATAGATTGCTTTTTCTGACTTTTTATGAATATCCATAAAATTAGAAGTGAATGTAGTCTGTCCTACATAAGGCACATCATGATCAGCAATAATGCTTGCTAAATCTTTTCGATTCTGCATCTTTCCATTAGAACACTTTCCAACCGGTGTTGTAGTCGTATCTGCAAAATGAGGTGTTGCAGAAGAACGCTGAATACCAGTATTCATATACGCACCGTTATCATAGCATACATATACAAAATCATGTCCTCGTTCCATTGCTCCTGATAGTGACTGGAAACCAATATCATATGTACCACCATCACCACCAAATGTTATAAATTTAAAGTTCTCATTTTCAGGAAGTCTACCGCGCTTTTTTAATGCATTATATGCTGTCTCTACACCACTCATGGTGGCACCTGCGTTTTCAAAGGCATTATGTATATAACTGTCCTCCCATGCAGTGTAGGGATACATAAAGGTTGATACTTCCAGGCATCCCGTTGCATTACCGATAACTGCTCTGTCACCTTCATGCAATCCACGAAGAACCGCACGTACCGCTATTGTTCCACCACAGCCTGCACACATCCTGTGTCCTGGTGCAAGTCTCTCCGGTTTATTCATCATCGTTTTTAAACTATAATCACTCATTTATGGTCTGCCTCCCGTAATCCAATGTATTGGTATTGTTCAATCTTTTCTCCTGTGTTCTGTGCTTTCTCTAATTCCTCAAAAACAGAAAATGCACTTTCCACAAGAAAATCACGTCCTGCCAGACCATAAATATAATTTACGGCATTAATCATTACTTTTTCTCTAAACAGTCCTGCCATCACTTCACATCCCACAGGGCCACCATTTCCATTATAGCTTTCACAACGGTCCATAATAGCAACTGCCTTGCATCCACTAAGTGCCTTAGCTATTTCTGCAGCAGGGAATGGGCGAAAAACTCTTAGTTTTAAAACTCCGACCTTTTTTCCTTTTTCTCTCAAATAATCCACAGCATCCTTAGCTGTTCCTGCTGCTGATCCCATAATCAGCATAATATAATCTGCATCTTTTGTTTTATATTCCTCAAAAAAACCATATGAACGACCCGACATTGTCTTGAACTTTTCTGCGATTTCCAAAATAACAGCCTTCGCATTTTCCATGGCAATTTCCTGGTTTTTCTTTGCTTCCATCGCATAATTGGAAACAGAGTATGGTCCCACTGCAATCGGTTTTCCAGGATTTAACAAAAATTCCTCCGGATGATATTCCGATACGAATTTTTTCACTTTATCATCCTCAAGTAATTCAATATTTTCTACTGCATGACTGGTAATGAATCCATCCTGACAAATCATAACCGGTAAATGAACTTTATTATTTTCGGCAATCGGATATGCCTGGATGAAATTATCGTATGCTTCCTGATTATTTTCTGCATATATCTGAATCCATCCCGTATCTCTTGCGCCCATACTGTCTGAGTGATCACAATTGATATTAATCGGTCCCGATAATGTACGATTAACTAACGCAAGTACAAGTGGAAGTCTGTTAGATGCCGCTAATAGCAATTCTTCCCACATAAGGGCAAGTCCGGCTGATGAAGTAGCAGTAAGGCTTCTTGCTCCTGCTGACTCTGCTCCAATAGCTGCACTCATGGAAGAGTGTTCACTCTCTACCGGAATAATTTCAGTATCAATCTCACCATTTGCAATATAATTCGATACCATTTGTGGTATTTCTGTTGAAGGGGTAATCGGAAATGCCGGCATAACATCCGGATTGATTTGGCGAATTGCATATGCAACTGCTTCATTTCCTGACATACGTTCTTTTATTGCCATTATTCTATTCCCTCCTTCATTGTAATTGCCTCAAATGGACAAACGGCAGCACAAATTCCGCATCCTTTACAGTGTTCGTAATCAAAATCTCCTCTTTTTCCCTCACAGACAGGAATACTGCTATCTGGACAAACTGGTGCACAATGCAGGCATTGTTTACATTTTTCTTCGTAAAAAACCGGAGTACTGGTTCTCCATTCTCCGGTTTTAAAAAGTTTTGAAGTTCCACCTGCAAATATCTGTAATCCTTCTGTTAACTCCTCATGGGGTGTCTGTTCATTTATTTTCGTAATATCCGTTCTCAACGTGTTTCTCCAATCTTTTGTTTGTTCTTTTATTTAAGCGCTCAATTCAACCTTGCCATCCTCAATGGAATTTTCCACAACATCAAATGCCATCTCAAGAGCCTTTAAATTGCCTTCAATTACTTCCGGCTTTTTTGCAAATTTATGCTGATAAGAAGCATGCATCTCTTTCATGAATTTTTCTCTTGGCATAACTCCGCTCACTGCTACTATTGCTGCAAGCATTGGTGAATTAGGGAAATTCTTTCCTAATGTCTGAACAGAAATATCTCTTGCATCTACAGTATAAACATTACCCTCATAACCATTCAAACTGTCAGCTATCTCTTCTTTTGATTTAGGTGTATTAATAATAATTGCACCATTCTTCTTAAGTCCTGCAGTCACATCAACAGATTCTAATAATGTTTCATCCACTACTACCACATAATCCGGTGAATATATATTGGAATGAACACGTATCTTTTCAGAACTTACACGATTATAGGCAGTAATAGGTGCACCCATTCTTTCCGGACCATACTCTGGGAAACCCTGTACAAACTGTCCTGTTTTAAAAGCTACATCTGCAAGCAGTAATGCTGCTGTTTTGGCACCCTGACCTCCACGTCCATGCCATCTGATTTCAATCTGATTTTTCATAATGTAAAATCTCCTCACTCTTTATAAAATGATAGGCGTTTGCAAAACGCCACAAGCCTTGATGTTACAGGCTTTTTTGCTTTTAAA
>CAZAQH010000022.1:0-27017 GCA_964487395.1 uncultured Lachnospiraceae bacterium | reverse complement strand
TGTATATCTTGACGGACGAAAAGAACTGGTATTTATGAATAGTGCATACTATAAACCACAGCGAAAAGTATTAATAAAAAGAGGCGAAACCGCAACGGAATACTTTACATATTGCGAGGAAGTTGGCTGTGATGTATGGGGACTTTTAACCAGTATGAAGTCTATTAGCGGGGAACCGGTTTGTCTGTGGCTGCCAGAGAAATATAGAAAACCGGGAACATCTGAGTATGTGCAGGGAGTGGAAGTGCCTGTTAATTATGAAGGCGAAATACCGGAGGATTTTGATGTAATAACACTTCCCGAAGCAGAATATATGATGTTTCGCGGAGAACCTTTTGAGGAAGAGGATTACTGTGAGGCAATTGAAGGAGTACAGGCATCTATAAAGAAGTATGATCCGACATTAACAGGATATGCCTGGGACACAACCAATCCGCGTATTCAATTAGAACCAATTGGTACAAGAGGCTATATTGAAATGCTTGCAATAAAACAAATGGCGTAATGTTTTTTGGCGATATTATCGTTAAAATAGCTTATACAAGGGTCCTTACAATCTTTTTGGAAGATAAGTATAGAATAAAGGTTGAAAGAAAAATTAAATAAGGTAAAATAGAAGTAATTAAAGAGGAGTTTACAGTTGTGAACGCCTCTTTTTTTTAAGTAAACAATGGGGATTATATATGAATACAGAGATGATGAAAGAAAAAAATGATTATAAAAAAATAGTAATTGCAGTAATGCTTTTTTTAGTGACAGCTTTGACGGGCTTTTATTTATTAGGAGACAATATGGAGACAATTCTACGTTTCTGGCTGGCTCTTTTTGTCCTGGGAATTGTAGCATTTCCACTTACAATTCGTTTGTTTCCGACATTTGCTAATGGTGGATATTTATATTCGAAAATCATTGGATTGTTTTTGGGCGGATATTTAATGTGGCTGTTGTCTTCGGTCAAATTGCTTAAATTTACGACGACAAGCAGTATTGTATGTACTGTCATAGTTGCTGTTATTATTTATGGAATTATTTTTTTATATAATAGAAAGAAAACCAACAAGAATATTTTCAAAGGTCTGGATCAGAAGTGGTTTTCGATTTTAATGTCAGAGATATTTTTCTTGCTTATGTTTATCTTTTTTATTTATCTGCTTGGCAATAAAATTCCGGGAGTAGAGACAGAAAAAAGTATGGATTATGCCTTTATGAGTACCATAATGCATACGGAATATATGCCACCTGTCGACATGTGGGCTGCAGGAAAGACGTTAAATTATTATTATTTTGGACAGTATATCATGACGTATCTTACCAGAATATCCTTTATGGAGGTACGGTTTGGATATACGTTAAGCATGGCAGTAATTGCGGCATTTTGCTTTGTTCTGGTGGTAAATCTGGTGTATGAAATTATGCACTATAATCTATTAGAGAGAGAATTCAAACGATATCTTTCGGTGATTGCCGCCTTTTTATCAGGTATAGCTGTAACATTTTCCGGTAATATGCATTATTTTATTTTTGCAAAAGTAACTCCGGCTATATGGGATATTTTAAAAATTCCGGGAGAAAAACCAACATACTGGTTTGCGGATTCGACAAGATACATTGGGTATACACCGGATGTAGTTGGAGATAAGACGATTGCAGAGTTCCCTTTTTATTCCTTTTTAATTGGAGATTTACATGCTCACGTAATCGATATTATTGTGGTGCTTACTATTACAGCATTATTATTTTCATATATAATCAGGATCAAAAAAGAAGAGAAACCGGTTAAATGGTATCAAAGCGAGATACTATGTCCGCAGCTTTTAATGATTGGTTTTTTAATTGGCATCAGCTGTATGACTAATTATTGGGATTATCCTATTTATTTTGTGGTCAGTGGAAGTGTTGTGCTTTTATGGAATGGAATTCAATATAAGTTTAAAGGAAAGACCTTTTATACAACAGCATTACAGGGACTATTGATTTTTTCAATTGTTCAATTAATTTCCCTGCCATTTACTTTGAAATTTGAACAAATGATTATGGGAATTCGATTATGCACTACGCATTCACGGTTTTATCAATTCTGCATTTTATGGGG
The DNA here is from genome assembly GCA_964487395.1 of uncultured Lachnospiraceae bacterium. Lineage (GTDB taxonomy): Bacteria > Bacillota > Clostridia > Lachnospirales > Lachnospiraceae > RGIG8767. The sequence continues at coordinate 24,925 of CAZAQH010000022.1, read as the reverse complement.
ATTCCCGATTCTTATGGTGATTGGTATTATAGTGACAGTAGTAAGAGAATCTTTTGTGAAAAAAATAAAGTTACCGGTTTTTTTTAAGACAATTAACAGAGCAGATTTATTTGTGGTACTGATGGGATTATGTGCTACAGGGCTTGTTATAATGCCGGAAATTATTTATGTAAGAGATATTTATGAGGAAGGCTTTCCACGTGCCAATACCATGTTTAAACTGACTTATGAGGCTTTTATTCTATTTGGAATATCACTAGGATATATTATAACTAAATTTTTATGTACTTCTACAACAAAGACTCAGAAAAAAGCCGGAATAGTGGGACTTATCTGTCTAATGCTGACATCGGGTTATTGTATTACATCTTCTAAGATGTGGCTTGGTAATTATCTCGATAAAGAAAATTTTAAAGGTATTGATGCATCTGTTTATTTTACGGAATATATGAAGGAAGATATGGATGCCGTTACATGGCTTACGGAAAATGTTGACGGTCAGCCGGTAATATTAGAAGCAGATGGTGATAGTTATACCAATGCAGAAAGAGTCTCTGTATTAACTGGACTGCCAACTGTATTAGGGTGGCATACGCATGAATGGTTATGGCGAAATGGCTATTCCATTATTGAAGAAAGACAGGCAGATATTACTGAAATTTATACAGGAAATTCTAAAGAAAATGTAGAAGAACTTCTTAAAAAATATAATGTTTCTTATATTTTTATTGGCTCAAAGGAATATGAAAAATATCCGGATATGGATATTGCATTTTTAGAAGGCTTGGGCGAAGTGGTTTTTGAAAGTTTTGATGATAGTACATTACGTTCCACAGAAATTATAAGGATACAATAGTTATGAATACAAAACATAAAGCAGTATTGATTGGCACAATTGCATATATTTATATTCCAGTTATGATTTTCTTAATTGGCTTTGTGAAAACGTATTTTGCAGTGCCGGTGTTAATAGTTCTTGCCTATTTTTTGTATCATATGATTATGAATTATCAAAAAGATTTGGACATTAAGGAGACTGTATATATAAAATGGCAGGTATTGCTGATTGTTGTAATTTTAATTGCTTCTTTTTGTATTGTGATTGGATGGGGTGGCTTTTTCCCACAGGCGGGAGACTGGTATAAACATAATGCGGTTTTAAGGGATTTATCTGAAAAAAGCTGGCCGGTTTATTACTATAAATATGAACCAAGTATGTTGACATATTACATTGGACAATACCTTGTTCCTGCTGTTTTTGGAAAAATCACATGCTCATTTCGTTGTACTGAGATAATGATGGCCATATGGGGAATTATAGGTGTAGTACTTGTATTTATTAACTTTGTCAGAGTGTTAAGAGCAAATACGGTAAAAAAACAAATAGGAGCTTTATTCATTTTCCTGTTTTTTGGTGGGGCAGTTGTATTAGCACAGATTGTAATAAAAAATTGTTATCCCAATATGGCATTTTCACAAGGTGACTATCATTGGATTATTATAAGAGATATATTGTTACAGTATCGAAGTAATTTTGTCATGTTTCGATGGGTATTTCCGCAATGCATAGTTCCCTGGCTACTAATATTAATGTTTATGGAGCATAGTAAAAAAATCGAATATTATGTATTGCTTTTTTTGCCGTCACTATTATTTGCGACATTTTCATTTATATCTTTTTTAGTATATAGCATTCTATACATTGCATATGTGCTTATAAAAAAGGAAAATAAAACAGCAGTATTATTAAGATGTTTTTCACTTTCTAACATATTGCCGGCCGTTTCTTTTGGCGGAATACTATTTTTTTATTTTTGGGGATATGTACAAGTACAAAAACCGGATTACATTGGTTTTCAGTTACAAAATTATGGTATTGAGTATATTGGGGCATATGTTTTCTTCTGCCTTTTTACGTTTGGAATATATGCAATATGCATTTTAAAAAACAACCGGAAAAATCCCGTCTTTTATTTTACCATTCTTCAGTTGTTAATCATTCCATTATTTAAAATGGGATTATGTAATGATTTTGTGATGAGTGTATCGATACCTGCACTTTTTGCATTAATGATTTATGTAATACAGTTTTTATTTGACAGACAGGAAAGCGAATGGATTGGGATTAAAAAGGGAATTGTAATTATGTGTCTTTTGATTGGAGCATGGTATCCATTTTGTGAATTGAAAGAAAACATTATGGCCAAACAGCCGGGTATAATGGGCACATGTGCATATGAATCGTTAGATGATTTTTCCAGTCGTACGAATCAGGAACTGTCCGATGATTTAAAATATAATTATTATACATATGATTTAGATGATAAAATATTTTATAAATATATTGCACGTAAGAAAATGGGAGAAAATTAATCTGCCATTACAAGATTATATTTTTCTTTGAAGTTTTCACTGTAATGAACATTATAATTAGAATCAATAAAAAGGGCATCTGCATTATCGATACTTTCAATGAGTGCAAGTCCGTCTTTTAAGCCAAGCGAAAAGCAAGTAGTGCTTAATGCATCAGCATCAGTCGAAGAATCGGTGATAATTGTGACACCAATCAAGTCATTTTGATATGGATATCCGGTCTTAGGATTTAAAATGTGATGGTAAAACACATCATCTTTTTCAAAATATCGTTCATAAATACCAGAGGAAACAACCGATTTATCGGTCACCTGTATGGTAGCCAGGTATTCACCCTGAGGAGCAAAAGGTTTTTGTATACCAACGGTGAATGGCTGGTTTTCTTTATTCCCTATACATAAAACATTGCCACCAAGATTAATGATTGCACTGGTTACACCCTGTGCTTTCAGGTAATCAGCTGTTTTATCCGCAATATAACCCTTTGCAATACCACCTAAATCGATTCCGGCATTTGCATCTGCCAGTTTAATCTTATCAGGTGAACTAAGAAGGATTTCATCAGGAGATAGATAGGGGAGGATGGAATTAATATCGTCTTTGGAGGGTACGATTTTTTTCTCGGATGAAAAATCCCAAAGTGAAGTTAACGGTTCTATTGCGATATCAAATGTGTTGCCAGATAAATTGGCATAATATTTTCCCAGGGAAATGATTTCATAAGTTTCAGGAGAAACAGATGCATAGTTATTAGAATCAACAGCAAGTTGTCCATGGTTTAATTTGTATAATTCACTGTCAGGATTCGTGCGGCTGAATAAAAGATCATATTTATCAATAAGTGAAAGGGCTTCATCTGCGATGGAGAAATCCGCAGTGTCATAGATGGAGATAGAGACAACAGTGTTAAGTTTTAATGCAGTAGATGTAACCGGTTCCTTGGTTTTGTAGGAACAGGAGTATAACAAACATGTAAGAGCAAGAAGCAATACAACAAAACACCTTTTTATACTAAAATGACACATAAAATAACCCTTTCTAAAAACATTATAAATTCTTTATTAATTCTACAGAAAGAATGCGGAAAAGACAAGGTAGTCTTATTTATTTTATTGTTAGTATGTGGTATTCTGTAAATTAACGTTAGGGAAGGATAGCAAAGGATAAAATGAAGAAAAACGACTTAATACTGATAGGAATTCTTCTTCTTATTTCGACAGTATTTTTTTTATATAATGTGTTTGGAATGGAAAAGGGCAGCCAAATCGTGATAACGGTAAATGATGAAATTTTCGGCAGTTATTCTCTTAATGAAGAACAGACAATTCCAATTGATGAACATAATACTCTTAAAATATCAAATGGTCAGGCCGATATGATATGGGCAGATTGTCCGGATGAATTATGCATCAAACAAAAGCCAATCTCAAAATCAGGCGAAAATATTATTTGCCTTCCCAATAAAGTGGTGGTGTCCGTAATAAGCGATAAGCAAAATGAGATTGACGCGATTGTGAATTGATAAGGAAAACAGATGAAGAAAAAAGTAGCGATTTATGGTGGGCTGATTGCATTAGCATTCTTAGTTAGTTTTATAGAGACATTTATCCCATTGCCGATAGCAATACCGGGAATGAAGTTAGGTCTTACAAATATTATTATTATATATGTGCTTTATACGATGGGAATAAAGGATGCATATGGCATATCGATTGCAAGAGTAATTCTATGTGGTTTTTTGTTTGGAAATATGGCAGGTATTTTATATTCACTAAGTGGAGCGGTGATTAGTCTAGGCATTATGGCGTTGCTAAAGAAAAGGAAAGCATTTTCAATTGTAGGAGTCAGTGTGTGTGGCGGTGTGGCTCATAATACTGGACAGATTATTGTTGCTGCATTCGTAACATCATGGAAAACGGTGTTATTTTATTTTCCATTCTTGCTTATTGCAGGAGTATTTACGGGGATAGTAATTGGAATATTAGGAAAAGAAATGATAAGAAGGATACCTAGAGGAATTTAATGAAATGAGGTTTGATTATGAGTTCATATATTGAATGCAAAGATGTTAAAAAAACATATCGGATGGGTGATGTGGAAATTCATGCTGTAGATGGAGCCAACCTATCAATTAATAAAGGTGAGTTTGTGATAATAGTTGGTCCATCCGGAGCAGGAAAAACAACCATTTTAAATCTACTTGGAGGGATGGATGCAGTTACATCCGGTACTATAATGGTTGATGGTACCGATATTGGAAAATATAACCGAAAAGAGTTGACATCATACAGAAGAGAAGATGTTGGCTTTGTTTTTCAGTTTTATAACCTTGTTCAGAATCTTACGGCACTTGAAAATGTAGAACTTGCAGCACAAATCAGTAAAAAAGCATTTGAGCCACAAATGATATTAGATGAAGTCGGTTTACAGGAAAGAAGCCTTAACTTCCCGGCACAGTTATCGGGAGGGGAACAGCAAAGAGTTGCAATTGCCAGAGCTATTGCTAAAAATCCCAAATTACTGTTGTGCGATGAACCAACAGGAGCACTTGATTATAATACGGGAAAAGCAATTTTGAAATTGTTATATGACACATGCAGAGAAAGAGAAATGACGGTTATTGTAATCACACATAATCAGGCAATTGTTCCAATGGCAGATCGTATCATTAAGGTGAGAAATGGCAAGATTGTCAGTGAAGAGAATAATTTAAACCCGGTACCGGTTGAAGAAATAGACTGGTAACTATGAAATAAACAGAGTAGTATGAGGCAGTTATGAAAAAGAAAGCAATCAAAACGGAACTTAAAAGAACAATACAACGTACATGGAATCGATATTTGGCAATCATATTGATTGTTCTATTAGGTGTTGCCTTTTTTTCGGGCATTCGTGCAACCAAACCGGATATGCAGATGTCAGCAGATGCTTTTTATGATGACAGTAATTTTTATGATATTCGTGTATTAGGTACATTGGGATTAACAGATTCTGATGTTATAGAAATTAATAAGGTTGAAGGAATTGACACAGTAGAACCTGCATACTCTGTTGATGTACTATGCAGAGCAGATGAGAAACGTCTTGTTATTAAAATGATGTCCTTGACGCAGGATGTGAATCAGATTGAAGTTGTAGAAGGCAGACTTCCTGAAAAAAAGGGAGAATGTCTTGCAGATACCAAGTTTATGGAATCGACAGGAATGAAAATTGGAGATGTGGTTACGGTAGAATCAGGTACGGAGGATGATATAAAAGATTCCCTAAATGATGACACTTACACAATAGTCGGTACCGGAAAAACAACCGTATATCTTTCACTGGAACGTGGAAGTAGCAACATAGGAAGTGGTGAAATAAACAGTTTCCTGGTGGTAATGCCACAGGACTTTGCACTTAAAGCTTATACTGAGATATATGTTGCCACAAGCGGGACAGATGAGGATAATACATATAGTGATGCTTATCAGGATAAGATTGATACAATTGTTGACAAAATCGAGACATTAGAGAGCGTACAATGCACCAAACGATATGAGGAAGTCAAACAGGAAGCGGCTGATAAAATTGCTGAGGGCGAAGAAGATGTAAAAGACGGAGAAAAAAAGATTGCAGATGCTGAAAAGAAAATAGCCGATGGAGAACAGGAACTTGCCGATGCAAAACAGAAAATAGAAGATGCAGAGCAAGAACTCAAGACACAAAGTGATAAATTAGCCGATGCAAAACAAAAGATAGCCGATGGTGAACAGGAACTTAAAGATGCAGAGCCAAAGCTTGTGGATGCAAAAAAAGAACTTGAAGATGCACAAAAAGAAATAGATGCAAATCAACAAAAACTTTACGAAGCATATGACCAATATAAAGGCGGATTAGATACTTATAATGATGGAGTAAAAAAATTAGAAGAGGGAAAACAATCCCTTGAAGATAAAAAACAAGAGTTTGAGCAAATGAAAGCTATGATGCCACCGGAAATGATAGCGGTATATGAGAAGCAGTTTGAAGATGCACAAAATGAAATAGAAGCAAATGAAAAAAAATTAGAAGAGGGCAAGGAAGAGTTAGACGATGCTTATTATCAGATTTCGGCAGGGCAGCTTAAACTTACAGATGCCAGAAAAGAACTGCAAAACGGGCAACATGAGTATGATTTAAATTTGCAGGATTATGAGAATGGGAAAAAAGAACTTGAAGAGAATAAAGAAAAATTAGCAGATGGTGAAGAAAAAATTGCTCAGGCAAAAATAGATTTAGAACAGGCAAAAGTCGATTATGCAGATGGAGAAAAAGAGTTTAAAGAAAAAAAGAAAGAGGCAGAAGAGGAATTAGAACCCGCAAAAGAGGATTTGCAGAAAGGCAAAGATAAGATTGCAGATGCAAAGGAACAGCTTGCGGATTTAGAAGAGCCGGAATGGTATGTACTTGACCGTAATTCCAATATTACGTATGTAGAATATGGACAGGATGCAGAGCGAATTGGCGCAATCGGAGAGGTATTCCCGGTAATCTTTTTTCTTGTAGCTGCTTTGGTTGCACTTACTACGATGACCAGAATGGTAGAAGAAGAAAGAACGCAAATAGGCACGTTGAAAGCATTAGGCTATGCGAATAGAGAAATTGCGGGAAAATATATTTTCTATGCAGTTAGTGCATCGCTTATTGGAAGTTTGTTTGGACTTGTGATTGGTCAAAAACTTTTACCTTATGTAATCATTACAGCATATAAGATTCTATATAATAATTTACCCGCAGTTTTAACACCATTAAGTCCTCTTTATTCCATTATGGCGACACTGGTGGCTGTTCTTTGTACATCGGCTGCGACATTCTTTGCATGTATTAATGAAATGAAAGAACAGCCAAGTGTACTTATGAGACCGGTAGCACCAAAGGGTGGCAGACGTGTATTGCTGGAACGAATCCCATTTATATGGAAAAGATTAAATTTTTCCGTGAAATCTACGATACGAAATTTATTCCGATACAAAAAAAGATTTTTCATGACTATTTTTGGTATTGGAGGATGTATGTCACTTCTTATCGTGGGATTTGGATTAAAGGATTCCATTAATGTTGTGGGAACCGTACAATTTAAAGATATTATTACGTACAGTGCAGCCATTACGCTTGAAGATGACATATCAGAGGAACAGAGACAGAATATTAATGATGTTATAAGCAAGGATGAACGCATTAACGATTATATGTCTGCTTATCAGCATTTAATTGATTCAAAGCAAAACGGAGTTACAAAAGAAGCTTATATTATAGTACCGGAAACAGAAAGTAAAATGAATCAATATGTTTCACTGCGAAACCGTGGGAGTGGGAAAACAATTTCACTGCAGGATAAAGGTGTAGTTGTAAGTGAAAAACTGGCAAAACTTTTAGACATTAAAAAAGGTGATACTATAACTTTAAAGGAAGATGAAGTTACAGAGAGAAATGTGGTAATCACGGATATAACAGAAAATTATTATCAGAATTATATTTATATGAGTAACACCTATTACAAAGAAATTTTTAAAGAAGAAGCAGAATATAATACAATCTTTTTACATGATAAAGAACATGATGAAAAAACAGAAAGTGATATAGGAACAGATATGTTGGAGATAGAGGGAATTTCCCAAATATCTTTTTACAGCAGTCTGTCGTCTAAAATCATGGATATGTTAAAAAGTATGGATGCCATTATTTTAGTTTTGATTCTTTCGGCAGGAGCTCTTGCATTTATTGTTTTATATAATCTAAACAATATTAATGTTACAGAAAGAAAACGAGAACTTTCTACATTAAAGGTGCTTGGTTTTTATGATGGAGAAGTAAGTGCTTATGTATTTCGTGAAAATATTGTATTAACGATTCTTGGCTGCATAGCAGGTCTTATAATGGGAACGTATCTGACAAGATTTGTAATTGTTACAGCAGAAGTAGACATTATGATGTTTGGAAGAGAAATTAAGGCAGCCAGTTATTTCTATAGTGTATTGCTGACTTTTGCTTTTTCGACAATTGTAAATGGAGTTATGCATTTTTCACTGAAACGGATTGATATGCTGGAGGCACTTAAAAGTGTTGAATAAAGTAGTTATTGTTTGACATCGGTTAGAAAGCATTTTATAATAAAACAGTTCGTTTTATAGTTGTAATTATTAATTTTTTATAATAAATCAGACACTGTTGGAGGAAATAACGTGAAAGCATATGGCGTAAATGAATTAAGAAGAATGTATTTGGAATTTTTTGAATCAAAAAATCATCTTGCTATGAAGAGTTTTTCTCTTGTGCCGCATAATGATAACAGTTTATTGTTGATTAATGCAGGTATGGCACCTTTGAAGCCATATTTTACAGGACAGGAGATTCCACCCAGAAACAGAGTAACTACATGCCAGAAATGTGTACGTACAGGTGATATTGAAAATGTTGGTAAAACAGCAAGACATCTCACTTTCTTTGAAATGCTTGGTAACTTCTCTTTCGGAGATTATTTTAAGCATGAGGCAATTGCATGGAGCTGGGAGTTTTTGACAGAAGTAGTTGGAATGGAACCGGAAAGATTATATCCATCCATTTATTTTGAAGATGATGAAGCATTTGAAATCTGGAATAAAGAAATTGGAGTACCGGCTGAAAAAATCACACGTTTTTATCGTGATGAAGACGGAAAATGTGATAATTTCTGGGAACATGGCGCAGGCCCTTGCGGTCCATGCTCTGAGATTTATTATGACCGTGGAATAAAGTATGGTTGTGGAAAGCCTGACTGTAAAGTGGGCTGTGAGTGCGACCGTTTTATGGAAGTATGGAATAACGTATTTACTCAGTATGATGGTGATGGAAAAGGCGGATATACAGAACTTGCCAATAAAAATATAGATACCGGTATGGGACTTGAGCGACTTGCGGTTGTTGTACAGGATGTAGACTCTGTATTTGACATTGATACTATGAAAGCAATCCGTGATAAAATCTGTGAAATCGCAGGAGTAACCTATCAGACAGATGATGCAAAGGATGTATCGATTCGTTTGATTACGGACCATATTCGTTCTTCGACATTCCTTATTTCCGACGGAGTTATGCCTTCTAATGAAGGAAGAGGATATGTACTTAGAAGATTAATTAGACGTGCTGCAAGACATGGAAGATTACTTGGTATTAAAGGTGCATTTCTTGCAGATTTAAGCAAAACAGTTATTGCAGAATCAAAAGATGGCTATCCTGAATTAGAAGAAAAGAAAGATTTTATTTTAAATGTATTGAATCAGGAAGAAGATAAATTCGACAAAACAATTGATCAGGGTCTTTCTATTTTAAAAGACATGACAGATGCTATGAAGAAAGAAAACAAAAAGATTCTTGATGGTAAAGATGCATTTAAATTATACGATACGTATGGTTTCCCACTTGATTTAACAGAAGAAATTCTTGAAGAAAGTGGAATGACACTTGACGAAGAAGGCTTTAATGCTGCCATGGCAGAACAGAAGGATATGGCAAGAAAAGCTCGTAAAGTGACTAACTACATGGGCGCAGATGTAACGGTATATGAATCAATTGATAATAAGATTACTTCCGAATTTGTAGGATACGATAATCTTACATATGATTCTACAATTACGGTACTTACCACAGAAGACGAAATAGTGAAAGCATTAAGTGATGGACAGATTGGAACAGTTATTGTTGATAAGACTCCTTTCTATGCAACTATGGGTGGTCAGTGTGCGGATACCGGTATAATCACAACAGCAGATGGTACCTTTGAAGTCAAAGACACAATCAAACTGTTAGGTGGCAAGGTGGGTCATATCGGACAAGTAACAAGTGGTATGATTAAAGTAAATGATAAAGCATCATTAACGGTAGATGCAGCAAGAAGAAGCAGAATCTGTAAAAACCACAGTGCAACACATTTATTACAAAAAGCTTTGAGAACTGTACTTGGAACACATGTTGAACAGGCAGGCTCTTACGTTGATAATGAAAGACTTCGTTTTGACTTCAGTCATTTCCAGGCTATGACAGATGACGAAATCAAGCAGGTTGAACAGATTGTAAATGAACAGATTGCAGCAGATTTAAAAGTTGTAACAGATGTTATGTCAGTAGAAGAAGCTAAAAAATCAGGTGCAATGGCATTATTTGGAGAGAAATATTCCGAAAAAGTACGCGTAGTTAAAATGGGAGATTTTTCAAAAGAATTGTGTGGTGGTACACACGTAAGCAATACGGGTGTTATTACCTCATTTAAGATTTTATCAGAAAGTGGTGTAGCCGCAGGCGTTCGAAGAATTGAAGCATTAACAGGAACCTCTGTTTTTGAATATTATGCAAACATAGAAGAAACTGTTATGGAAGCAGCAAAAGCAGTGAAGTCAACGCCAGCTGGACTTGTAGAAAAGCTTGGTCATATGATGAGCGAGATTAAGACGTTACAGAGTGAAATAGAATCCTTAAAGAGCAAGCTTACAAAAGATGCCTTAGGGGATGTTATGAACGAGGTAGTTACAATTAAAGATGTCAAGTTGCTTGCAACAAAGGTTGACGGAGTTGATATGAATGCCCTTAGAGATTTAGGCGATCAGTTAAAAGATAAACTGGGAGAGGGTGTTGTCGTTCTTGCATCCAATCAGGACGGAAAAGTTAATCTGATTGCAATGGCAACAGAGGGAGCAATGAATAAAGGTGCTCATGCCGGCAACCTGATTAAAGGTATTGCAGGACTTGTTGGCGGCGGCGGTGGTGGCCGTCCTAATATGGCTCAGGCTGGTGGTAAAAATCCGGCTGGTATTGAGGATGCAATTAAAGAAGCAAGCCGTGTTTTGGAGTCTCAGATTTCATAAAAAACCACTTTTAATTAAATTATTTGAAAAAATTGGTTGACGAAAATCATTTTTTTGATATAATATTTATTGTGCATATAGAAATGCGCAAATAAACCCAAATCAGTCAGAGTTACTAGGAAGGGACTGAAGGGAGGTTAGGTGTAAAAAATGTCAAACGTAATCGTAAAAGAAAACGAGACTTTAGATAGCGCTTTACGTCGTTTCAAGAGAAGTTGTGCTAAAGCGGGTATTCAGCAGGAAATCCGTAAAAGAGAGCATTATGAGAAACCAAGTGTAAGACGTAAAAAGAAATCTGAAGCTGCAAGAAAACGTAAATATAACTAAATCAATCATGAAAGCCCTTGATATTATATCAAGGGCTTTTCTAATGTAAGCGCAAAGTGTTAGGGTATTCCTAAAAAGCATTCCTAACTCTCTTGCGAGAATTAGGAGATGCGAGCACTTTACTCCAATTTAATGCTACATGCGTTTTTTGACATCTCACTCCATGGAGCGAGATGATCAAGGTCTTCATCTGACATTTCCTTGTCTGGCCTGTTTTCCAGAAGGTAGTTCAGATATTTGTATGGGTTTAGGCTATGAGCCTTTGCCATTTCCACCATGGTATAAACAACCATGCTGGCCTTTGCTCCATCCTGAGAATCACAGAACAGCCAATTCTTTCTCCCCAAAGTTATGGGGCTGATAGAATTCTCGCTTAAGTTGTTGCTCAAGCTGCAACGGCCATCTTCCAGATAAGTCATCAAAGTGTCTCTGCGGTTTTGAATATAGGTAATGGCTCTTGTCATTCGGTCTCCCTTTGGCATTTTCTGGCTGTCAAGCCAGCACAAAAAGGCCTCTATAACAGGCTTTTCATCCCTGAGACGTCTTTTGTAAATCTGAGTATAAGAAAGGCCTTTTTCCTTATAAGACCGTTCATACTCGAACAGTTTATCGCAGTACAGGACTCCCTGAACTGCCGGATCTGTATAATCCTTATCATGCCCTTTTGGAATGGCTTCTATCAGATATCTCCTGATATGGGCATAGCAGCAACACCTTTTGATATCCTTTAACTTGTTGTATCCGGTATAGCCATCCACCATCAGGTAGTATCCGGATTCAGCACCTTTTAAAAACTGAACGGCATTTTCGCCTGCTCTGGTAGGTGTATAGTGATAAAGGATGATTTTGTGCAGTCGGTCTTCGCCGGAACGCATAAGCCATACATAAGATTTGCTCTGAGCACGGCGGTCAGGTTCTTTTAAAATCTGCACAGGTGTTTCATCTGCCATAAAAAAACGTCGTTTCAGCAGCTGTCTGTGGAAATAGTCATACATAACCTGAAGATATTCCCGGGAGCATATGATAATCCAGTTTGCCATTGTGGCCCTGCTGATTTTTACACCTAACAGTTCCAGATCTTTTTCCTGTCTGTAAAGTGGAAGGGCATCCACATACTTGCCATACATTACATGTGAAGCAAGCGATGCCGAAACATAGCTTCCGGGAATCAGAGCCGGGACACCTTCATCCTTAATGAACTGAGGTTCTTCCGTGTTTTTGCAGGAAGGGCATTCATAGGTTGTTGCAAGGTAATCAATCCTTACAAGTTTTGCAGGTGTAAACTTAAGTTCTGTACGGATTTTTTCATGTCCGATTGGAACCATTTCGGTTCCACATGCAGAACAGATTTTATCTTCGACAGAGAGTGTGTCAACAATCACTTCTTCTACCGGAAGATTTTCAAACTGTTCCTCGTATGTCATTTTGACCTTACGTTCTCTTTTATGAGTTTGGACTTCTATGATTTCCGGTTCAATGATGACTGGTATTCTTTCATCATCTGCCGGTTCAAATAGAGTAAGCTGTCCGGGAAGATCCATTCTTCTTTCACTGGAACTGCCAAATAACTTTTGTTTAAAGTATTCAAGTTGTGCCTGAAGATCTGCTATGATACGGTCTTTTTTATCATCATTTGCATTTCTTTCTTCCAGACTTTTCTGCAGAGAGATAATCAGGTCACTTTGTGCTTTGATAGTCGTATTCAGTTGTGAGATTGTATCTTTCAGTTCCAGAAACTGAATATCTTTTGCGCCTGATGCCATCTGCATTCTCCTTTTTCTTTGCTATTGATATTCTATCAAAAATAGTTTGAAAAAGCGAATTTACAGGCTTTTTACTTCCGTCAAAATGACGGTGGATAACTCTGTTATTTTGTAAAAGAAAGGGTATTATCGATGCTGTTCCAGGTGATAAAGGTCCCTGACACACACAAAAAACAACAGTACAAAGCGACTTATTCATACTGAACTTATAAATCGTTTGATTATCCACATTTGCTGACTCTGTAGGTGCCAAAAATTTCGGCACTTTGACGAAAAAATTTTAACTTGCGGTACGAATCGCCTTGGGTTGTTCTATGTCAAGGCCACTTAGGAGCCAATCAAGCTGACGCCATGTGATGCTTTTCACTTCATCGCTTTTTCGAGGCCAACGGTAACGACCTGATTCTACATTCAGCCTTTTATATAAGAGCACGAAACCATCCGGTTCGTGTAGAAGGACTTTGATTCTGTCGCACCGTTTTCCGCAGAAAAGGTAAATGGCAGATTTACTGTCAGGTTCAAAAGAAAGTTTGTCTCTGACAATAGTACATAATCCATCTATGGACTTTCTCATATCCGTATAGTTACAAACAATATAAATTTCATTTGCAACCGTGATATCGCCTAACACGAGGCATGTCCCAGGCATCTCATCACCTGCGTTAGCAGAAGGGGGTCAGCCTCATTGGAAATACGGATAGTTGTATCGCCAAGCGAAATCTCAATAGTGGATAATGCATTATTTTGATTTTGATGCTGTGGAGATTGTGGAGATGGAAAATCATAAGACTTTTCCGGAAATATATCCAGTTTTACCACATCCTGTATTGGAGCAGGAGTAAATTCCCCTGCATGGCAAGGCTCTGGAATGTCGTAAGTTCCCTGTTTGCGTAGTCTGCTTACCCAGTTATAGAAAGTACTGGGTTCGATGCCTTTTTCTCTGCACCACTGCTGATCGGAGAGACCACTGGAACGACATTCCATTAGATAACGGTACTGTTGTTCTGATGATGTTCGTTTTCTTCTGACTTTTGACATGTTAGTATCCTCCATAATTGTAGTAAAGTGCTCGCACTTACTAAGTTTCCAGTGCAGAACTGGAGTGAAATGCTCGCATCTATCATTTCTATCTATTATGGAACAATTTGGGGAGTTTTTAAATCCACCCTAACACTTTGCGCTTACTTTCTAATTCTTTGTTTTGCATATTTCCTTAGAATAATTCATATGAATGAAATAAGAAAGTGCGAGGTGTTTTCCTTGGGCCGAATTATAAAACACATTGCTTTATTATGCATTATTATTCCAGTATATCTAAAAAATTCTATGTTTTTATTGGCTGCACCAGATGGTATTCAGGCTCCATCCTGTATCTTGATGGAGGCTTCTACCGGTCAGATTATTTATGAAAATAATGCGGATGAAAGGAGAAGTCCGGCAAGCATTACGAAAATAATGACTTTACTTCTTGTTTTTGAAGAATTAGAAAAGGGACAACTGAAGCCAGACGATGAAGTAATTACAAGTGCATATGTAAAATCCATGGGAGGTTCGCAGGTCTTTTTAGAGGAAGGGGAAATACAGACAGTAGAGACATTAATAAAATGCGTAGCTGTTGCAAGCGGAAATGATGCATCGGTTGCACTTGCTGAAAAAATAGCGGGAAGTGAAATGGAATTCGTAGCAAAAATGAACCTGAAAGCGAAAGAACTTTCACTTGAAAACACCAATTTTGAGGATTGCAGCGGTTTAAGCGATTCAGATTCTCATTACACGACAGCAAGAGATGTTGCTATAATTTCAAGAGAATTAATTACCCGTTATCCACAAGTTTTTAATTACACGAAAATCTGGATGGAAGACATTGTACAGAATACCAATAAGGGCAGCGAAACCTTCACATTATCAAGTACTAATAAGCTTTTAAAACAATATCCCTATGCGACAGGACTTAAAACCGGTTCCACGTCCAAGGCAAAATACTGTCTCAGTGCAACAGCCAATCATAATGGAATTGATTTAATTGCCGTAGTTATGGGAGCACCGGATTACAAGGTGCGTTTTCAGGATGCAAGAACATTACTCGATTATGGTTATAGTGTAAGTCAGGTATATCATGATAAAAATGAAGAGGCACTTGATAAGATAAAAATAGAAGACTCCATACAGCAGAATGTACAAGTGGAATATGAAAAAGAATTTCGCTATTTGGATATAAATGGAAATAGTCTTGAAAATATAGAAAAAAAACTTGTTCTGCCGGAATCGGTGTCAGCACCGGTTAAAAAGGGAGCGGCGGCCGGAAATGCAGATTACTATTTGAACGGACAGAAAATAGGCAGTGTAGCAATTGTGTATAGTGAAGATATAAAAAGGGCCGAATATAAAGATTATTTTTTACTTGTTTTTCAATCCATGCTTTTATGATGAAAAATAATGTGGTAAGATAGGTAAGGTACTGTTTTGCCAAGTGGAAGGAGAGTTCCATGTTAATGTTTTTTCTTGAATTAATGGGGGTAATACTTCTTATATTGATACTTGTCATGATAATAGATGGGAATCGCTTTGTTATAAGAGAATACACCATTAACAATGATAAAATAAAAAAAGATTATAATTTCATACTGCTTTCTGATTTGCATAATAAGCAATATGGAAAAGATAACTATAGATTAATACAAAAAATCAAACAATTAAACCCTGATGGAATTATAGTGGCGGGAGATATGCTAACGGCAAAGCCAGGCTGTGAATTTGATATTCCACTTACTTTATTACATCAGCTTACAGGTAAATATCCGGTATATTATGGGATTGGCAATCATGAATATCGTATAAAAATTTATAAAGATAACTATGGAAGTGCTTATGATAATTACATTAGTCAACTAAAAAAAATGGGTGTTGTGGTATTGGAAAATGACGCAATAACATTACAGGATAATAATATCCGTATTCAGGGCGTTATGATTGACAGAAAATATTATAAGCGTTTTCGTAATACGAAGATGAATGATGCATATTTACCACAACTTTTAGGAAAAACAGATTCATCGAAAATGCAGATTTATATTGCACACAATCCGGATTACTTTAAAGAGTATGCTTACTCGGGAGCAGACCTTGTTTTATCGGGACATCTGCATGGTGGAGTTATGCGCCTTCCACTTTTAGGCGGCATTGTTTCACCTAAATGCACATTGTTCCCTAAGTATGATGGTGGACTTTTTAAAGAAAAGAAAAGCAGTATGATAGTAAGCCGTGGTCTTGGAATGCATACAATTCCTATTCGCATTTTTAACCCGGGAGAACTTATTATGGTTCATCTTAAATCTTGCAAATAATATTTTTTTTAAGTAAAATATGAAAAGTGAAAATAAAAGGATAAAAAAATGTCATTATCAGTTAAGTTAGAGGTTTTTGAAGGGCCGCTTGATTTATTGCTGCACCTGATTGATAAAAACAAAATAGATATTTATGATATACCGATTGTTGTAATTACAGAACAATATCTGGATTATATTAAACAAATGGAAACAGAAGACATGAATATCATGAGTGAGTTTTTGCTAATGGCGGCAACTCTGCTTGATATTAAATGTAAAATGCTTCTTCCCAAAGAAGTGAATGAAGAAGGCGAGGAAGAAGACCCAAGAGCCGAACTGGTACAAAAGCTTTTGGAATATAAAATGTATAAGTATATGTCTTTTGAATTAAAAGACAGACAGTTTAATGCGGAAAAATACTTATATAAACGACCTACTATTCCCAAGGAAGTTGCACAGTATCAGGAACCGCTTGATTATGAAGTCTTGTTAGGGGATATGAATCTTAAAAAACTTCATACTATTTTCAAGGAAACGATTAAACGACAAGGCGATAAAATAGATCCGGTCAGAAGTCAGTTTGGTAATATAGAAAAAGATGAAGTAAATCTTGATGAAAAAATGATATACATAGAAAATTACATTAAAACACATGACCAAATGAGTTTTAGGGAATTGCTGGAAAAGCAGCACAGTAAAATGGAAATCATTGTTACTTTTTTAGTTGTTCTTGAAATGATGAAGATGGGTACTATCTTAATTTCGCAGGATAATTTGTTTGGAGATATCATTATTACATTAAAGAAAGATGCAGTATAATACATAGCAATATTTATTGCACAGGAGAAATATAAATGGAGAGAACACAGCAGGAAGCTGTTATTGAGGCTGTTTTATTTTCAATGGGAGAATCAGTTTCGTTAAATCAACTGTCAGAACTTATTGAAGAAACACCATCAGTAACCAGAAAAATAATTTATGATATGCGTACAAAAATGGAAGAATCAGGAAGAGGTGTCACCATTATGGAACTGGAAGATTCTTTTCAAATGTGTACGAAGGTTGAAATGTATGAATATTTAATCAGGATTACACAGTCTAACAGAAAATATGTTATGTCAGATACTGTGTTGGAGACATTATCCATCATTGCATATAAACAACCGGTCACTAAACTGGATATTGAAAAAATAAGAGGTGTAAGCTGTGACCATGCGGTAAACCGACTGATAGATTTTAATCTTGTAAAAGAATTAGGAAGACTTGATGCACCGGGCAGACCTCTACTTTTTGGGACAACGGAACAGTTCCTTAGAAGCTTTGGTGTGAAGTCGTTAGATGAATTACCAGAGTTAAATCCTGTTCAGATTGAAGAATTCAAAGAACAGGCAGAACAAGAGATACAATTACAATTAAATATTTAATGTAATTATTTTTCGGAATATAAACGGGAAGAAATGATAATCATATTCTTCCCGTTTTTTTCATATACATTTGTGAGGAAGCAAGGATGATTGTTATGAAAAGAATTTTGGTGATTTTATCTCTTTTGGTCTTTTTGATTGCTGATATTAAAAGTTATGCTGTGGAGCCGGAGGCAAGTGAATTATATGCAAAGGCAGCCGTGCTTATGGATGCGGATTCAGGCAGAGTATTATACGAAAAAAATGGGTTTGAACAAATGCCAATGGCAAGTACTACAAAAATCATGACATTAATTGTTGCACTTGAAATGGGTAATCCGGATGATGTTGTTACTGTTTCAGAATATGCATCCACCATGCCGGATGTGCAGTTAAATATACGAGAAGGGGAAACGTACTACCTTAATGATTTATTGTATTCACTTATGTTAGAATCACATAATGATTCTGCGGTAGCAATCGCAGAACATATTGCGGGAAGCATAGAAGAGTTTGCAAAATTAATGAATAAAAAGGCTTTAGAAATTGGGTGTATGGATTCTTGCTTTATAACACCAAACGGACTGGATGCAACGGCTACGGCAGTGGATGCGGAAGGAAAGGAATGGGAAATAACACATTCTATTACGGCAAGAGACTTAGCTCGTATCATGTCGTATTGTATTAAACAATCACCTAAAAGAGAAGAGTTTCTTCAAATAACAGGGACATCCAATTATTCTTTTTCAGATTTAGAAGATAAACGTCATTTTACGTGTAACAACCATAATGCCTTTTTAAATATGATGGATGGAGCATTATCGGGAAAAACCGGATTCACATCAAAAGCAGGATATTGTTATGTTGGGGCACTGCAAAGAGATAATAGAACATTTGTAGTAGCGCTTCTTGCATGTGGCTGGCCAGGCAATAAAACTTATAAGTGGAAAGATACAAGAAAGCTTATGACTTATGGAATTGATAATTATAAATTCTGCGATTTTAATACAATAGAAATTGATTCAGACAAGTTAAAGGCAATCCCTGTTTTAAATGCCCAGACAAAATTTATAGGTGCAACAGAATTTATCAGTCCTATTTTAGAGGATCAGAATCAAGAGTTGTCGGGTGTGCTGAAAAAAAAAGACGAAGAGATAGACGTTGTTTATAAAATCAAAAATGAGTTAACTGATCCGGTTATGGAAAAAGAAGTACTTGGTAATATTGTAGTAAAAATTGAGGATGAAGAATTAAAAGAATATCTGGCATATTCTGATAAACAGGTTAAAGAAATTGATTATCCATGGTGTGCTTTCATGATATGGAAAGCTTTTTCACTTTAGAAGAATATTTATTTTATAAGAGAAGAAAATGTGTTATGATTATTTTGTATTCAGGTTATCAGATATATGATAATTAAAGAAGAGAGGTTATATAAATGATATCAAAAGATGAAGTAAATCAAAAATTAAGAAAAATGGGATATCAGGTAGCAGAAGACAGCTCAGTTGTAACGGTTTTGATTCCGAGTTCAGCTCCTTTGAAAAGCGCAATTAAAGATATAAAAAATAAGTTAAGTGAAATGGAATATACAGCAAGTTTTGGAGTAAAGCAATACAAAGGTGAAGGCGAATCGACTCAGACGAAACAAGAAGACATAGCACCAGATGAGGATGCTGTAAATGAATATATAGAAGAAGCAGAAGAACGGAGTAATCTAGAGGGAGATGAAGGGGTTCAGTTTTCTCTTGAAGATTTTGGAATAGGATTCTAAAGAAGGGGTAAAAGACACGATGAAGAAAAAGGGCGGATTACATAGAAAATTATTAATTATGACATTGTTTCCCCTACTGATTATGGGAATTGTGATAACCCTCTTTAGTTATATGGCATTTGACCATACAATGCAAAAAGAGGTAGAGAGTGGATTACGCAATAGAGCTCGTTCGACAATTTATACATATGACAGTATGTATCCGGGGGATTATCATCTTGTGCAGGAAGGAGAAGCTTATTATTTATACAAAGGTGATGAAAAGCTTAGTGGTAATTTTGAATATATTGACAAGATGAAAGAAGAAACGGATATTGATTTAACATTTTTCTTTTATGACGTTCGCGTAATGACGACTATTAAAGATAAGGATGGCAATCGTATTATCGGAACCAATGCACATGCAAGAGTAATAGAAGATGTATTAAAACGGCACGAAGCGACATTTTACCATAATGTACTTGTAAATGATGAAGAGTATTTTGCATATTATGAGCCGGTTTTTGCTTCCGATGGGACATGCATTGGGATGATATTTGCAGGAAAGCCTACAAAAAATGTTAATCATGATATTTTAATTGCAGTAAGCCCGATTTTAATTATTGCGATTATTATGATGATTCTTACAAGTTTTATATGTAATGGATTTACAAAAGAATTAGTTTCTACAATATCCAAAGAAAAAAGTTTTTTAAGAGATATTGCACAGGGAAATTTAAAGGCTGAGCTTGATTGCAGAATTATGCAGAGAAAAGATGAATTAGGTGAAATGGGACGTTTCACGGTTCATGTACAAAAATTCCTGCGGGAAATGGTAGAACGAGATGCACTGACAAAGCTTTATTCAAGAAGAATCGGAGAAGGCAAACTTCGAAATGTACAGATGAAAGCCATAGAAGATGGAATTCCATTTAGTGTGGTAATGTGTGATATTGATTTCTTTAAAAAGTTCAATGATGAATACGGTCATGATTGTGGAGATTTAGTCTTAAAAGAAATATCAAATATTTTTAATAATAACATGATTGGAAAAGGATTTGCGGTTCGCTGGGGTGGAGAAGAGTTCCTTCTGATTTATGAAGATAAAAATTTTGAGAATGCTTTAAAGGAGTTGCAGGAACTTAGAAATAAAATAATCAATCATGAAGTTGTTTATAAAGAAAAAGCGCTTCATATTACAATGACCTTTGGTATTGTTGAAGGAAGCAATGAGGAAATATCTGTTATTATTAAGAAAGCTGATAATCGATTATATAAAGGAAAAATGGGTGGTAGAAATCAAATCGTATCAGAATAAATATTTTCATGTTAAAAAAATATAAAATTCCTTTTGCTTTAGAATTTTTTATGATATACTTGAGCAGGTGCGAAAAAATATGGGTTTTTCATGTGTTTTTCGTAAAATAAGTTATTCTTTTGAATTAATATAAAATGGAGGGCTTAAAGATGAGTACTACTACACAAGCGAGTCAAAGAATAGGATCTTTACTCGATGAAAACAGTTTCGTAGAAATCGGAGCTAAGATTACAGCTAGAACTACAGATTTCAACATGAAACAAACAGAAACTCCTTCTGACGGTGTTATTACTGGATACGGAGTAATTGATGGCAATCTTGTGTATGTATATAGCCAGGACGCTTCCGTATTAGGTGGCAGTATTGGTGAAATGCATGCAAAGAAAATTGCAAACCTCTATGATCTGGCAATGAAAACAGGTGCGCCTGTTATCGGATTAATTGATTCCACAGGTCTTAGACTGCAAGAAGCTACCGATGCTTTAAATGGCTTCGGAGAAATTTATTTAAAACAGACTATGGCATCAGGAGTAATTCCACAGATTACCGCTATTTTTGGTACATGCGGTGGCGGTTTGGCAGTTATTCCTACATTAACAGATTTTACATTTATGGAATCTAAAAATGCAAAATTATTTGTTAATGCACCAAATGCTTTAGATGGTAATGAAATTTCAAAATGTGATACTTCTTCTGCAAAGTTCCAGAGTGAAGAGGGTGGAATCGTAGACGGTGTTGGTGATGAAGCTACTATTTTAGGACAGATTCGTCAGCTCGTTTCTATGTTGCCTTCAAACTGCGAAGATGATAATTCATTTGAAGAATGCACAGATGATTTAAACAGAGTATCAGCTGAATTAGTAAATTGCGTTGGAGATACTTCTATTGCACTTTCTACTATTTCAGATAACAATGTATTTTTTGAGACAAAAGCAGATTATGCAAAAGACATGGTAACAGGATTCATTAAATTGAATGGTGCTACTGTTGGTGCTGTTGCTAATCGTAGTGAAATTTATGATGAAGATGGAAAAGTATCTGAAAAATTCGATACTGTTTTATCTGTTCGTGGATGTGAAAAAGCTGCAGATTTCATTAATTTCTGTGATGCATTTGAAATTCCTGTATTGTCATTAACAAATGCAACAGGATTTAAAGCAACAAAATGCTGTGAAAAGAAAATGGCAAAAGCAGTTGCAAAGCTTACATATGCTTTCGCAAATGCGACTGTACCAAAGGTTAATGTAATCATTGGCAAAGCATTTGGAAGTGCTTATGTAGCAATGAACTCCAAATCAATTGGTGCAGATATGACATTTGCATGGCCGGATGCTTCAATTGGTATGATGGATGCAAAACTTGCAGCTAAGATTATCTGTGATGGTAAGGGAGCTGATGCTATTGATGAATGTGCAAAAGAATATGCTGCACTTCAGAATAATGTAGAAAGTGCTGCAAAGAGAGGCTATGTAGATTGCATTATTAATGCTGCTGATACAAGAAAATACGTAATTGGTGCATTTGATATGTTATATACAAAAAGCGAAGAACGCCCTGCTAAAAAACACGGCACAGTATAAGAAAGGATGATACTTAATATGAAAAAATTATTATTAATATTAGGTATGATCACCTGTATGGCCGGCATGAGCGCATGCGGTCAGAAAGATGAAGCAGCTAGTAATCCACAAGAACAGGCAGCAATGGAAGAGATGGCAGGTGGCTTTATTACCTCTATTGACCAGATTGTTGCAAGTGGAGATATTGAAGGATATGCAGGAGATGCTGTTATTTATGCCGCATTAGAAAGCTATCAGACTGCTTTAGAAGATATGGGTGGTTATCGTTCAGTAGACGATGTGGAGTATACAATCAGTGATGATGGTATTACGATTGTTGCACATTTAGTTGGAGCAGAACGAAATGCCAGTATGGAAATAATTATTGACACAAGCAATCAACTTGTGTCCGCAACAACAAATGTAGAGCGTACATTCCGCGAATTAATGATAAATGCTGCATTAAATACTTTGCTTGGAATGGGAACTGTTTTCGTTGTACTTATTCTGATTTCATTGATTATTTCATGTTTCAATTTGATTCCTAAAATCCAGAAATCATTTGAAAAGAAAAAAGATACAGCAAAAGTTAAGGATACAGGTGTTGTAGCACAGATTGTACAGAATGAAGAACAGTATTCAGATGATTTTGAATTGATTGCTGTAATTTCAGCCGCTATTGCTGCAAGCGAAGGAAGTGCTGGAAGCGATGGATACGTAGTAAGATCAATAAGAAGAGTAAGATAATAAATAATTGTAAATCTCACAGGAGGAATATAAAATGAAAAATTATACCATTACCGTTAATGGAAACGTATATGACGTAGTAGTAGAAGAAGGAGCATCCTCAGGAGCGGCAGCACCTGTTGCAGAAAAGAAAGCAGCACCAGTAGCAGCACCTAAGGCAGCACCAGTAGCTGCAGCACCAAAGACATCCGGCGCAGCAGGCGGCGTTAAAGTTGAAGCAGGCGCAGCTGGTAAAGTATTTAAGATTGAAGCAAGTGTTGGACAGGCTGTAAAGAAAGGTGATGCAGTTGTTATCATTGAAGCTATGAAAATGGAAATCCCAGTTGTTGCACCAGAAGATGGTACAGTAGCTAGCATTGATGTTGCAGTAGGAGATCCTATTGAAGCAGGAGCAGTACTCGCAACATTAAACTAGAGACAGGGAACCAAAGAGCTTTCTTTGGTTTATATCATTAGGAGGTCAACGTAAATGGATTACATTGCAAATACATTAAGCAATCTGGTACATCAGACTGCGTTTTTCAACCTGACGGTTGGAAATTATATTATGATTGCAGTAGCTTGCTTTTTCCTGTTCTTGGCTATTAAAAAGGAATATGAACCATTATTATTAGTTCCTATTGCTTTCGGTATGTTGCTTGTTAATATCTATCCAGATATTATGCTTCATACGGAAGATGCAGCCAATGGCGTAGGCGGTTTACTGTATTATTTCTACAAACTTGATGAATGGGCAATTTTACCATCCCTTATTTTCATGGGTGTTGGTGCGATGACAGACTTTGGTCCGTTAATTGCCAATCCAAAGAGCTTTTTACTGGGAGCTGCAGCTCAGTTTGGTATTTTTGCAGCATACTTTGGAGCAATTGCACTTGGCTTTAATGACAAAGCAGCAGCTGCAATCTCTATCATTGGTGGAGCAGATGGCCCTACCTCTATCTTCCTTGCTGGAAAGCTAGGACAGACAGCGTTACTTGGACCGATTGCGGTAGCGGCATATTCATACATGTCACTTGTACCAATTATACAGCCACCAATCATGAAATTACTTACAACGGAAAAAGAGCGTAAAATTAAAATGGCTCAGCTTCGTCCAGTATCAAAATTAGAGAGAATTCTTTTCCCTATTATTGTTACCATTGTTGTATGCATGATTTTACCTACCACAGCACCACTTGTTGGTATGCTTATGTTAGGTAACTTATTCAAAGAATCAGGTGTTGTTAGACAGTTAACAGATACCGCATCCAATGCACTTATGTATATCGTAGTTATCCTTCTTGGAACAAGTGTTGGCGCTACTACAAGTGCGGAAGCATTCTTAAATGCAGCAACCTTAAAAATCGTTGCATTAGGATTAATTGCTTTTGCATTTGGTACTGCAGCCGGAGTTTTGTTCGGAAAGTTAATGTGTGTAGTGACACACGGAAAAGTAAATCCGTTGATTGGTTCTGCCGGTGTATCCGCAGTACCAATGGCAGCTCGTGTATCTCAGAAGGTT
>CAZAQH010000021.1:0-27720 GCA_964487395.1 uncultured Lachnospiraceae bacterium | reverse complement strand
TATGCTAACCTCTTTGAACCGGAGAGTGCAGCCCGCTATCTGTTAAATATAGTAGATAACGACAATAAAATATCGACTACCGTCAGCGAACACGATAGCAGTCAAGTTCACGTAACAATCCTATTTGCAGAAGATGGAAACAGCATTACAATCGATATGATTCAACCCTATGGCACAGATGGAATCTGGATTCCTACAACATGTGAGGAAACCCAGACAGAATAAAACAAAAAAAATCGGGATAATAAACCTCATCTTTTGTAGGATAAGACTATAATTTAATTGCGAAACAGTCTGTTTCGCAATTAAATCGGTAAGAGGTATTGGGAGGTGGTTACATGGAATGGACAGAAAGCTTAAAACGGTACGTAATATTTATGGAAGAGCATCTGATGGAAGATATTAATACAGAAGATGTTGCAAATGCAGTTCATATTTCACCGTTTTACTTTCAAAAAGGCTTTAAAATCATGACAGACTATACAGTCAGCGAATATATCCGCAATCGCAGATTATATTTAGCCGGGCTTGAAGTTATTGCCGGAAAAGAAAAAGTCATCGATTTAGCCTTTAAATATGGGTATGATACCCCAGAGAGCTTTTCCAGAGCATTTTCCCGTTTTCATGGAGTAACGCCATCCCAGTTACAAAACGACCATACCAAAATCGTTCCCTTCTTACCATTAAAAATAGTCATTTCCATACAAGGAGGAAACAAGATGGATTATACCGTTGAAGAAATGGGTGCACTAAAATTAATTGGATTTGGTAAAGATTTTAGATACGATAACAGCTATGAGATGATTCCAAAGTTCTGGGATGAATACTGTGATACATATTGTCAGGATAAAAACAGCAATCCTGAAAAACAGGCAGCAGTAGAAAGATGCCACATTGGCGAGTTTGGTATCTGTATCGATTCAAAGGGTGGCAAAGATGGTTTCCGCTATATGATAGCCGGAAGATATGATGAAGGAGAAATTCCGGAAGGAATGGAAGTATTGGAGATTCCTATGCTTACCTGGGCAAAATTCAGATGTGTTGGTCCTATGCCCCACGCTCTTCAGGCCGTTAATACAAAAGTCTTCAAAGAGTGGCTTCCCGGCAATCCGGAGTATGAAATGTCAGAAGGCATTAATATCGAATGGTATGCACCAGGCGATGGAAGCAGAACCGATTATGAAAGCGGAATCTGGGTTCCGGTGAGACATAAATAATAATTCTTGACAATAAACAAGAACTACACTATATTGAACATATATTCAATGAATATATGTTCAATTTTTTATTTGGAGGAAAATATGCCAACAAGAGAAGAACAAAAAGAAGCAAGAAGATATGAGATATTAATGGTAGCATTGGACTTATTTATCAAAAAAGGATTTGGTGGAACAAGAATTGTTGATATTGCAAAGGCGGCTGGCATGAGTACGGGACTTTTGTTTCACTATTATGAATCAAAAGAAAAGCTATATGAGGCATTGGTTGAATTTGGTGTTCATGGCCCACAGTCGGTTATGCAGCAAAAGAACTTGGCCCCAATCCTCTTTTTTCAAAAAGCAGTGGAAACTATATTTTTTTATATGAAAGAGAATCCGTTTACTGCAAAAGTGTTTGTGCTTATGATGCAGGTATGTAATCAGGAACCGGTCACGGAGCGAATTGCAGAATTATTGCCTACACTGACTAACATTGAAGATTCCATACCAATTATACAAAAGGGACAGAAGCTTGGAGAGATAAGAGAAGGCGATCCACTGGCTTTATCCATTGCATTCTGGGGAGCTATTCAGGGTATCGCAGAATCATTTGCAATGAATCCGGAATTTCCATTGCCCGATTCACAATGGGTTTTAGATATTATTAGAAAATAAGAGGAGCATTTTATGAAAAAGATTATTATTATTGGTGGAGGATTAGCCGGATTATCAGCCGGAGTTCATGCACAGAAGTATGGATTTTCTTCTACTATTTATGAACAACACACAATTACAGGCGGACAATGTACAGGATGGAACAGACAGGGATTCCATATTGATAATTGTATTGACTGGCTTACCGGAACAAAAGAAAATACCTTGATGAATGATTTATGGTGTGAAATAGGTGCACTCGGAAAAGATGTTAAACTTGTTCGTCCAGAGTGTCATAACGTGTTTGAATATGACGGACAGATGATACATTACTATAATGATTTTGACAAACTGAAGGCTGAATTATTGCGTGTTGGTCCTGAAGATAAAGAACAGATAGAAGAATTAATGAAAGATGTTGAAATGGCAGCAGCAATGGATGTGCCGGCAGACAGACCAATCGACATGTATTCTTTACCGGCATTATTAAAGCTTGGCATGAAGATGAAGGATATAGGTACGATTCAGAAAAAATATGCAGACATTAGTTGTAAGGAATATGTAGCGAAATTTAAATCTCCTTTGTTACAAAAATCATTGGCAGATTTCATGCCGGAATATTATAGTGCTTATACACTCATTTTTACACTTGCAACAGTATTAAGTGGAAATGGAGATATTCCTGTAGGAGGAAGTCTTGCTATGGTAAACCGTATTCAGGAAAAATATGAATCTCTGGGTGGAAAAGTAGTAACAGGAGCCATGGTAGAAGAAATTATTGTAAAAGATAATAAAGCATGTGGAATTCGTTTACAGGATGAAAGTACAGTAAATGCAGATTATGTTATTGCAGCCTGTGATGTGAAATATACATTTGATACTCTTTTAAAAGGACAATATCATGATCCGGCATTTGATTCCCGTTTTGCTATGCCGGATAAAAATCCACTTCCAACTTCTGCACATGTAACCTTCGCAGTTGATATGGATTTAAAAGACTATCCAACGTCTTTTATATTTGAAACTGAGAAATACACAATTGCGGAATCGGAATGTAATATAATGGGAATTCGAAACTACGCATATGAGCCATCTTTTGCTCCGGCAGGTAAATCCGTTATCAATATACACATCAGCCAGTGGGATAAAGATTATCTGTGGTGGGAAAAACTCTACGAGGATAAAGAGGCATATAAAGAATATAAGGAAAAAATGGCACAGGAAATACAAAAAAGAATTGAAAAAAGATTTCCGGAATGGGTTGGTAAACTCACATTACTCGATACCTATACACCAATGACATATAAACGTTATTGTAATTCCTATCACGGTTCCTGGATGAGCTTTGTTATGGTACCGGGAGCAAAACAGATGATGCATAACGGAAAAATCAAAGAACTAGGCAACTGCTTCCTTGCAGGTATGTGGTTACAGCCTCCGGGTGGCACACCCGTTGCAGCCGTTACCGGTAAATACGCAGTACAGAGAATCTGTAAACTAGAAAAAATAAAGTTATAATACATAAAACCAGAGATTTTTATTCTCTGGTTTTTTTCTTGGATTCTTTTTCAAGAGCTTTAATGCTTTCTAAATATGCTTTTTCTACAGGCGCAATGGTTTTTTCTTGATATTTTCGATATTCGATGGTTGCCTTTTCCAAAGCTTGTGCATGACTGACAGTTCCACTATTTTGGAGTAGCTTTCGATTACCAGAAGATAGGATAGAATCAAGTTGCAGTACATAATCGTTCATATACATTGGTTTATGCTCGATGGCATTAATTTCTGCTAAATCGAAATAACCGGATACAAGGTTATTTAATACGCGTGGTTCATTTTCCTGCAAATAGTTTTTCGCAACACCAATATCTTTTAGTGCAGGAAGTTCACCTGAAAATGACGTAAGTCCCATAAACGACTTCTCAGCATCAGCACGTTCATATATGACTTCAGCAGCGGTATGCCCGTGGGCAGCAAAATGCAATTTATTTTGTACGATTTTAAAGAATTTGATGGAATCTTCACTGCATGGATTATAGTCGACGCTGGTGACATAAAAATCAAGCACTTGTCTGTAAAGCACTTTTTCAGAAGAGCGGATATCTCTAATGCGGTCAAGTAATTCCTTCCAATAGTTCCCACCACCGTTGCCTTTAAGACGTTCATCATCCATAGCAAAGCCCTTTTTCATGTATTCTTTCAAAATACTTGTTGCCCAGATACGAAACTGTGTACCACGAACAGACTTTACACGATAGCCTACGGAAATAATGACATCGAGATTGTAGTAATCTACCTGATAGGTTTTACTATCAGATGCAGTTGTTGCAAAATTTACAACAACTGCATCACGACATAGTTCACCCTCTGTAAACACATTTTTAATGTGTCTGGATATGGTGAATTTATCTCTTTGAAACAAATCAGCCATTTGGTCGAGAGAGAGCCAAACAGTATCATTATCAAAGGTTGCTTCAACTTTCGTTAATCCATCATCAGTGGTGTACATAATGATATTCGATTGAGGGGTTTTATTCTCTATCATAGTAGGTTCTCCTAAATCAATTACTGGTATTTAAAGGTTTTATAAGTTAAATATGCATCATATATCATAAACACAAAATCATTATAACATAAATAGTTAAAAACCCATAATCTTTCTTTATTTATCGTGAAAAAAATGTTTTATAAGAAAATCAAAAAAATTACTTGACCTGTCGTAGTAATCGTGTTATATATAATATATCTACTACGTCAGACGTAGTACGACAGAAGTAGTACGTCTGACAATATAATTTAAAAAAGGAGTTGATTAGTTGATTAGTAGTGATGTAATTCGTGGTTATAACGATACGATTCTTCTCTATTTTCTATTGGATGGCCCGTCATATGGTTATGAATTGTCAAAGAATATTAAAGAACAGTCAAATGAGAAATACATTATAAAAGAAACAACTTTATATTCTGCGTTTACAAGACTGGAAAAAAATGGATACATAGAATCTTTTTTTGGGACAGAGACAAACGGAAAAAGACGAACCTATTATCGTATTACAGAAGCAGGAACAGCGTATTACAAAGAGAAATGTGAAGAATGGAATGTAACAAAAGAAGTAATTGAAAAATTTATCAAACAACTATGAGGGATTTAGAAGGGAGTATTTATGGAAACAATTAAAAATTATTTAGAAAATCTATTTGCCGGTTTTCCAAGAACATCGGAGGTAGAAAATGCAAAATCAGAATTACTTAACAGTATGGAAGATAAGTACACAGAATTAAAGAGACAGGGTAAAAGCGAAAATGAAGCAATCGGAATTGTTATTTCAGAATTTGGCAACATTGATGAGCTTATGAAAGAGTTAAATATTTCTCCAGTAGATAATAATGCAGAAGACAGTGTTTCTGTAAGCAGAGAATTTGCAGAAGAAATTATCGAAGCAAAAAAGAAAAACGGAGTAGCAGTAGGAATTGGAGTATTCATTATTTTGTTGGGAGTTATACTTTTGATTTTAACAGGTAACTTGATTCCTGGTATGGAAAATAACAGAATTGATATAACAGATGCTTCATCATTTGACAGCATAATGGATGCGATTACAATCCTGCCGTTATTTGTTTGTATTGCAATAGGTGTTGCTATTTTCATCATTTTTGGAACTAAAATGGAAAAATATAAATTTTTGGAAACAAGCAATATCAGTCTTTCTGCATCAACACGAGCATTTGTTGCATCCAGTAAGCAGAAATTTCAGACTACCTATACCATTATGATTACCCTTGGAGTTATATTATGTATCTTATCTCCTTTGATGTTGATTGTAATAATGGCAATATTGGGAGAAACAGATGTCATAAGTTCCATAGCCATTGGAGTGTTTTTCCTTTTTATCGCAACAGCAGTATTTCTTTTCATTCGTGCCGGAGAAGAAATGAATGGTTATAGAGCTTTATTACAGGAAGAAGATTTTTCACCCGCAAGAAAAAATAATAACAAGGCAATGGAACGAATTGGTGCTATTTACTGGCCTATCGTAACAGCCGGATATCTTGCATGGAGCTTTATTACAATGGATTGGCACATCTCCTGGATTGTATGGCCTATAGCCGGTGTATTATACGGAGCAGTTGCAGCTATCTTTGGTGGCATCAGCAATTCAACGAATACAAAATAAAAACCTATAATTTACAATAAAACGGCCTCCTATTCAGCAAGATGGACAGGAGACTGTTTTTTATTAAGATAATACTAACTACTTTACAACAGGAGTGCATCTTTTGTATACTATTTTTACATATCTGGGAATCGTATTAGTTGTAACAATTCTATTTGAATTCTAAGCAGAAATACCTGCATCCTGATTTATCTAATGGACCCCTATATGAATAATTACATAACGGAGGTGAATTTATGAAAACAATTCCATTTTAAATTATGTAAACTGGTTTCGATCAAGACAACTATATAATAAAATTGACAATATGGCATATATACCATATAATAAATGAAAGGAACAGATGATAAAGCAATTTAAAGTTTTGTTTTATGAAAAAGAAAATGGAGAAATCCCTGTAGAGAAATTCATTTCGAGTTTAAATTCTAAGATGAGAGCCAAGACAGTTGGTATGTTAGAATTACTTGAAGAAAAAGGAAATATGTTACGAGAACCGTATAGTAAGTATATTGATAATGGAATTTTTGAAATACGTTGTAAGCAGGGAACGGATATAACACGAGTTTTGTATTTCTTTTATTATGAGGGAAAAATAGTATTAACAAATGGGTTTATTAAGAAAACGAAAAGAACGCCAAAAAAAGAAATTGAATTGGCATATAAAAGAAAAGCAGATTTTATAGAAAGGATGAATAGAGAATGAAAACATTAGAACAATACAAAAAAGAACAAATGCAGGATTCTAATTTTGTAAAAGAATATAATGCCATTCAGCCGGAAATGAATGTAATCAGGGCAATAGTAGACGCAAGAATTTCTCAAAATCTAACACAGGCAGAGTTGGCAGAGAGAACTGGGATTAATCAGGCAGATATTAGTAAATTGGAGAATGGAACCAGAAATCCGTCATTGAAATTATTAAAACGGTTAGCAGAAGGGATGGATATGGTATTAAAAGTTGAGTTTATTCCCAAACAACATATATAAAAAGCAATGTAACATTAAATAATTTAAAGGCCTCCATAAGTAGATATTGTAAAATTGCTTATGGAGGCCTTTATTTATTTAATAATAAAGCTCATCCGGATCATAGTCTTCCCGGTTGGGATTGTAATACTCAAATTCCTCATCATTTACATTAATGGTAATGGAATCGCTTAAGGAATGAAACGATTTCTTCGCTAGATAGTAAGACAGGTTAAATTTACGAATAGAATCTTTTCTCTGAAAGCGGAAATAGTTTTTAACATAATACCGGTCTATTTCATTACCATCATATAAATCATTCGGATATAATTGCTTAAAGTTATCGAATTCATATAATATTGGGGCAGCATCATCACTAAGTGACGTCAGATAAAAAGAATCAACAAAATCATGATTCATATTGTATTTCGCAATGTGATAATCCGGGTGCGAATAAGAAAGTATAATGGTAAAAATGGTAATGGTTATCATGGTATAGCAAAATAGCGGAAAATGGTTATTATATGTTGCAATAAAAGTGCCTATCATCAAAATAGAGAGCATAATCAAAAAAAAGAATACAAGCAGTCGTAAAAAAGTAAAGCCATATGCACTGATATACATATACATACGATATGCACTTGATGCAATCATAATATAAGTACAAACTGTGATAATTGAAAGAATAACTTTTAGTACATTACTTTCCTTAAAGAGAGTAATGCAGATTAACAAAATCACAACATTTAAGATACAGACAAAAAGCAGCTGGTAAAATCCCTGATGCGCATATTCTGCGTAAGTATAGCCTTCCGGGAGCTGCATATTTCCCATAAACAGATATACAATCTGAATAGCTGAAAAGAGAACATATACAACGGAAATAACAGAAGTAAAAGTGATAGCAAGCACAGGTTCTTTGGTGCGGACATCGGCGCAGTCTTCCTTTATATCTTTTTTCAGCATTGAATGAATGGCAGCATAAGATAGAAAATATCCGGCAACAGCCATAATTACAATACAGATAATGTCACCAATTCGTATCATTTCAAAAAACTGGTTCAGGTAATCAGCAAATACAATATCGGCTGTGGATAAACACATTAAAATAACAAATAGAAGTGGAATGGTTATTCCTAATCCAATTAAAACATACTTAAACTTACTTTCCTCTTTTGGAAGTTCGTTTCCATTTGCATCGTATTTTGTATCTTTTTTGTTTTGCAGGTAAAAAAACAAATCCGTAACAGGGGCAAATAAAGAGCCGATTGTATACACCAATGCTTCCAAAATAGCATATAGGTATTTAGTGAAATTCCATTTGGAATCATCAAAAAAATGATGAAGTAAAAAGCTGATAAACAAAAGAAAAATGCCGATTTTTGTTATCGCTATAATTCTTAAATCCATAGTCAGAAAAACAGAAATCCCAAGAAGCATTAAACTAACCATGTAAAACCAGTCATCTTTTTTGGGAAGAACCCCGCACTTTTTCATAGAGTAATAAAAATAGCATAGGGTTCCTGCGACGAAAAAAGGGAACGTCAGCCCTTTTGCATTCTGGTAAAAGCAAAAAGTTAAAAAGACAGCATAAACTGCACTTGCTATCCCAAATATGTTATATTTTTCTTTCATAATATTATTCCTCCAAATCAGTAGAGACACTTTCATCCTCTACATATTCCAAAATATCTCCCGGCTGGCAATGCAATGCTTTGCAGAGTGCCTCCAAAGTAGAAAATCGGATTGCTTTTGCTTTATTGTTTTTTAGAATAGATAAATTAGCCATTGTAATATCAATGTCTTTCGAAAGTTCTGTTACACCGATTTTTTGTTTGGCCATTACCACATCAAGATTTATATTAATTGCCATCGTCAGCCTCCTATATAGTCAAATCATTTTCGAGTTTGTAAGTGATGGCCTTGTCAAATACACCAGCCAGAACTTTACTGAATAAGCCGGCAATGATAAAGGTCACAATAATTACAACAACAGCCGGAGTTAAATATAAGAAGATTCTCACAATCGTAATTAATGCGATAGCAAAGCTGTAGTTTCCCATCCGGTCTAAGGATTTTACATTTTCTTTTACAAAACAATCATCATCTAAAACCGTTTTAAACATCTTGCGAAGATTACCGATAATCAAAATCGCAAATATTCCACATAAAATGAAAATCAGTACCAGCTCCAAGTAAAATTCTCTAAAATAAGCATTGTAATTACCATAAAACCAGAAGGAAAGAGGAAGCGTTAGTGTCACCACAATTCCTGCAAAGAACATAAAATCTAATAAATACTTGGTAAACAAGGTTAATTTTTGATTCATTTTCAATTACCTCCAATGAAATAATCAGGAGAGTGCACTTCTCCTTTAGCAGTAATGTATCACTTGTGTTATCGAATGTCAACACTAAATTATCGAAAAACGATAAATAAATATTTTATATCGATAATTATGGATAAAATATTATGATAAAAGGATGAAAAGAGACAATTTACATTTAGTTTCAAAGATTTACCTCTTACCCCGATTATGTTACCACTTGCCGAATTTAGGTTTACATCATCAAAAAAATTGATAAAATAAGCATATAGATACAAAAAACCATTTAGCTGTACCAAACAGCATGGAGATTAAATATGAAGATACGGATTGATATCAGTGAGGAGATTACAGAAGACGAAGTAATTATTAAAAGCTCTTCTCTGACACCGGAAATAATGCAGCTGCAGGAATTAATAAAGCAGGCAATGGAGAAAAAAAATAATATTGTATTCTATAAAGGTGATACCCGGGTTTATTTCCCATTAGAAGAGATACTTTTCTTTGAGACCGATCAGGATGGTATAAGTGCACATACTGCTAGTGATTGTTATCAGATAAAGTACCGACTTTATGAATTAGAGGATTTACTTCCCAGATACTTTATGAGAATTTCCAAATCGACAATACTAAATACGAAAAAGATTTTTTCCATTGATAAAAATCTTTACGCATCGAGTTCCGTTACATTCCGTGATACACATAAACAGGTTTTTGTATCAAGACACTATTACAAACCATTAATTGAATTAATGGAAGATAGAAGAAATATAGTTTAACAACATACATATTTATAAAAAGAAAGAAGGAGAAAAAATGAAAAAAGAAAATGTTTTTTGGGGATTGTTTTTTATCTTAGGCGGCATATTTTTAATTGTCAGCAGATTGGACTTATTAGGGGATTTTAGTTTCTTTACCGTATTTTTGACAATCCTGTTTATTGCATGGTTAGCAAGAAGTTTACGTTATTTGGAGTTTGGAGGAATTTTGTTTTCGCTGGCTTTCCTGTGCATCTTGTATGATGATTTCTTAGGAATTGAGAAGTTAACTCCATGGCCAGTATTAGGTGCGGCAGCATTTGGTGCAATTGGACTGAGCATTATTTTCAAAGACCGTCATATGCGTAATGGCAGCTGTTATGTAGAACATCCTCATCATGGTTCGAAAACAGAAAATTATGAAGAAGTAACCGACAGCCAGTTCGTATTTTCAACAAGTTTTTCATCAAGTGTAAAATACGTAAAGTCAGATGATTTTAAAAATGCAAGAATCAACTGTTCTTTTGGAGAGATGAAAGTTTATTTTGATGATGCTATGATTCAGAATGGAGAAGCAGTTATTGATTTAAATGTAAAATTTGGTGGTGCAGAACTTTTCATTCCGAAGACATGGTCGGTTATGAATCATGCAAATGCAGCTTTTGGAGCAATTGAAGAGAAGAATAGAAATGCAAGTAATGGAGCACCGGTAGTAAAATTAATAGGCGATGTATCCTTTGGTGGAGTTACAATAATATATTGTTAAAGAGGTAATAAAGACAGAAAAGTAGAATTTTGTCGTAAAAAAGAGCAAATTGTTACAATTTGTTCTTTTTTTTACGTTCTTCGTGTGATAGAATTTTCCGTATAAAACATGAGGAGGTACGAGATATTATGAGTTCTACCATATGGGCAGTATTACCACCCGTGATTGCTATTGTTTTAGCATTAATCACAAAAGAAGTATATATGTCACTGTTAATTGGTATTTTTTCCGGTGCATTGTTATTTACAAAGTTCAGTTTCATATCATCTGTTGAAACTACCTTTCAGATAATGGGAGATAAAATCGGAGGAAATGCAGATATTTTAATTTTCCTTGTTTTACTTGGAATTTTAGTTGCACTTATTACCAAATCCGGTGCATCAAAAGCATACGGCAACTGGGCATCGAAATCAATCACGACAAAAAAGGGAGCATTGCTTGCAACAGCAGTACTCGGTGTTTTGATTTTTGTAGATGATTATTTTAACTGTTTAACAGTTGGAACTGTTATGCGTCCGGTTACAGACCGTTATAAGGTTTCAAGAGCAAAGCTTGCATATATCATTGATGCAACCGCAGCACCGGTATGTATCATTGCTCCTATTTCAAGCTGGGCAGCAGCAGTAGGTTCATCTTTACCGGAGGGTTCCTCTCTTGATGGATTTTCTTTATTCTTACATACGATTCCATTTAACTTCTATGCACTCTTTACATTAGTTTTTGTATTGGTTCTTATTCTTACAGGAATTGATTATTCAAAGATGAAAGTTGCTGAAGAATCTGGTGATTTAGGTATAGAAGAATCCGCTATGGAACAGGAAGAAGAAGTTTCTACAAAAGGAAAAGTTATTGATTTAATTCTTCCTATCGTTGTTTTAATTATTTGCTGTATCCTTATGATGCTTTATACAGGTGGAATTTTAGATGGTGTTGGTATTATTAATGCATTTGCTGACTGTTCATCTGCACGAAGCCTTGTTATGGGTTCTTTTATTGCACTTGTTTTCACTTTTCTTCTTTACATACCAAGAAAAGTTATTTCTTTCAGAGAATTTTGCGATTGCTTTGTAAAAGGATTTAAGGCAATGACACCGGCTGTTATGATTCTTTGTCTTGCATGGACTTTATCCGGTATCTGTAGTGCAGATTATCTTGATATTGGTGGATATGTAAGTGCAGTAATCAATGGCAATGCAATGGTTGGTATTTTACTTCCTGCTATTTTCTTCCTGGTAGCACTTGGTCTTGCTTTTGCAACAGGTACTTCATGGGGAACTTTTGGAATTTTGATTCCAATCGCCCTTGCTATCTTTGGCGATACAAGCCCAATGATTACTGTAAGTGTAGCTGCTATTTTATCAGGAGCTGTTTGTGGAGATCATATTTCTCCAATTTCCGATACTACGATTTTATCTTCAGCAGGAGCACAGTGTAAACATATTCAGCACGTTTCCACTCAGATTCCATATGCTATGACAGTATGTATTCCATGTTTTATCGGATTTTTAGTTTCCGGTCTGACATCAAACGGATTTATCGGTTTGGCAGCAGGAGCTGTGGTACTTGCAATTATCTTTGCAATTATGATTGTAAAATGTAAACCACAAAAAGCTAATTAATTTGTGGATAAGTATGATATTAAGAAAGTGTTCTGTCTAAAAAACAGAACACTTTTTTTATGTGAAAAAAAGGAAAAATACCACATCTTGTATTTCCTGTCATTTTATTACCCTTTTTCTTGTATTTTTATACTGCCTATGATAAACTGAAACAAAAAGTGGGTAAGTATAGAGAGTTTTATGTGTATATCTTTATACTATAAATTAATGATGAGGTGGATACCTTGGATAAGTATGAATATAAGTTGTGTTCTGAAGAAATTAAATCATTAATTAAAAAGAGGGAGTTCGCAAAAGCCGTGGAGATTGCTGATACAGTCGACTGGTCAAGGGTTAGGAGTGTCTCTACTCTTTGTACAATAAGTGATTTATATAAGATTAACCGCAGATATAAAGAAAGCAAAGTGCTGTTGCAGCAGGCGTATGAACGTTATCCTGGGGGAAGGATGATTGTCTATTCTTTATGTGAGCTGTGTATTAAAATGGATGAAGTAGTGCAGGCCATAGAGTATTACAAAGAATTTGTACAGATGGCACCTACCGACAATGGTAAGTTTATCCTGCAGTACAAAATTTACGAAGCTCAGGATGTCGGTTTAGAAGAGCGTATTGCTGTTTTAGAAGAGTTAAAGAAACGTGAATACCGCGAAAAATGGGGATATGAATTAGCATATTTATATCATCGCATTGGACTTACTACAAAATGTGTTGAAGAATGCGATGAATTAATACTTTGGTTTAGAGAAGGAAAGTATGTTAAAAAAGCAATGGAATTAAAAATGCTTCATCAACCATTGTCAGCAGAACAGGATGCACTTTATCAGACGATGCTTCCGGGCAGAGAAAAACAAGAACATTTAGCACAGACAGCCATATATCCGGGTGTGTCTTCTGCGACGACTTCAGAAGAGCCGGAGATTCACGTAAAGACAATGGATGTCAGCAAATATAATACTATAAATCTTCAAAAAGAACTTGCTGAAAGTATGAAAGAAGTTCTGGTAGCGGATAATGGATTTAAGCCATTAGTAAATGATAACAGCGTTGAAGAAGAAGAGGAAGCGAAACCGGGTGCAGTTACACAGGCTATTATGGCTCCTATGATGCAGGATACAGCTGAAATGGAAGAAATCTTTTTTGATGAAAATACAGAAAAGACTACAGAAGAAAAAGTTGTTACCGTTAAACCGGAAATTTCCGAATTAGATGCACAAAAACTGGTAGAAGCAGCCAAAGATCCGATTGTCGATTTAATCAATAAAAAAGTAGCAGAAGCTGTAGAATCTGCAATTAAGACAGAAAGACCTACAATCAGAGAAGTCATGGCGACAAAAATAGACAGCCCTGATTTGTCAAAAATAGAGCCCCCATCTTCTATGGGACATATGCTTTCACAGGAATATGACGGACAGATTAGTCTTGTGGTTCCAGAGAGTGAAAGAGTAGAAAAACAAATTACCGGTCAGATGAATTTAGAAGAGATTTTGTCTGAATGGGAAAAAACAAAGAAACAATACGAAGAAAAGCGTAAAGAGGAAGTAAAACAGAGAGTATTAGAGCAGACAGGTAATTTATTTACCGATTTTGATGCAAAAGTCAGAGATGGAATTCTTGAAAAGCTGGAAAAAGAGAGTCACATTAATTCTTCTACAGTGGATGCTGACGAAGAATATAAGCAATATATGAAACAGGTTATGGAAGATGACGATTCAGATGAAGAAACAGATGATGTTGAATTGCTTGCCATACCGTCGGAAGAAACACCGGATATTGTAGAAGAAACAGCAGCAGTTGAAGAAGTGACAGAAGAAGTTGAAGAAACACCTGAAGATATTCAGGAAGAGGTGCTAGAAGAAGTTCAGGATGAGGTGCCGGAAGAAGAATCTCAGGAATTACCGGAAGTGGAAGAATTAGAAGAGATACAGGAACCAGACGAAGTTACATCAGAAGACACACCGGTAGAAGAAGAAACACCTTCTCGTGTTCTGACAGAAGAAGAAGCAGCCTTATTTGCTCCTTTTATGCAGACAAAGACAGCACGTAATAAGTTACTTCATGCATTGGATGCTATTAGTTTGGCAGCATATACCGGAAATGTTTTCGTCACAGGAGAAACACAGGACGAAACAATGGAACTTGCCAAAAATGTTATCAAAGAGATTCAGTTAACCGACCCTAATTTCTCCGGAAAGATTGCCAAAGTTACAGGAAGTGCATTAAACAACAAAGAAGTATCTACCACAATTGAAAAATTGGTAAATGGAGGACTTATTGTTGAAAAAGCCGGTGGGATGGATGAGAAAACCGTAAAAGAATTATTAAAGGCTTTGAATCAGGAGAAGACCGGAATTGTAGTAGTTCTTCAGGATACCAAAAAAACAATGAATAAAATGATGGAACATTATGAAGACTTTAAGAAAATTTTCGATGTTCACATAGAAGTAGAAGAATTAAGTGATGATGCACTGGTTGCATATGGTAAAAAATATGCAGAGCATTTAGAATATTCAATTGATGAAATGGGCATTTTAGCACTTCATACAAGAATAGACGAATTACAGACAAGTGACCATATTGTAACAGTCTCAGATATCAGAGATATTGTAGATGAAGCGATTAATCATGCCAATAAAAAGAGTCTGAAACATTTTTCTGATATTTTGTTTGCAAAACGTTACGATGATGACGATATGATAATACTACGAGAAAGAGATTTCTTGGAATAATCTGGGGGTTTACATGGTGGTTACAGCAAAGAAGGCAAAAGAGACAGTATTTATTTCCGAAGCAGATCAATATTTATTTGCACAGGGAACACATTATGATATTTATAAGAAATTGGGAGCTCATCCTTCTTATGAAAAAAACAAAAAGGGAATGTTTTTTGGAGTTTGGGCGCCAAATGCAAAGACTGTTCACGTAGTTGGAACATTTAATAACTGGAATGAAGAGTCACATCCGCTTGATCGCCTTGGTCCTGGCGGAATATACGCGAAATTTTATGAAGGTGTTGCTACAGGAGAATTATACAAATTTTTAATTACAACACCGGATGGCAAAAAACTATATAAAGCAGATCCATTTGCAAATACAGCAGAGTTAAGACCGGGAACGGCCTCTTTAACTACAGATATTTCCAAATTCAAATGGAATGACTCTGAATGGATAAAAGAACGTTCTTCAAAAGATATGAATCGTGAACCAATCGCTATTTATGAATGTCATATTGGTTCATGGATGAAACATCCGGAAGGCGAAGACGGATTTTATACGTATCGAGAATTTGCGGATAAGATTGTCGCATATCTGAAGGAATTAAGATATACACATGTAGAATTAATGGGAATAGCAGAACATCCTTTTGATGGTTCATGGGGTTATCAGGTAACCGGATATTATGCACCCACATCACGTTATGGTACACCGGATGATTTTGTTTATTTGATTAATACACTCCACAAAAATAACATTGGTGTTATTTTAGATTGGGTACCGGCTCATTTCCCAAGGGATGCCCACGGACTTTCAGAATTTGATGGAACCTGTTTATTTGAACATCCGGATAAACGCCGAGGCGAACATTCCGAATGGGGAACCAAAATATTTAATTACGCAAAAAATGAAGTTAAAAATTTCCTTATTGCAAATGCTTTATTCTGGCTTAAAGAGTACCATATTGATGGTCTTCGTGTAGATGCAGTTGCATCTATGTTATATCTTGATTATGGTAGAAAAGATGGAGAATGGCTTCCAAACATATATGGTGGCAATAAGAATTTAGAAGCAGTGGAATTTTTCAAACATCTTAATTCCTTGATTCAAGGGACCTTTAAAGGTGTTATGATGATTGCCGAAGAGTCAACAGCATGGCCGAAGATAACAGGAAATGTTGATGATGACGGTCTTGGTTTTACATTTAAATGGAATATGGGATGGATGCATGATTTTTGTGAATATATGAAATTAGATCCATTATTTAAAAAGAATAATCATCATGCCCTAACCTTTGCCATGAGTTACAACAGTTCCGAAAATTATATTTTGCCTTTATCGCATGATGAGGTTGTTCATTTAAAATGCTCCATGGTAGAAAAAATGCCGGGGTATCCGGTTGATAAGTATGCAAATCTTCGAGTAGGTTATACATACATGTTTGGACATGCTGGGAAAAAACTTCTTTTCATGGGTCAGGAATTTGGACAGGAACGCGAATGGAGTGAAGCAAGAGAGCTTGACTGGTTCTTATTACAGGAACCACTGAATAAAGGAATGCTTGAATATGTAAAAGAACTCTTGAATCTATATCGCGATAATAAAGCAATGCATGAAGTAGATAATGACTGGGGTGGCTTTGAATGGGTTAATTGCGATGATGCCGACAGAAGTACCTATAGTTTTATCAGAAAGACTTCTGACGATAAAATGAAATTATTATTTGTACTTAATATGACGCCAATTGCCAGAGATAATTATACCGTTGGAGTACCGGCAGTAAAAAAATGTAAGCTCGTACTGAATAGTGATGAAGTGCGATTTGGCGGAAAAGGTAACGAGATTCCTAAGCAGATAACCTCTGTAAAAGGAGAGTGCGATTATCGTCCGGCAACCCTTTGCTTTAATCTCGCACCATTTAGTGCAGTAATATTTGAAGTATAGTGTATTAAGAAAATGAAAGAATATGCCGAAATAGAGAGTGAATGGTAAACATTCACTCTTTTTTATATTTTAACGACAGATTCACATGGAGAAGGTAACATATGAAAATTAATTTCGATAGTAATAACCAAAATCCAAATGTGGACAAAGTAACAACTTCAAAAGAAAATACATCTTTTTATAAAATGAATAAAGCAGGAGCGATTGCATTAGACATTTCTGGCATAGTTATGGATAACACAGCTTATGGGGACCATGGAAGGACCGCAGAGGACGTTATGCAGGAAGCAGGCTCACAATTTGATGTGGGACTGCAGCGGGATTATATGACAGTAATGTCTAATTCTATGTCTTCTGGAGATTTTAATAAAATGATGGAAGAAGGATTTGATCCTTCAAAACTTGATGTAGACAAAGTTGTAACTATTGTTGACCATATAAAAGCATCTCTGGCACAGTCCGGTGAAATTGTGGCAGGCTATAATGATAACCTCTCAACAGAGAAATTAACTCAGATTACAGGGAATGCAGCATCTGCTCAGAAATTAGAAGATATGATGAGTAAGTCAGATGTTCCGGTTACGGCTCATAATGCAAACGAAGTAAAAAATGCAGTAGAAAAAGCAGGCAGCATTCAAGAATTTTCAGATGGCAGTATAAAATACATGGTAGAAAATGATTTAGAGCCCACCATTGAAAATATATATCTTGCCAGCTTCAGTGCAGCAGGAGATGGAAGTAAACAACCAAAAGGCTACTATGCACAGGAAATGCCGGGATATTATGCAAGAAAAGCAGATGATATTGATTGGCAGCAGTTAGAACCACAAATTGAAAAAGCAGTATCTAAAATGGAACTTGATGGTTTATCCCAACAAGAAAAAATGGAAAATGCAAAATGGCTTGTTGAAAAAGGAATTCCTGTTACTGAAAAAGCAATGGGGAAGTTAAGTGAAATTCGTTCCATTTCATTTCCAATCACTTTTGAAGGGATTGCACAGGCTGCAATTACTGCTATTGGAGAAGGAAAAACAGCAGTAGAAGGTAATTTGGTAACCGGTCATACAAGCATCTATGAACAGGCAGTACAAATCAAAGAACAAACAGATGATATATCACAACAAGCCCTTTGGCAGGTTGTAAAGGAAGATAAAAAACTTAATCTTAGAAATCTTTTTGAAGCGGAAAATAATGTAACACAGCAGGTACAAATTGAATCAACAAATCCAGCCTTTATTTCTGCTCAAAGAATACTGGAAGAAGTTCGTCTGCAAATGACACTGGATGCCAATGTTCGTTTGTTAAAAAGCGGCGTATCAATAGATACGACACAATTGTCACAATTAGTCGACGAATTAAAACAACAGGAAACATCCATTAAGAGTCAATTATTTGGAGATGGTAATACAGAAGCAGTTGAACAAAAGGCATCCTTATATCAGAGTACAAGATCTATTTTAAACGAAATTCCATATCTGCCGGCAGCTGTTTTAGGAAGAATGACACTAACAGAGGAAATGAATACCGTATCCTCTATATATGAGAATGGCTCACAGTTAAAAGCAAAGTTGGAATCAGCAGGAACAGCATACGAGACATTGATGACATCTCCCAGAAGAGATATGGGCGATTCCATTCAAAAAGCATTCCAGAATGTGGATACCATTCTTACAGAAATGGGATTTGACCTTACAGATGAGAACAGAAAAGCAGTTCGTATTTTAGGGTATAACAGCATGGAAATTAACAAAGACGCTGTTAATAAAGTAAAGAATGCGGACAAACAAATTGAAAATATTGTCAAAAGCATGACACCCGGAAAAACCCTTCAATTAATCAGAGAAGGAAAAAATCCATTGACTATGGATTTATCCGAATTAGAAAATAGTCTACATAATATGGAAATGCAACCGGTAGATGAAACAGAGAAATTTTCAAAATATCTGTATCGTTTGGAACAAAATAAAGAAATATCCCAGCCGGAAAGAGATGCTTATATAGGCGTTTACCGTTTATTCCATCAGATTGAAAAAAGTGACGGAGCGGCAGTTGGAAGTCTCGTTTCGCAGGGAGCAGAATTAACACTTGGTAATCTTTTATCTGCGGTAAGAAGCAGGAAAAAAGATGTCGACGTTACAGTAGATGATAATTTTGGATTGCTAAACGAAACAATTCAAAAAGGAACTTCCATTTCAAGACAGATAGAAGATGGAATTTTAGAAGCAAGACTTGCCCATTCTGTTTACAGGGATATTTCCCCAGAGGCACTACAAAATGTACCGTTGACACAGGATACTACATTAAACGAAATTGCACAGGCAGTAAGTGAAAATAATGAAACAAATAATCAGGATTATGAAAAAGATATTTTACAGGATATCAGAAACGCTGTAAAAGTAGAAAATTCTATTATTGAGACATTGCAAATGTACGAGCAGCCGGTTTCTACCAATCAGCTTATGGCAGCAGACACTTTATTTAATGATAGAGGAGGCCTGTTTTATACTGGAAAGAAATTTGCAAGACAGTTAGATGAAGTATCAGATACAAACTTTGAAAGCCAGATAACAGAAGCATCGGATGAAGTAATAGAACAATTTACAGATAAAGAAAGTGCTCAGGCAGCATATGAAGATATGACAAACCGGATAAGAGATGTTTTTAGTACAGCAACCGAACAAATTGTTGATACTACCATTGATTTAAAAGCAATTTCTTTATGTCACAAACAATTGTCCTTGATGACATCACTTTCCAAAC
Source organism: uncultured Lachnospiraceae bacterium (assembly GCA_964487395.1). Classification (GTDB taxonomy): domain Bacteria; phylum Bacillota; class Clostridia; order Lachnospirales; family Lachnospiraceae; genus RGIG8767. The sequence goes on along the minus strand of CAZAQH010000021.1, from coordinate 7,840 downwards.
AGGAAAGCTACGAGATACCGGTGACAATAGGAAACAGCATAACTGCAATCCATTTATCTGTGCAGCATGAAGAAGAAACAAAAGGAACTGTAAGAGCTTCTTTTGATACACCGGATTATGGACGTGTATCAGCAAAGTTCACCGTAGAAAATAATAAAATCAGTGCCATATTTACCTCAGATGACAAAGCTGGACTTGAAAAATTAAAGCAGGTCGGATCAGTCATGGAGCAGCAACTTGTAACTACGGGTCAGGAAATGCAGGAAACACATTATATTTTAGGAAATCAGCAGGATAAGATAACATTATCCGAGAAAAATGCCGATAATAATAGTGAAACCGTTTCAAACAGAGAATTATATCGTTTGGCGAAAAGTTTTCTTACAGCATTTCACAGTGTTAAGACAGAAGGAGAATCCATATGAGTAGCATGAAAATTAATTATAACGTATCAGCAATGGTTGCAAATAATTCCTTAAAGATTAATGATAACAAATTGACAGCATCACTTGAACGTTTATCATCTGGATATAAAATTAACAGTGCCAAGGATGATGCCGCAGGACTTGCTATAGCAAGACGTATGCATGCACAGATTCGTGGTCTTGATACGGCAACACAGGATGCAAAAGACGGTGTATCAATCGTAGAAATTGCAGACGGAGCATTAGCTGAAGTACAGGATATGCTGCAGAGAATGAATGAACTTGCTGTTAAATCTGCAAATGGAACTATGTCAGAAGATGACAGGTCAGTTCTTAATAACGAAGTAGATCAGCTTAAAGAAGAAATAACCAGAATCGGACAGACAACAGAATTTAACAGTCAGAAATTATTTGATGGTTCCTTTGATTTGAAAGGATATACAGATGATAATAGTATCAAAGTAAATTATTATTCTGATGAAACCGAATATGGAGAATATACTTTAGATTTCAAATTGCAGAAAGATGCTGATGGTAATTTAGTAAAAGAGAGTGTCAAACTGGTAAATCCAAAAGGAACAGAAATATCTGCAGATACAATAGATATTACGGTTGATGATAAACAGGTAATTATTACGGCAGAAGATGGTTTGGAAATTCGTCTTGGTTTTGCAACAGAATTAACAGAGAATACAGATGAAAGCGTCAAAATAAATTTAACCGGTATTGGAGCAATGACACTGCAGATTGGTGCAAATGAAGGACAGACAATAGATATCCGCATACCGGAATTATCTTTATTAAATGCCGGAATAGATGATTTAGATTTATCAACTTATGATGGTGCGATGAAAGGTATCGGACAAATTGATGAAGCACTTAAGTATGTATCTGAAATGCGAAGCCGTTTAGGTGCTTATCAGAATCGTTTAGAGCATACACAGTCAAACCTTACCGCTTCCAGTGAAAATGTAACAGCAGCATATTCCAGAATAATGGATACAGATATGGCAACAGAAATGACGGAATATACCAACCTTCAAGTGGTATCACAGGCAGCAACCTCTATTTTGGCTCAGGCAAATGAAAGACCATCCCAGATGCTTCAGTTATTACAGTAAACGAAAGGCAGTATAGATGACAAAAGAATTAAAACAGGAATATACACTTCGTATTTCCCAGGCAAATAAAACAGAGTTAATTATTATTTTATATGACATTACATTAACTTATTTAGCAGATGCCAAAGTATGTTTTGAAAATAATAATTCTGATGATTATAAGCGGCAATTACAGTTAGCCAGAAAATGCATCGAAGAAATGATGCAGAATCTTCATTTTGAATATGCACTGGCAAAAGATTTGCAGCAGATTTATTTGTCTATGAAAAAATCACTTCGCCAGTCCGAAACAGAAAATACAATAGAACCTATAAATGCAGTGATAAAAAATCTTCAGACATTAAAAGAAGCCTATGAAAAAATCAGTTCACAGGATACGTCAGCACCCGTAATGGAACATACACAAAGCGTAGTAGCCGGTCTGACTTATGGAAAAAACAGTTTATCTGAAGATTTATCAAGTGAGAACAGTAACCGAGGATTCCGTGTCTGATATAGGATAATCCATTTGCGTTACCGTTGTAAACTGAGCAGCCTGATCTAATAGATATTTATATCTTTTTAGAATGGCATTAATATCATAAATATAACAATCAATTAAATCAGGATCTGTCACGTAATCAAACCCACGGTAGGCAGTATCCAATTCACATTTTGTTTTTTCAAGGTTCTCAAGCAGTCGTTCACGCGATGTTTTAGGACCTTCTTCTATTTCCGGATTCCCGCGTTCTCTAAAATGAAATTTCATCATACCCTCCACAATTATTAATTCTGTCTTTACTAAGTATATTCAGACAAGGAAAAATTATACATAAAATAAATATTTGTTTATCGAATAAAAAGACTTTTTTCTGCATATATAAAGATATAAAACCATGGAGGAAAAAAATGCAGGGAGAAGGAATTGTAATTGCAGGAGTTATTGTTATTTCTATATTACTTTTATTTGTAGCTATTCGAAAAAATTCATCATTAATCATCAATTTTGTACTACGCGGAATCTTAGGAACTATCGCAATTTACCTGACAAACGAGGCACTTATGTGGCAGGAAATAGGATGCTTTGTAGGAATCAATCCTTTAACGGTATTGACATCCGCAAGCCTTGGTTTTCCTGGGGTTTTACTTCTTTATGGAATAAAACTGTATTCTATTTTGTGAGATTTTCACAAAAAATAAAAATATGAAATATAAATTCTAGATTTTTATTTTGTCATAAGATAGACTGCATATATCAAGTAATTCTTTGAGCCGTTCGGTTCATATAACCCACTTGAATGAACTTCATATTCTAAGGAGGTGTTACTATCATCCTTTTACTTTTCGTATTGGCGATTGCTGTATTCTATGATTTCAAATATCGCCGAATACCTAATTATCTTATCCTTTGTGGTATATTGGGTGCAATTTTAGTCACCTGTTTAAATCTTACATTTATAGAGATGCTTAGAAAGATACCGGTAATGGTAATCCCATTTCTATGTTTTTACCCCATCTACAAAATTGGTGCAATCGGTGCCGGAGATGTGAAGCTTTACTGTCTACTGGGCTGTTATCTTTCACTAAAGAATGTTTTCTGGATTATATTCTTATCACTTTGTATTGCAGCATTTCTATCATTAATCAAGATGTGTTATCTGAAAATCTTTTTTTCACGTATGCAGTATTTCCTGGAATATTCATTTCGATGTATTTCCAATCAAACAATGTACCCTTATTACTCTGAATTAAATAAAACAGAACAAAGCACAATCACACTTGCTTTACCTATTTTTATTGGAAGCATCATTATTATTGGGAGAAAATTATATGAATCATATTATGGCAGTCTATGATGACGAAGAAAACTATGCAGTCAAGCTGGTTGACTACTTAAATTTGAAGGAAGGTTTTCCTTTCGAAGTAATTAACTTTAAAGATATTGAAAAAATGAAAGAATTCAGTATCAGACAAAAACCGGATATTGTGCTTGTCAGTGAAGGAGATATCAGCAATATTTTAGAATTTGTTCCGGAAGATAAATTAATTCTTCTAAGCAAGACAGGAATACAGTATGAAACGGCCAGAAAAAGTATATATAAATATCAAAGCTGTGAAAATATCATACGAGAGATATTAACCATGATGGCTGAAAAAAATACGGGGAATAAATTTGTAATGAGGAAAAGCAGCTTAAATATTATAGGATTCTATTCACCGGTTAAGAGAATACGTCAGACAACTTCATCACTAATCATGGGAGAATTACTGGCAAGAAAAAATAGAACACTGTATTTGAACATGGAAGGATTTTCTGGTCTTAATACAATACTCAATAAACCCTTTAACAAGGATTTATCAGACTTAATTTATCATATACAAAATGGGAAAAAAGGAATTCAGTATTTATTAGGATGTATGGTCGAAGAAAGAAATGGTCTTGCAATCCTGCCACCAATGATGTGTCAGGCAGATTTAATCAGTATTACAGCAGAGGAATGGATACAGCTATTTCAGGAGTTGGAAAGATATTCCGATTATGAATACCTTATTCTGGATTTGTCGGATAGTGTTCAGGGAATATTTGAGATACTGCGGCAATGCGCTTTAATCTACACCATAGTAAAAGAAGACGATTATGCAAAGGCAAAGATGCAGCAGTATGAGCAAGTATTACATATGTGTAATTATGAAGATGTTTTAGATAAAACAAAAAAATGTCAATTACCGATAAAAGAAAAAAAATATTCGGAGGTCACATTTTTACTTGAAAAAGATTTGGAGGATTACTATAAAAAACTAGTACAGGAGGATTTTTATGACTGAGCAGCAAGGAGAAATTATAAGCTCGATACGAAATAAAATACTTAGCGATTTAGAATTTAAAGGAGATGTCACAGATGATCAGATTCAGGAAATGATTGCTGAGGAAATCAGTAATTATGGAAAAAAGGAATTTATTGCAGTAAAAGATAAAGTCTACCTGGGAAAGCAGATTTATCATGCACTGCGTAAATTAGATATTCTACAGGAATTAGTAGATGACCCTACGATAACAGAAATCATGATAAATGGTCCGTCATCTATTTTTATAGAGAAAAATGGAAATCTGATAAAGGTTGAACAACAATTTGAATCACAGGACAAATTAAAAAATGTAATACAACAGATAGTGGCAAAATGTAACCGTGTAGTAAATGAAGCCTCTCCGATTGTGGATGCAAGGCTTGAAAATGGTTCCAGAGTTAATGTTGTGCTAAATCCGGTTGCGATTAACGGTCCGATTCTTACCATTAGAAGGTTTCCGGACAACCCCTTTAGCATAGAAAGTTTAATTAAGATAGGTTCCATTTCACGGGAAGCGGCAGATTTTTTGCAAAAGCTTGTCAGGGCTGGATACAACATTATAGTAAGTGGAGGAACAGGAAGCGGAAAAACAACGTTCTTAAATGCATTATCTTCTTTTATTCCAAAGGACGAAAGGATTATTACAATCGAAGACAGTGCAGAATTACAAATTCAGGGAATAGAAAATTTGGTACGGTTAGAAACAAAAAATGCGAATGTAGAGAATTGTAAAGCGATTACCATTCGTGATTTGATTAAGACATCGCTTAGAATGAGACCTACAAGGATAATTGTAGGTGAGGTAAGGGGAGGGGAAGCGATGGATATGATTTGTTCTGCCATGAATTGTGGGCATGATGGGAGCATGTCCACGGTTCATGCAAACAGTGCCACAGATACAATGTCTCGATTAGAAACTATGATACTAATGGCAGTTGAATTGCCGGTTTATGCAATACGGCGTCAGATAAGCAGTGGTGTGGATATCATTATTCATTTGGGAAGACTTAGAGATAAAACAAGGAAAGTACTGGAAATAGTAGAAATTGATAAATTTGAAAATAATGAAATAGCACTAAATACACTTTTTCAATTCGAAGAAACAAAACATACCAATAAGGATAAGGTGGAAGGATATCTGGTAAAAAAGGGGGAGTTAATTCATGCCAAAAAACTTATTACGGCGGGTATCCACTAAAAAGAAAAAAAGCATATCAGAAACAGAAGAAAAAATCATCTACGAAAAATACAATATGACAGTTCAAGAGTATATCCGATATGGAGTTTGTGGAATATTGATTATTTCGATATTTGGATATTTTTTTTACCGCTCTGTATTTTTTACTATTTTGATGCTTCCGGGTATAGTTATCTATTTAAAGAAAAAAAAGCAGTCTTTATGCAGACAGAGAAAAATGCTTCTAAATATACAATTTAAAGAAATGCTCAATTCTGTTCATGCATCCTTACAGGCCGGCTACTCTTTGGAAAATGCTTTTTTTGAGGCATATCGTGATATGGCAGTTTTTTATGGACAGGAAAGTATAATCAGTAAGGAACTGCTATCAATAAAAAAAGGTATTCGTAATAATCGCACCATTGAAGAAATGCTTGTGGATCTTGGGAATAGAAGTGGGGTGGATGATATTCGTGATTTTGCAAATATCTTGGTGATTGGCAAAAAAAGCGGAGGAAATATCATTGAAATAATGGAAAGCAGTATTGTTGTTATTGAAGAAAAAGTATCCGTTTTACAAGAAATAGATACAATGATTAGTTCAAGAAAGTTTGAACAGAAGTTTATGAGTGCAATTCCGTTTTTAATTATTTTCTACATTGAATTAACGTCTAGAGGTTTTTTTATTCCTTTATATGAGAGTCTTTTCGGAAGAATCATCATGAGTGTTTGTCTGATTATCTATTTATATTCTATTTTCCTTTCCAATAAAATCATGAATATTACAGTATGAGGAAATTTATGAAAAAAGTAAAGAATACAATGTTTACTAAATTAGTTGAATTTGTTTTAAAGAGTAGTATGAGGTATGAAAGTAAATCAGCTTCAGGACAAATTGAAAAGAAAATATCATTATTAGAACCGGGTAGAGATGCAAAAATACTTGTAAAAAAGTATTACCAGAAGAAATTAAAGGAAGTTTTTCTTTTAGGTATTGTGGCAATCATTATCTTAGTGTTTGTTGCTGTTATGAATAAATATGATTCTGCTATTAAAGAAGGATATTTTCTTGCAAGAAACGGATATGGACAAGGAACCTGGAACATAGAAATAGAAGCAGAAATAAAGGATGAGAAAAGTTATCCAATAATGGTGGAAGTAGAAGAAAGGACTTATTCCATACAGGAAGCGACAGAAAAAATAGATGAGTTTGCGACGATTCTTCCACAATTAATTCTTGGAGAAAATGAAAGTATAACGCATATTACCAAGTCACTAACTCTTAGAAATTCATATCAGGGATATCCTTTTTCCATACGATGGATAAGCGATAGATATGGAATTTTACAGGATAATGGCAATTTGGGAGAGAAAAAGGCAAATGAACATGGAGAGAAGGTTTTACTTTTTGCAACAATATCATATGGAGATGTTCAAAAGGAAATATCAATTGAGACCATTGTATTTCCAAAAGAGTTAACAGAAACAGAAAAGAAAACAGAAAGTATCAAACAACTCGTGGAAAATATGCAGGCAAAAACAAGCAACAATGAGTATCTTCAATTACCGGATTCTATGAATGGCAACAAGATTGTTTGGAAAGAAAAAGAAGATGGATTAATTTTACTACTATTGGTTATCTCCGTAATAGCTATTATTGGGGTGTGGATAGGGAGAGATAATGATTTATCAAAGAAATGCAAAGAACGTGACAGATATTTAAGTCTGGAATACTCCGAATTTGTAAGTAAGCTGCAATTGCTAATCGGTTCCGGAATGACAATCAGAGGTGCAGTGGAAAAAGTCGGAGAAGATTATAAAAAATATAGAAAGGATGGAGGAAATAAAAAGTATGTATATGAAGAATTATCATTATGTATTCGAAAATTGCAGGACGGGGTAAGTGAAGCGGAATGTTATGACTATTTTGGAAAAAGATGTAATTTGCTTTGCTATAAAAAATTAACGTCTTTACTAATTCAAAACCTTAGAAAAGGAACATCGGGATTGCTTTATGCATTATCCAATGAAACAAAACTGGCATTTGAAGAAAGAAAACAACAAGCCAGAAGATTAGGCGAGGAAGCACAGACGAAATTACTATTTCCAATGATTTTAATGCTTGGTGTAGTTATGATTGTCATTATGATTCCGGCATACATGTCTTTTGGTGGAGTGTAAACACAATTATATGTAGAAAGGTTTAAAAATGAATAAATTAAAAACATTAAAAAATTTTATCAAAGAAGACGATGGAATGGGAACAGTGGAAGTAATTCTTATCATTGTGG
>CAZAQH010000020.1:0-28995 GCA_964487395.1 uncultured Lachnospiraceae bacterium | reverse complement strand
TCGGGGTGACAGGATTCGAACCTGCGACCTCCTGGTCCCAAACCAGGCGCTCTAGCCAAGCTGAGCCACACCCCGTTGCATCTTTTTTTTCCGTGACGCAAGTCATATTATATGATAGGAAAAAAACAATGTCAACACTTTTTTACAAATAGTTTATTGTAAAATGTGCTTTTTCATTTTTATCAATTTCCATAAGGATATAAGAAGGCCGTCTGCCTTCCTGTCTTGGGTATGTAAGGCTTCCCGGATTAATGGCAATAACACCTTCATCATAATCAACAACCGGGCGATGTGAATGACCATACATAACGATATCTGCACCTCTTAGAGCTGCTTCTTTTTTGATTGTTTTATTTTCCATTGACACATAATATGTATGTCCATGTGTCAGCCAAACCTTATATTTGCCAATCATAAATTCTTTTTCTCGTGGCAGTTCCGAAAAGAAATCATTATTACCCATTACCATCTCAACCGGGCAGTTAACCGCCTGCTCTATAATATATTCACTGCCTTCAATATCGCCACAATGTATTACCATATCAACTGGCAAACAATTTTTAACAACTTCAAGATAATTCTCATTTTTTCTATGTGTATCACTCACTATAAGTATTTTCATAAGTATCTTCAATCTTCCCTGTTAAAATATTGTAATTAACTGTTCTTTCATTTGTTGAAGTGCTTTTCCTCGGTGACTGATTTTGTTTTTTTGTTCCATAGTAAGTTCTGCTGTGGAACAATTGTATTCGGGCACATAAAAAATGGGATCATAACCAAATCCGCCTTCACCCTTTTCCTCGTATCCAATTCTTCCTTCTATGGTTGCACGAGTGGAAATTCTGGTTCCATCCGGCAAAATACAAGCGATTGCACAAACAAAACGTGCTGTTCTTTTTTCATCTGGAATTCCCTCTAAACGGCTTATTAAATTCATATTCTTTTCATGATATGGTGTGTCCTCGCCCATATATCTCGCAGAATAAATTCCGGGTTCTTTATTTAATACGTCAATCTCAAGTCCCGAGTCATCTGCAATTACAATATCATTATATTTTTTTTCTCTAGATATTGTCGCTATTTCTTCTGCCTTGATAAATGCATTTTCCTCAAAGGTTGTGCCATTTTCTTCTGCATTACTAACCATTTTCGCATCTTTCATGGAAATGACTTCTATCGGAATATCTTTCATTATTTCCTTTATTTCTCGCATTTTCCCTGCATTTCCTGTCGCGAAAATAATTCTATCGTATTTCATATAATATATCTCCATAATATGTTTTAGATTATCTACTGTATTTGTTCTACTGCTTTGTCAATTGCATTCACAATTCCTGTCGCAAAATTACTTTGATAATTGTCTCTGGAAAGCAATACGCCTTCTTTGGTATTTGACACATATCCGCACTCTATGCTTACCGCCGGAATCTTTTTGTCTGATAAAATATCATAACGTTCATTATCTGTATCAAAAATACCAATCGCTTTTCCTTCAATAGCACCAACAATTTCTTTTTCTACTATATCTGCAAATTCTGCATTTGTTAGTTTATTATGAAAAAAATCAGACTGATAATAAACTGCAGTTCCAAAAGTCGATGATTGTATATCTTTATTAACGTGCAGTTCTATCAAAATATCCGGTTGTATTTGTTCCATAAAATTATTACGCTGTTCTAACGTTGGATTCGTATCTGTCTCTCTTGTCAAAAAAATCCCAATTTCAGAATTACTGTTTTTTTCTTTTATCTTTTTTGCAATTGCAAGTGTAATATCCTTTTCATTGATATCTCCTGTCGAATTGCCTTTGTCACTGCCACCATGCGTTGGATTAATAACAACAATCCATTTATATTGCTGTACTCTTGAAAGTAAATCAGAAAGTAATTGATTATACATCATATCGCATTCTTCCTTTTCGCGTTCTTTTACAGCAGCCGGATCTTTATACATTTTTTCCCACACATAATATGCCGTGGCTTCTAATGCCGCAAGAATCACTAATATTAAACAAATAATAACTATTTTTTTACGACTCATTGTCCCGTTTTTCCCTTTTAGGTGGTCTTGGTCCCATAAATTGATAATAATATGTTTTCATCATACCATTATATATTTTACGGTTTTTATCGGCTTTCCTTCCAATATCGCTTTCTGCATTTTCATAAGAAGTAATCATATAGAGTGACCAACTATCCAAATTGCGGTAACGCTCTCCGATTATACGATATAATTCTCCGATTTTATCTTTATCATATATTCGTTCTCCATAAGGAGGATTGGTAATTACAAAACCGTATTTTTTAGGATGACTGAGTTGTTCTACTCCTCTTGTCTGAAAATGAATCAACTTGTCAACGCCGGCTAATTTTGCATTTTGGCGGGCAATCGTAACCATTTCGTCATCAATATCATATCCCTGTATATCTGTTTCAACTGATAAATCCAGTTCATCGTTTGCTTCATCAATACAGTCATACCACATTTTTTTAGGAATCAGATTTGTCCATTCCTGTGAGGTAAAACTGCGATTCATTCCCGGTGCCATATTCGCCGCCATCATCGCTGCTTCAATTGGAATCGTTCCACTTCCGCAAAAGGGATCTACCAAAATTCGTTCCTTGTTCCATGGCGTTAACATGATTAAAGATGCCGCTAAATTTTCAGCTATTGGTGCTTTGGCAGTTAATTTACGGTATCCTCTCTTATGCAGAGACTCTCCGGTTGTATCAAGTCCTACCGTAACTTCATCTTTCATAAGAAATACACGTACCGGAAAAGATTCTCCTGTCTCTTCAAACCGTTCTACGTGATATTTCATACGCATTTTTTCAACCATCGCACGTTTCATAATGGACTGTATGTCGGATGGACTAAATAACTTACTTTTTACACTGGCTGCTTTTGTTACCCAGAATTTACCATCCTTAGGAATAAACTCCTCCCATGGCAATGCTTTGGTTCCCTCAAACAAATCATCAAATGTCTCCGCATGAAATGTGCCAATTTTAATCAATATTCTCTCAGCAGTTCTTGAAAAAACATTCACTCGGCAAACTGCTTCTTCGTCACCAATGAATGTTATTCTTCCATCTTCCACCTTTGAAATATCATATCCCAAATCAATTATTTCTTTTTTTAATACGGCTTCCAGTCCAAAGTGACATGGAGCTATCAATTCAAATTTTTTCATAATCTTATATTACGTTTAAATATCTCCTTCTGTCAACTGAAACCACTCGGAAATAACCATTTTTTACGTCTTATTTTCCCCGAAATTCAAAACAAGGCAGCCTTTTAGGGCCACCCTGCTTTGAGTATCGGATTTTGGGATTCTTAGTAATTCTTGTTGTTGTTTTTAGAGCTGTTGTTGTAATTGTCGTTATTACTGTTTTTGTTCTGGTTGTTCTGATTAGAACTGTTCTGGCTTGAACTATTCTGGCTGTTCTGGCTTGAGTTGTTTGTTGAGTTATTCAATTTAGAATTCTGGTTTTCATTAGATGAATTGTAATTTGTTGTCATCATCATACCTCCTATTAATTTGTTACAGGAATAGTATGTGAAAAATTAAATTTTTTATTCTAAAAAAATAAAATCAAAATTTTTTTCTAATTATTTTTTAATTGCTCCAGAAGGTTTCTCTGATAAATTTAAATAAGAAATAAACAAGTGCAAAGATTACAATAACAGGAAATAATGACTGCACAATAAAAAACGCAATTACGAGTACGATGATAATGACTGCCCAGATGGCTACTCTGAAAAGCCATGTTGGAATATGATATGCTTTTCCTTTATGGCTAAAAGCCGTTTCGCTCGTATTAGTTGTTCGATTTTCAGTTCCCTGATTTTCTTCTTTTCCAAATTCATGTGTGGCAAGAATGGATTTGGCGATTAAACGGGGATCTCCTAAGGTATTTAAGACATCCTGCTCTGTAGCGCCTTTTCGAATCTCGCTTTCTATATAATCCTGATAATAGGCAATGGTATCATTTACAAATTCATAATCATTAATAGAAGAAATATTTCTTCTAAGTTGATCCAGGAATTCCTGTTTGTTCATGCTGCTGCCTCTCCTTACATTTGTTTTCTTACAACCAGATATTCATCCCCTGATTGATAATATGGGCATTCACTACAATTATTGCTTAAAAAACGCTGCATCTCATCTTCATCGAGATTAACATCACATACATAATATTCATATTCTTCATCATATGAATAATTTGCGCAGGTATCACAAGACATATTATATCGCCTCTTCCTTATTTTCATTTTTCTTGGCAAGTCTCGGAAAATAAATAAAAAACAAGAATAATGATGCCACAAGCATTAAAATTCCAATAAACTGTGAAGTTGAAAGCACTCCAACCGTTCCTCTGTCATCATTTCTGAAAAATTCAATAATAAAACGACCTATACTATATAAAATAAGGTACAGAGTTCCAACCTTTCCTTTTGTTCTGTCTTTTTTTGCATACCACAATAAAATTGCAGCAATAATGAAATCTCCACCAGACATCATTAACTGTGTCGGTACAAGCTTTACATCATTGGGTGCAAAGTGAGAATTATGAAATACAATTCCAAAAATGCTGTCTGTTTCTTTTCCATAGCAACAGCCTGCCAAAAAACATCCAATTCTCCCAAGTCCCTGTGCTAACGCAACGGATGGCACCATCAAATCATAATAATCCAAGAAACGAACTTTCTTCCATTTACAATAACCATACATGGTAAGAACGCCGCCAATAATTCCTCCAAATACTACAAATCCATTTCCTGTAATGTAACTCATTGGATCTAGTATAAAGTTCTTCCACTCTGTAATGATAAATAAAATTCTCGCACATAAGAAGCCTAATATAACTGCCAAAAATGTCATTCCATATATTAAATCTCCATTGAGATTTCTTTTTTTTGCTCTGTAATCACCTACAAATAAGGCAACAACAACGCCAATTCCAATCATAAGTCCATATCCGTGTATCGTCAGGGGACCAATTGATAAAAGATCATTATACATGATATTCTCCATTCCGAAGCATTTTACACTAAACTCCGCTTTTATTAATATTTCCTAACATACCATATTTAGTATGCATATTCAATTAAGAAAGAATTAAATATTCAAAAAAAGATGGAAGCATAGGCTTCCTACCGTGCATAAACGCACGGTTAAACAAAAAAAGTTGGAAGCATAGGCTTCCAACTTTTTTAACCGTGCGTTAGAGGATTCGAACCCCCGACCTTTTGGTCCGTAGCCAAACGCTCTATCCAGCTGAGCTAAACGCACATATTCTTTTAAATGCCGTTTTGTACGACAACGAATTTATACTACACATAAATGGCAAAAATGTCAAGACAGTTTTCTCTTTTTTTGTATAAAACTAACTTGACACCGTTATTCTAATCTAATAGAATTAGTTTTGTTTTAGTAATTATATAATAATAAAGAAGAAAGCGCATAAAAAAAATGAAAAAATACGAAAAAATATTTAATATAATATGTATGGTTATAGCACCTGTTCTTATTTTCTACTTGTTTGAAATTTACATTCGAAATCCTTTCACCGGAATAAAAGTTCCACTGCAAATACTTAATATATTCTTTTTTGAATTTTTCTTGTATTTGCTAATTGGAATCTTTGGCAAAATAAAAGTGGCTATTCGTATAGAAGCTGTGCTTGCAATTGTAGTCGGACTTGTGGATTATTTTGTTATTGAGTTCCGTGCCGCACCTATCATGCCTTGGGATATCTTCAGTATTGGAACCGCCGCAAGTGTTGCCGGTAATTATAACTATTATTTAAGAACACGCACTATCTTATCTACTATTGTATTACTGTTAATCATTATATTTTGTGGCAAATTAAAACTGACTATTGGCAAAAAATTACCTATACGTATCGGTTTTGTTATTGCCAGTTTTCTTATGCTGTTTGGTTTTACAAAATACGTACAGCGTGATGAAACCGTTAAAACATTCCGCATATATGACAAATTATTTACACCACTTACCATGAGTTACAGAGATGGTACGGTAGTTGCTTTTCTAATGGAAATGAAATTTATGAAGGTAGATAAACCCGCAGATTACAGTGCTAAAAATGCTCAGACTCTGCTTGCTTCTTATGAAAATACAAAAACTGAGACTACCAGCACACCAAATGTAATTGTAATTATGAATGAAGCCTTTTCTGATTTATCAATATTGGATGAATATACCACAAATACGGATGAGATTCCTTTTATGCGACAATTAATGAATAATGGTGACAATACCGTTTCAGGATACATGGATGTTTCTGTATTAGGGGGTAATACCGCAAATACAGAATTCGAATTTTTAACTGGAGATACCATGGCATTTTTACCACAGGGAAGTATTCCTTACCAGCAATATATCAAATCTGACACTTCCTCTCTGGCATCTTATTTTAAAGAATTAGGATATTCTACCATTGCAATGCATCCTTATCGTGCCGCCGGCTGGGATCGTGACAAAGTCTATGCCCGATTTGGATTTGACAAGTTTTATTCCAGGGATGATTTTGAAAATCCTGATATCTTAAGAAATTATATAAGTGATAAAGCCGATGTAGACAAAATTAAAGAAATCTACGAAGCAAAGGAAAACGGTACTCCATTGTTTCTTTTCAATGTCACGATGCAGAATCATTCTTCCTATACGGAATCCTTTGATAATTTCACCCCGGAAATCAGTGTGGACAATTCAGATTCGGAATCATTGAATAATTACTTATCATTATTAAAAAAATCAGATGAATCCTTAGAAGACATTATTTCGTATTTTGAGAATCAGGATGAAGATACTGTAATTGTATTCTTTGGTGATCATCAACCTACTGACTCTGTTGTTGCTCCAATTTATCAGATGAATGACCGTAGTGTTTATTCTCTTTCAGAGGAAGAAGTCAGAATGCGTTACAAAGTTCCATTTATTATCTGGGCTAATTTTGATATCCAAGAAGAAACAAATGTCACAATAAGTTCTAACTTTTTGGCTACCAAGGTTTTAGATGCTGCAGGAATAAATAAAACCGCTTATATGAATTATCTTACAGAATTATCCAAAAGTTACCCTTCCGTGTCTGCTATGCAGATTACTGACAGCACAGGAACAACCACTTCGGTATCAGAGCAAAAAGATTTACTATCTGATTACCAGATGCTACAATATTATCATTTATTTCACTAATTTGTAAAATTGCAGGTTTTCTGCATGATTGGAGTATAATATGACTGCAAAAAAAGCAAAAAAGAGTTTTAAAGAATGGGCAATAACTAATAAATTATATTTATTTTCTTTTTTTATTCCTTTTCTTACCATGATGATTATATTTGCCGGAAATGAAATTTTTCCTTTTGGTGATCGTTCATTTCTTCATATTGATATGTATCACCAGTATTTTCCATTTTTAACAGAGTTTTTTCACAAATTAAAAAGTGGTGATTCCCTGTTTTATTCTTGGAATACCGGTATTGGTTCTAATTTCGTTGCTTTATATGCTTATTATCTTGCAAGCCCTATTAACTGGCTTTGCCTTTTGTGTCCTGAACAATATTTAATGGAATTTATGTCTTATCTTGTTGTAATTAAGATTGGACTTTGCAGTTTTACTTTTTCTTATTATATTTCCAAACATTTTAAGACAAACAGCATTGCCATTGCGTTCTTTGGTTGTTTTTATGCTATGTCCGGATATATGGCTGCATATAACTGGAACGTTATGTGGCTTGACTGTATTTTACTTGCCCCTATTATTATCTTGGGACTTGAAAAACTGGTAGATGAAGGTAAATACAAGCTGTACTGCATTTCTCTTGCAGTTGCTATTTTATCAAATTATTACCTTTGTATTATGATTTGTATTTATCTTGTTCTTTACTTTTTGTTGGTTCTTTTACCAAACGCAAAAGACAAACTCAAATCCTGTTTTCGATTTGCCATTTTTTCCCTTTTAGCGGGTGGCATGGCTGCTGTACTTTTAATTCCGGAAGTTGCTGCATTGCAATTGTCCAGATTCAGCAGTTCTGATTTTCCAAATACGATCAAAACATATTTTTCTATTTTGGATATTTTAGCAAGGCACTGTGCCGATGTGGCTATTGAAACAGGTCTTGATCACTGGCCAAACCTTTATTGTTCCGTAGCCGTAATGGTTCTGTTTCCTATTTACATTACCTGCAAAAATATCCGCACAAATGAAAAGCTCGGCAAAATCACATTGCTTGCATTTATGTTAATTAGCTTTAGCAACAATACATTGACCTTTATCTGGCATGGTTTTAATTATCCCGATTCTCTACCATGCAGACAGTCTTTTCTTTATATATTTCTTTTGCTGACTGTTTGTTTTGAAGCATTTACGCACATAAAAGAGACATCAAAAGCAGAGGTTTCCCGCGTATTTTTCGGTGTAGTTATTTTCATTATTTTATGCCAGAAGCTTGTTACGGATGATGCTTTTACGGATCGTACCTTTTTAATTTCCACCTGTTTTTTAATTATATATGCAATGCTTATTCATAAATATCGTGATTATCAGATTTCTCCTAAATCTTTGATATTTATTACGGTTTTAGTAATTGTTGTAGAGTCCGGAACAAATATGATTTTAACAAGTGTTCCTACTGTGTCACGTAGCAATTATCTTAAAAACTATGATGTATTTCATACTTTACAAGAACGGCAATCTGCTCAGGAAACGGAGGAATTCTACCGTTATGAAAAAGATTTACGCGTTACCAACAATGACGGTATGTTGCAGGATTATCCCGCTTCTTCCTTGTTTTCATCTACGACAAATGGACTTGTAAATAATTTTTATAATAAATATGGTATGAAAAACAGTAAAGTTTTTTACAGTTACGAAGGGGCTACTCCATTTACTTCTGCTCTTTTATCAACAAAATATTTTTACAGCAAAAAAGCGGATTTAGAAGATAGCTTATATCATAAAGTAGATGCTGAAGGTGAAATTACTCTGTATGAAAACACCTACTCACTTCCACTTGGTTTTATGATTTATCCTCATGGGGAAGACGAAACAGCACTGATTGAAGACGAAGAAACAGCCTTTGCAATTATCCGCGGTGAAAACGAAGATGACGAGGAAGAATTATTTTTAAATCCAATAGAACGTCAAAACGAACTTGCACTGCAATTAGGTGCTTCCGGCAATCTGTTTGATGAAATCAGTGTACAAAACAATGTATCATCTGCAACTATTGATGTACCTTATGATTCCCATGTATATGCATATTGTGACACAAAAAAGATTACCACTCTGACTGCTTTATCAGATGCCGATTCATTAACTTTTAAAAAAATGAAGAATAAACGAATTGTAGATTTGGGCTATCAATATGGTGGTGACACTATTTCACTCTCTGTAGAGGAAGAAGAATCGCTAAATATGACTGCTTATGTATTCAATGAAACTGTTTTTGCAGAATTAATGGATAAGTTAAATCAGGATACCATGACCATTGACTCCTTCAAATCCACAAAAATCGATTCAAAAATAACAGCTTCTGAAGATGGATATCTTATTTTAAGTATTCCATATGACCCGGGATTTACTATTTTGATTGATGGTCAGGATGTAGAAACAGAATTGTTTAAAGAAATGATGATAGCTGTTCCTGTATCAGCAGGTGAACATTCTATCTATATTCATTATTATCCCCAGGGATTAACCCCGGGAATTATAATTTCATGTGTAAGTTTATCAATCTTTTTATTAATTGTATTTTATCCTCAAATCAAAAAACGTTTACAGAAATAATACACACGCCTGGCTGGTTCCGATACGACTGCATCCGGCATTGATATATTCTTCCATGTCCTTTGCACTGCGTATTCCGCCTGCTGCTTTGATTTTAACATTACTACCAATATGTTGTTTGAAAAGCTTTACATCTTCTAATGTGGCACCTGCAGTTCCAAATCCGGTGGATGTTTTAATATAATCAGCACCGGCATCTGTTACGGCATGACACATAGCGATTTTTTCATCATCAGTAAGATAACAGGTTTCTACGATTACTTTTAAAATCTTGGAGCCTGTTATTTTTTTAAGTGATGCAATTTCTTCTTCTACTTTTTGGTAATCACCATTCTTTACATCAGTTACATTGATTACCATATCAATTTCATCTGCGCCATCAAGTAATGCCTGCTTTGTCTCTTCTTCCTTTGCTTTTGTGCTCATATAGCCTAATGGGAAGCCTATTACCGTTGCAATTACCACCTGTTCCTTAAAAGTATCCTTTACCCTTTTTATATAGCAGGGTGGAATGCAGACTGATGCAGTTTCATAGCGGATTGCCTCCTCGCAGAGTTCCTTAATCTGTTCCCAGGTACATACTGGTTTTAATAATGTGTGGTCAATGTAATGTGCAATTTCTTTGCTTGTCATTTTCTTTCTACTCCTTCTTTGGTTACTCTCGCATAAATCAGCGGATTTCTTTCTTTTTTCTCATTCTGAATGGTAATGGCACTTAAATATTCATCATTCGCTGTGGCAAACAGTTCCTCTTTTGCCGCATATAAGGTTGCAATGGTGTCACCCATATTAACTGCATCTCCCGTTTTCTTATGAATAATAATACCTGCGGAAAAATCAATCGGACTATCCTTTGTCT
This sequence comes from uncultured Lachnospiraceae bacterium, assembly GCA_964487395.1. Classification (GTDB taxonomy): domain Bacteria; phylum Bacillota; class Clostridia; order Lachnospirales; family Lachnospiraceae; genus RGIG8767. The sequence continues at coordinate 18,321 of CAZAQH010000020.1, read as the reverse complement.
CTCTTCCTGCGCCAAGCAGTACCGATGCAATACCACATTTTTCGGTATCCATTTCCGTCACATATCCATCGCGTGGTGCTTTCACTTCATAGGAATAAGCAGCCTGTTCAAATTGGTTAATATCCTTAATCACACTGCTATCTCCGGAATGCGCCTCTACCATGGCAATAAGGCGTTTCAAAGCACTGCCATCTGCTATAACCTGTTTTGCCTTAGAAAGACATTCTTCCAGTGTTCCAAGTCCTGCTAACACCATCATATTGGCTGCTAAATGAAGACAAACTTCTGTTAAGTCCTTGGGTCCTTTCCCATTTAACGTATTAACTGCCTCTATGACTTCTAAACTATTTCCAATATACTCACCAAGTGGTGTATCCATATCGGTAATCAATGCAATGGTCTTTCTGCCGGCATTTTCTCCGATTTTTACCATTTCCCTTGCAAGTGCAATCGAATCCTCAATCGTCTTCATAAAAGCACCGCTTCCGGTTTTTACATCTAAAAGAATGCAGTCACTTCCCGCTGCCAATTTCTTGCTCATAATGGATACGGCAATCAGTGGTATACTTTCCACCGTCGCTGTAACATCGCGCAGTGCATACATTTTTTTATCTGCCGGTGTCAGATTGCCTGACTGCCCAATGACACTCAGTCCGGTATCATTGACGACCTTAAAAAATTCTTCTCTGCTAAGATTCGTTTTATATCCAGGGATGGCCTCTAATTTATCAACCGTTCCACCGGTATGTCCAAGTCCTCTTCCACTCATTTTAGCTACCTTCACACCGCATGCTGCCACAATAGGAGCCACAATTAAGGTTGTCTTATCACCTACGCCACCGGTTGAATGTTTATCAACTTTAATTCCCTGAATTGGGGATAAATCAACCATATCACCGGAATGAGCCACTTCATTTGTCATAACTAGTGTTTCTTTTTCACTCATTCCCTGAAAGTAAACTGCCATTAAAAATGCAGACATTTGATAATCCGGTATTTCTCCTGACACAAATCCTCTTATTACATATGCAATTTCTTCTTCACTAAGTTCATGTCCATCGCGTTTCTTTGCAATCACATCATACATTCTCATAAACTGCTTCTCCCTTCTATTCAGAATCCATTTATTACTATAAGTTGCCTGGTCCAAAAGACTGCGGAAGCAACTCATCAAGTCGGTATTCTTTGATGGTGTATCCGTCTGTTACAAAAATCATAAATTCCTTTGGGTTGCAAAATTCTGCCATGACTTGACGACATACTCCGCATGGAGTACAGAACTCACCTTTTTCCGGTTGCGTTCCATTTTTATTACCTACAATTGCAATGGATGTAAATTCTTTTTCACCTTCACTTACCGCTTTAAAAAATGCAGTTCGTTCTGCGCAGTTACAAGGTGTATACGCAGCATTTTCGATATTACAGCCATAATATATTTTCCCTGATTTTGTCAGTAATGCCGCACCAACCTCAAAGTGGGAATAAGGCGAATAAGACATCTTCTGTGCTTCTTTTGCTTCTGCTATCAGTTGCTTAGGTGTCATATCACTACCTCCCTATTTCATTATTTCTGCTTTAAAACTGGTACCTGATGTAATCTGTTGTACCGAAAAGATATCCTGTATGGTAGCCGCAATGTCTGCAAAAGAATCTCTGGTATTTAAGTTCACATTTTCTTGTATGTCTTTTCCATATGCTAAAAATGGTACATATTCCCTGGAATGGTCGGTTCCTTTAAATCCCGGATCACAGCCATGATCTGCTGTAATCATTAATATATCGGTATCCCTCATCTTATCTACAAAGGTTTTTAACTGCTCATCAAATACAGTAGCTGCCTTTGCATAACCGTCTATATCATTGCGGTGTCCGTATTTCATATCAAAATCCACAAGATTTACAAAGCATAATCCATTAAAATCGGTATCCATAAGTGCAATCGTTTTTTCCATGCCATCTACATTATCAACAATACGCTGCGTCTGCTGAATGCCTTTTCCTGCAAATATGTCGTAGATTTTACCAATCCCATATGTGTCATATCCATTTTCAATTAACGCATCCATCATAGTCGGCTGTGGTGGCAAAAGTGAAAAATCATGTCGTCTTGGTGTACGTTCAAAGTCCGGATAACTACCGGTAAACGGTCTGGCAATTACACGTCCCACACCATGTTCTCCGGTTAACATCTCTCTTGCAATTTCACAATAGCGGTATAATTCTTCAACCGGTACCACATCCTCATGTGCAGCAATCTGAAATACACTGTCTGCTGAAGTATACACAATTAAATCACCCGTCTTTATATGTTCCTGTCCAAAATCCTTAATTACTTCCGTTCCGGAATACGGTTTGTTACACAATACTCCTCTGCCTGTTTTTTTACTGAATTCCTCTAAAACATCCTTGGGGAATCCATCAGGATATGTCGGAAGTGGTTTTTTCGATATAATTCCTGCTATCTCCCAATGACCAATTGTGGTATCTTTTCCTCTTGACTGCTCTTTCAGTCTTGCATATGCTCCAAGCGGTGCCTTTTCATCTTCAAGATAATCTACGCCGTCAATATTAAAAAGTCCCATTTTTTTCATGAGTGGCGTAGCATATTCCTTAGATGATGTAATAGATTTTAGTGTGTTGCTTCCCACATCTCCAAAGTCAGCCGCATCCGGTGCTTCGCCAATCCCATAACTATCTAATACAATTAAAAATACTCTTCTTTTTTCCATACATAGTCCCTTCTTTCCTGCTATCTGTTTTATTAAATTATGTCCATTAATTGATAATATCAAAACAATTGCTATTGTTAACAAACTTATTGCAACAAAAGGATGTTGGATATTCTTTAAAATACCACTTTTACCCAAAAGCTTAACAACAAATCCATGAAGTAAAAATATTGTCAGTGTACTTTTTCCAACATTTGTCAGAATGCATATTTTTTTATTTGGTATACAATACAATAAAAAAATAATAAAACATGCTGCAATTACTATATGCAAAAGTCTAAACCATATCGTACTGCCAGATTCCTGATACTCCACTGCTTCATAAAACCAACTATACTTTGTATGCGGATAATAATAAAATAATGCCACGGCATAAACGAGAATAAAACCGCCTGCTAAAATTGCTGCCTTTTTCATTCCTTTTTTAAATGATATCCATCTATTATTCTCATTGCTTCTTCTTATCCACTCGTGAAAATAATTCCCCCATAAAAAGAATGGAAAAAAAACAATAATTCTCGCCAAACCGTAATCACGTCCGATTTCATTACAGTTACCTGCAAGTAAGCTTATTACTGTAGTAATTACAAGAAAAAGGATTTCTCTTTTCAATTTTCCTTTTGGAAAAAGAACTGCCATAAACGACCACGCTGTCATTGCAAGCAGATACCAAAGTATCCAATAAGGCTTATGATACTGTAAAGTCGTATTATTTCCCAGAATCCATCTGTCAAACAATAGATATACTGTCTGCATCACAACGTATGGACAAAATAACTTCTGCAAAATCCTGCTAAAGTTGAATTTATAAAAGTAACCTGACAAAAAAATAAAAAAAGGCATATGAAAACTGTAAATTAATTCATATATATATTTTGCATGCCCTTTTGTTATAACCAATTCTAAAAGGTGTCCAAAGACTACAAGGAAAATCAATATTCCCTTTAAATTATCTATTTTTGCATCTCTCGTTTTCATTTCTTCATTTTACCATATTGATGAAAGTATTTCACTTATTTCCCACAAAATAAGAAAAGAACCCATATGGATTCTTTTCTTGTTGTTATAATTATTTCTGATTTTTAATCCGTTCTATTTCACGTTCTAATTCTTCCATTTTTTCAAGTGCTTTCTGTAAATCTGCATCCCTTTCCTTTGGAATATTTGAACGTGGTGGCTCCTTCTTTTCATCTTCAAAGAAAATAGGATCAATATCTATACGAAAATCATCCGGGTTATTCGATAACAAAAGTTCTAATTCTTTTTGTTTTACCGGCTGTGGCTGCGTTCTTTTCTGTGGCTGTGGCTGTTTTACAGGTTTAGACTGTCTTTTTAGCGGAATCTCCTCTTCTAATGTATATATACTTTGACGTGGCTTTGATTTAGCTGCTTTTTTTACTGGTCTGCGTACTTCGTACTCTTCTTCCTCGTCATCATCTTCTTCATCTTCTTCATACTCATCATCATCGTCATACTCGTCATCATCATCGTCATCGAGTTTACGGATTCCTTTCAATGTAAGTATGATGATAATAAATACCACTAAAATAGCACCAATTAATATAGGGGTTTTATATAATTCAATCCCATGAGGTGCCGTTTCATCGTCTTCCACATTTTCATCTGTTCCATCCTGCTCCGATGAATCAGCCTCTGTTGTTACTTCTAACTCAGTCTCATCCATTTCAACATAACTTGCTGACACATAACCATCAGCCCCATTATAGTCAATTAAATACCAGTCATTTTCCACTCCTACTATCTTGACCGTATCCGACGCATACACTTTACCAATTGCATCGAATTCTTTTCCAGGACCACTTCGCACATTTAAGGATTCTGCCTTGATTTTACCAGTACCACTTAACTCTTTTGCCCGTGCATGAATCGAAAAAGAAGAAAAACACATCATAATTACGAATAATGTAATTACAAAAACATATATATAATTTTTTATGTTTTGTCTGCTTGTCATTTTTATACCTCTTGCATATCGCAGATTACCTGCAATATTGCTTTTCAATTATTTGCCACTATAGTATAGCAAAAGAACCGGGTAGAAACAAGAGTTTGTTCTTACGGTTCCTTTAAGCTAATCTTATTTTTTTATTATAATTTCGCATACTGTTACGATATCCTCATTGACACAAAAACGTATATCAAAACCGGCATATTCAATTCCATATATTCGGTCCGGATATAAATCATAAGCTGGTCTTGGGTCCTGACTAAGCATGTCATATACGCCTTTTCTTTTCTCTTTTGGAATCATATCAAGCCATTTATCCGGAAATGCAATCGTGAGTTGATGCTGTTTTGTAACACTCGTAAAGCCTTCTTTTGCTTCCGGATGTGAATCAGTGTAAGCAATATATGGTTTGATGTCATATATCGGGGTGTTATCCATTAAATCAATACCCGCCACATGCAAAATAGGACCTTTCTCTGAATCAAGTTCTATTCTTTCCAGTCGTACGCAGGATAAACCAATATCATTCGGTCGAAACGGAGAACGTGTGGCAAACACTCCCATTCTCTTTTTTCCTCCAAGCCGCGGTGGCTTTACTGTTGCAGAAAAATGTTCTTTTTTCGACTCAGAAAACTTCCATAAAAGCCAGATATGTGAAAACTCTTCCAATCCACGAAATGCCTCTGGATTACGATACTCCGGCTCCATTATAATCATTCCCTTTAAATCATCTATAAGACCACTTTGTCTTGGAATACCAAATTTAGTAGGGAAATCCGTATAAATATGTGCAATGATTTTCATTCCTACACCTCTTATATATCTCGGCTTGTCTGTATCCATTTAAGTACTTCTAATAAATCATCAAATATAAACTCTGCGAAGTCTTTCATTTCTTCATCCGGTGCAATCATATCCGGCACCATAACAGGCAGCATACCGGCTCTTGATAAAGCACGAATTCCATTATAGGAATCTTCAATTCCAATTGCTTCTTCCGGTTTTACGGATAGACTTTCACATGCCATCAAAAATATATCAGGCTCCGGTTTGCTTTTCTTTAACATATCTCCACCGGTTAAATTATGAAAATAAGGTAAAAGACCTGCTTCCTCAAGTTCTTCCTTTACAATCTCATATCTGGTAGAGGATGCCAATCCAACCTTGTAACCGGAATCGTTTAAATATTCTAATAACTCTGTCACTCCCTTTTTAATCGGAAGTCCTTTTGTCTTACACCATGTATGAAAAAGACTGGAGCATTCTGTTTTATACATATCATACGGGAAATCCTTTCCATAATACTCAAGGAAAATGTCTCTGGTAATGACAGCATTTACGCCAATACATTTAATCAATACTTCTTCCACATTTTGAATGCCATATTTTTCTGCAATCTGTTTCCAACTTTCAAGAACCAGTCTCTCGGAATCAAAAATAACACCATCCATATCAAAAATAACTGCCTTGTATTTCATTTCATATCCTCACTTCACTAAAATTTTGTAATATCATCTGCTATAAGCCTATTCTTTTCTGTACATATTGAAGGCTTTTTATATATTCCTCATCCGAATGCAAATGTTCAATAATCATTGGCATGGTCGGATTTTCTTCTTCTGCAAGCTGCACATACAATTCCAGATTCAGCATTCCTTCTCCACAACTTGTTTCCTCAAGTTGAAAAGTATATTCTTCACGTAATTTTACATCCTTTACATGACAGCTGCAAATTCTGCCTTGTAAAAGTAAAAAGCATTTCCGCATAAATTCATCATTAAAAAAATACCGTTTGGGGTCCGTTATCATATTCACAATGTCAAGATGTACTCCAAACGACGAACGGTCTACGTCTTTTATCAGTCGTAAATATTCTTCCGGTCCTGTCGGAATCATCCACGGCATCGACTCAATTGCATATTTTGTATGAACAGGATTTACCGTATCGATAATCATCTGAATACTCTCTACCGTTCTATCCCATGTCTCACGATTAAAATTTTCACGATATCCGGCATCCCAGCGTGGACCTGCCAAATTGCCTGCTACATTCACGCAGCATATGGCTTCTATTTCTTCTGCCATACGCAACTGACCAATAGCATATTGGACTGCTTCCTCTCTTTTATCTTTGTCACAGGCAAGCACATTACGCCATACTCCGACTTCTGCAATCACAAGCCCTTGTTCTTTGGCCGCTTTACAATACGACTCTATTACTTTTTCTCCTGCCAGGTAATCAACAGGAAATACCACACTTCCACAGCCTAGTTCTTTCATTCTGGCTGCCCATTCCTGTGGTGTTTTATGTGCCAGCGGTGATGATAATCCTAATAACATATTGTCTCTACCTCACTAAAAGGTTCTATGGTGAATAACCGTTGCATCCATATCGTTTAATGAATGGACTCCAGTCCGTGCCATTGTAGATATTAATTCTCTATTCATCTGATTCATGCGTTCACTTACCCCACACGCACCCTGTTTTAATGGTTCCATTAAATTTCTGCCAACACATACCGCAGTTGCTCCCAGTGCAAGTGCTTTGTAGACATCCATTCCACTTTCAATACCACAGTCAACAAAAATTGGAATCTCTCCGTCTACAGCTTTCACAATATCAGGAAGTACCATTAATGGTGGTACGGAATAATCCATAATTCCATGATGGTGGGAAATTAAAATTCCTTTCACTCCGGCATTTACGCATTTTTCTGCATCTGTCACACTTAAGACTCCTTTTACAATAAATGGAACCCGTGTGGCATCTACAAATGATTTGATTTCTTCAAACGTCTTTGATTTCATTGGCAGACCATATATATTGTCATACTCTCCATTGCCGGAAAAAGCATGGTCAATATCCATTCCTACTGCAAAGGCTCCATGCGTTACTGCATGCTCTATTTTTCTGATTACTTCTTTATTATCCGCATGTGGTTTAATAATCTTTACAGTCTTTGCACCTGTTGCAAGGATTGCTTCCAGTTCCTCATCCTCTCCCATGCCAACCCAGTGCAATGCCCCTGCATCTTTAGCCCCTTTTGCAAATTCCACCATTCCATTTTCGCAAACAGAATGAAGATGAGATAATGCTGCCGTCATAATCGGCGTCTTAAATATTTCGCCATACAGTTTGATTTCTGTTGTTGGCAGTTTTGCATCTATATATCTTGTTTCCAGTAGTAACGAATCAAAATAATCTCTTGTAATCTGATTTGAATCAGCAGGCTTTTCTCCATAAAAATTTCTTTGCTGCATATCCATTCTGACTCCTCCTATTTTGTATATGTTATTTTTATTGTAATTCGTATGAACAGGAAAAGTCAAATCATTACGAAAAGGATATCTTTAAGTATCCATCATCAAATTTGGCACCTGTGATTTCTTTTTCAGTAAATTTGGATGGAAGTGGGAATCTGCGGACCTCATTTTTTACACCAATAACCAGTTCATTTTGTATTTGTTCCAGCTTCATTTCTGTTTTGTCTGCAAAGGGAAGGTAAATAGTAAGGCACTGATTCTCATAGTCAATTTCATAAATCTGTTTCTTAAATAACACGTCATTTGGTTCTTCTTTTGCAAAAATCGTGTTGCCAAGTTCTTTTAAAACAGGCAGAGTACGCACTTCCTTTTTCTGAAGTTCTACGTAGAATTTGGGTACTTCACTAAAACTTGCTTTTATATCTGATAATGATTCTTCCTGCATGGTAGTCCACTTATTGAAGTATCCTTCCATGGCTTCCTTCGGATAAATACGATTCACAATAATGGCATCTACATTATAATGGTATAAATACAAACAGGTAAAATTGCGTTTTGCTTCATTTACCACAATTTTCTCAGGAGTTGTCACAACGCGCAGACTTACGATATCCTGATTTAACATGAGATTCTGTAATTTTTCCATTCTGTCCATCAGATTCTCAATTTCATCAAACACATCCTCTTTTGGCATTGGGATTTTCATCGTCTTTTCTACGAGCGGACCTGCTGCTTTTACACCCTTTCGTTTCATTGGAAGCACCTTATTAATAAAGTCGGATAACTTTTCCGGATACTTTAAAAGTGAAAGCGTTTCTCCTGTTGGTGCACAGTCTACAATAATTGTGTCATAGTAATTCTTTTCATATTCATCTAAAATACGAAACATGGAAAACAATTCTTCTAACCCTGGAAATACAAGCATTTCCTCTACTTCAATTCCTCCATCCTGCTTTAAAGTCAATAATTGCTTCATGTATTTTTTAAGGCTGCCCCAGCTTTTTTCTGCCTCATAAACGGTATCAATTTCCACCGCGTCAAGACGTTCCGTTACTGTTTTTGGGTCTTTTCCAAGTTTTGCATCAAATGCATCAGAAAGACTATGTGCCTGATCGGTACTCATAATCAATACTTTCTTTCCGCTTTCTGCTATTTTACAGGCACTTGCTGCTGCCATACTTGTTTTTCCCACGCCGCCTTTTCCGGTATATATAATTATTCTCATATGTTTATCCTCTCAATCGATATCGACCTTTTTTGTTTTCTTCGTTTCCGTTTTTTCTGTTTTATCTTCTTCGGGTGAATTGGCCTTCGCTTCCATGAAAGCTGCCATTGCCATCTCCATAAACATGGCTTTCATTTCTTTTTCTATTAAAGTAAGATGATCTTCCATTTCTTCCGGGAATAAGGCCCGAATCGCTTTTTTCTGATATTCACCTGCTGTTTTTAATCGTCCCATCATTTCTTTATTCATGTTCCTCTTCTCCCTTCTCAAACTGGATATTGAGTTCTCCTTCTTCCAGTTTTGCACTGGTGATTGCGTATTGTCTAAGTACATTAGGAAGCGGAATGTTGCGTTTGAAATTACCAATTTTAATTACCACGTCTGTTGCTGCCTGAAACAAATCAACATCACCCTTTTCTGCTCCAGGCACAAAAACCTGTAACCGGTATCCGGTGTCATTCTGCATGAAGGTTTCTCGGTCTGTGATAATTTTGGTTTCAAATACATCATCTGTTTTTAATACATCTTCTATCATTCTTTCAATCGCCTTTTGTCCTTTTAATTCCTCGTCATACCATGGAATCTCATAAACCGGAATATTCCCGAAACACTCTTTTAGCTGTGTGATGTATTCCTTTTGCAGTAAGAGCCATTGTGTAAAAAAAACATTTTCAATATCCTGTGGCAAAATACGGTTAATATAAATTCCATCCACATTGAAATTATAGAGATTCATATACATATAATTACGTTTAGTTTCTTCCACAATCATTTTTTCAGGAACCGTTACAATTCGTATGCCTGTTACCTCTCTGTCCTTAAAAAGCTCCTGAAGCTCACATAATTTTACATACATTTTTTCAATATCATTCATTGCATTTTTATTAGGAATTTCCACCTTATAAACTGCTTTTGCAACTGGTGCTAAAAGCCTTACTCCTACTTTTCCAATTGGAAACAACTTTTCCATATACCAGGATAAAAGTTCTGGGAATTTAAGCAGTGACAGTGTTTCTCCTGTTGGTGCACAGTCCACCATAATTCTTTCATATGTTCCTTCGTTATGCAGGTCGGCTATTTTTAATAGGGAAAAAAGTTCTTCTGTTCCGGGAAGCATTCCCATATCACTTAAATCTGTGCCTCCCATATCCGGCATTAGTTTTGTGATGGAATCCATCATGTACTTGTAATCCTGTTCACATACATATTCCGGATCGATTTCATATACATCTAAATTAGGAATGATATTCTTTGGTTCTTTTCCCATACGGATTCCAAAGATATCTCCAAGATTGTGTGCCATATCCGTACTTACCAGCAATGTTTTCTTTCCTTCTTTTGCACTTTTAATGGCATGTGCTGTTGCAACACTGCTTTTACCAACTCCGCCTTTTCCTGTAAAAATAAGAATCTTTCCCATTGTATCTCCTCCATTTATTTATTTCTTTTGTCGAATAGTTCGAATATTGAAGTATTTTGTTTAGTAAAAGGCGATTATCAATCGCCCTTATCTTTTATTCGATTGTGATTTTGCGAACCTTTTTTTGACTTTCGTCTTTTTTCTTTTCCTGTTTTAAAACATCCATGACTTTATCAAGCATCTTGTAAAAGATATCCATCTCTTCTCTGGAAAAAGAAGTAATAATCTGTACTGCATAAGACGTAAGTACATTTACAAGTTCCTGAACCTGTAGCATACCTTTTTCGGATAATTGAATCGTTACCACTCTCTTATCTTCCTTTGAACGACTGCGAATAATCAGTTCGCTTTTTTCCATTCTGGCAATAATGCCGGTTGCCGTATTAAGTGGAACATGGATATACTCCGCAATCTCAGTCATGTTTACTTCATGACGTCTGTATAAAAGCCAGAAAATATAGATTTCGTTCTTTGAACAGTTTAGTAAAAGACTATCCCATATTCCGGATGATATTAAGTCTTTGACTTCTTCTATAAATTGATAAACATCCTGCTGCATGCTTGGAATATTAATTCTTTGAATATCAGAACTCATCCTTTCCCCTTCCTTTTATTTATTTCGTCCTTCGAAGTAATTTAATTCTATATCCGAAGTATTTATTTGTCAACACCTTTAATTATATTCTACATTCATAAGGCACAACCCCTTCGCCGGTGCTGTCACACCTGCCTCCAGGCGATTCTTACCTTCTAAAATTTCTTTTACTTTTTCCGGTCCCATTTCTCCAATTCCCACTTCAACCAGTGTTCCGGTGAGAATCCTTACCATATTGCGAAGGAATCCATCTCCGTGAAATACCAAAGATACATAGTCCCCTTTTCTAATAATTTCAATTTTATCTACGTTTCTGACATTGGACTTATTCTTCTGTGGCAGTTTGCAAAAGCTGCTAAAATCGTGTTCTCCAGTCAGGCAAATGGCTGCCTGCTGCATTTTTTCAATATCGAGTTTTTTCTCTAATGTCCAAACATATTTACGGTCAAAGATTGGTTTGGTGACTCCATCAAAACACATATAGCGATAGGTCTTTCCGGTTGCATTATATCTGGCATGAAATCGCTCTGCTGCCTCACGAACTTCTTTTATCGCAATATCATCCGGCAGATAATGGTTCATATAATCACGCAGTGCCGTGGTATCCATATCTACATTTATCTTAAAATTAGCCACCATTTCATGTGCATGTACACCTGCATCGGTTCGTCCCGCACCAATCACTTCTATTCCGGACTCATCTAAATGTGCTAACACGTCTTCTATTTTACCCTGAATCGTATCTTTCCCCGGCTGATGCTCCCAGCCTAAATATCTGGTTCCGTCATATGCAATCATAATCTTATAATTTTTTATCATTCTTCTCCATTCTCTGATTCCGTTATTCTTAACGTATAAGTAGTTCCTGCATCCATTGTCAAAGTATTCAAAACAAGCGCTGAATTCTCTTTAATTGTAAACTTTGTTTCTTTGCTGTTTAAATTGATGATATCTTCACTCATAGGATACTCTGTTTTAATTAAGACTTTCTTTTTATCTGCTTCTACTACTGTAAATACTAAGGGTTGAAAAGACCCATTAACAGAAATAACATCTCCTTTTTTGACAGTAAGAATCTGTGTATTGCTGTCTCCAACTCCTACTTGATACCACGTATCGCTTACAATATTTAAGGTTACCACCTCTGGTTCCTTCTCTTTTCCGCAACCAACGAAAAAAGTACAGATTATAATCAGTAAAAAAATTGTCTTCTTCATAATATCCCCATTGTAATTTATCTTATTTTCCGACTTCACTTATCATACCATCTTTTTAATCTACTTCAACTTTGCTGTTAAAACGGTCTAGTAATAGTGCTGCAAAAATCCCAACCACGAGACAAACAACATTGACAACACAACTTGATGGGGAAATCAAAAAACTATCATAGGGAATAATCATAATTGTCGCTGCAATTACAATTCCTACAATACAATGAAAAGATACAGAATAGTGACGATGGAAAAGATAATTAACACCTTTTGAAAAACAAACAACGGTTAATAAAGCACCAATTCCACCAGGAATCAGTACCGTCATGGATAACTGACCTATTCCATCAACGAAAGGTGTGTATAGACCTAACGGCATTAGAAGTGTAGAAAAACTCATACCAGGAGCAATAACACTTAAAGCAAGACAAAAACCACAGAATAAGAACCATAAAAAGTTAGGAACAATGGTAACATTCGCGCTTTGAAGGCTAATTAATAAAGCAAAAACAAAAAACATTGCTATAAACAGTGAAAGAAATGAGTATTTGTTTCTTCCTTCTTTTCCTGCTTCTCTCCATAAAGATGGTAACATTCCACCTATCAGTCCCACAAATAGGCAAACAGATGGAGCCGGGTATTTTTCCAGCACAAAAGCTAATAATTTGGCAATTCCAAGGAATCCCAAAACACCACCAATAATATATGGCATTAAACGCGGAACATGAGTCTTGAAATTCTTAAACGGATTAGCAAGCAACTCCATGATTGGTTTATAGATACCAAATATAACACTTAACACTCCACCAGATATTCCCGGAAGCACTGCTCCCAGTCCAATTAAAGCTCCCTGAAATAAAGGAAGTACCCATTTTTTTATTGACATAACATTCTCCATTTCTACATTTTCTCTTTATATAATTTATCAATTAAACATCCAATACATAATATAAGATATGGGATATTATGTCAATTATATGTGAAATTCTTAATAAAATTTAAAACTACAATCCCAAATATATTCCAAGTGGGAAACAATACGAAATGTATTGTAGTGCTGGTACATAAATGGATAAATCTATGAAAACCGGACATATAATTAGATTCAAAATAATTAACGTTACAACCAGACTTACGTATGTAATTTCTTTTCGAAACAATCTTCCAAATATCAATACCCATAAGGCACTTAACAAGACGAAAAGAATAATCGTCACAAATTCAATAAAAATCCCTCTGTTATTTACTGTCATAATAAGAATAAATCCTGTAACTGTCTGCATAGTAGCCCTTGCAAGATTACCGGTATATAAGAACATTCTGCTATTTTCCTTATCCAGTGAATTGATTATAGAATATCCTTTCGTATTAAAGCCACTCACACCATTTATAAGCATTGAAATGAAAATAAGAAGCCCTACCATTCCCTGAATCGGATAGGTTTCACTCTTTTTTTCTGTTTGTTCCTTCTGCTCAACCGTTTTAGTGTCAACACGAAAAATTGAACTACCAGATAAATATTCTTCGTTTTTTTCCTGAAGTTCCTGTATCGTCTGCGTATCAGGCTCACTATATATTTCTGATGCACTCTGTTGTAAAATATCACTGCTAAACTCTCGAAGTATCACTGCAAAAACCGTTTCCTGTGCAACATATCCTTTGGTCGTTAGTGGCGTACAAATATAAGTAATGGTATCTTTATAATTGTCTTCCTGCCAGTCAGTTGCGAAATCCTTTTCAAAAACAAAGCCGCATTCCACGATTCCTGATATTACATCTTCTTCCATGCTCTCTCTGTCTTGATAGACTTTAAAATCAAATAAACTATCTTGTTGTTCAAACTTCCTAAACAGATTTTCTACATATTTTCCATCCTCATTACAGATTCCGATTGTAGTATTATCTCCCTTTGGAAGTTCAATATTTTGAATTAACAGAACCAAAAAAATCCTGCCAATTACTTCTAACAGGCAAACCCATTTTTTTTCCATGCTTTTAATTGTAATACATACCATACTATGTATTTTTCCATGCTACCACTTCTCCAATTAAAAATTCTAAAGTTCCTATTTCAAGGGCAACACATACCTGTGTCAATCCAATTCCTTCAAAAAATGTTTTTACACAATAAGCCTCCCAAAAAGTCAGTGGCATAATCGAACCTATTTTCTTTACAGCATCAGGAATATACGCCGTAGGAACGACTGCACCTGAGCAAAGAACCATTCCAATTATCAGAATCAGCAACAGCACCGTGCCCTGCATTCCCTCTCTTGCAACTCTGTATACAAAATGAAAAAATGCTGATATTCCAATACATAACGGAATTAATGCGAACAATACTGATATATCAAATCTTAAAAACGATGTTTCAAATAATTTTGAGCAAAGACATCCTGCAAAATATAAAATCAATCCCTGTATCCATAGTAAAAGTGTCATCACGCATATCCTGACTAATCCTATCTTCCATTCTGTCATTCCATAAAGTTTTAATTTTTGTTCCACTGCTTTTAACTTACTTTTATAAAATAAACCGAAGTTCAGTCCGCTTAACAATAGAAAAATTGTGATACCGGATGCAAAGTAATACTCATAAATATTGGCACTTCCCATAGAAGAAAAAACTGTCTGATTGAAAATTTTGTTACGCATAAGTGCCATATTAATATAAATACGTGAAATAATATTTCCTATCTGATTCCATTCTACCAGCAATTCTTTATTTTTTGCCACATCAAAAGAAGCATATACTGCCGATTCACTTGTCTGAATAATAGATACTCCATCTATCAAAAGTTCCCCAAACACGGCTTCATTTATTGTCGTATTATATGGAAAATACACCGTTGCCGGTGTATTTATTCCAGAATCCACATCCTGATAGAAATTGTCAGGCAAATCAATGACCACCTGCAAATCCCCGTTTTCCAAATTCCTTAATGCTTCTTCTTTTTCCATATAATAAAACTTGCATATGCTGCTCACACTGTCCATAGATGACACAACCCGGCTTACAAGCCTTGTTGCGTCATCTTCTTTTGAAATTGTCAAACCAACATGTACTGTTTCAAATGATGTAGATTGAAAAATAAAATGACTGATAAGAAAAATATCAATACCCAATATTAGCAGCATGCCACACATGCTCCCAATTGTTTTTCTAAAAAGAGAAAAACCCTTTTTCAATTCCAACATCAGATATGTATAGAATACCTTCATTTTAATATAATCCTAACTCACTAAGTGCATTACCGACCATTTCCATCCAGTCTGATTCGGATGCAGTTTTTAAATTGAATTCATCACCACTGAGTTTTTTGTATTCTGCATCATTTGTAATTGTAAGTTTACCGTCCATTTGTAAATCCATTTCCGGATAATCGAAATTATTAACCTCTAATACAAAAGAATCCTTTCCGTTTTTAATTACACCACTAAATTCAAATTCAAACTCAGGAGAACCTACCATCTCTAATTCTCCCGTTTTACTATTGTATTTAACTGTAGCGACTTTTTCACCGTCAAAATAAAGTCTTGTTTTCTCTGTACGGCCGTCTATTGTTCCTTTAATCTCAGTTACTTTTTCTCCATCTACTAACACTTCAATATTTTGCATTCTTCTGGTTCCGCCCAGGAAATGAGCCTCAAGTTCTTCATCATCAATCTCTGTGTTAATAGCTGCCAGTTTGTTTTTATAAATATAAAAAGTTATTTCTGTATCGTCAATATCTTCAATCGCGTCGTATATTACATCTAAATTATCTTCCATTTCGGCATTCATTATACCGTATACTTCGTATACGTTTTCTATTCCTTTGAAAATATTCTCGATGTTTTCTTCTGTAATCACTACTGTATAGCCTTTACATTTTCTTTCTTTTCCATCAACTTCAAAAGATTCTTTTTCTGCCTTTTTTACATCCATTGTCTTATATTCATCGGTGATGATTTTAAATACTCTTTCTGCAAGTTCTTCATCTGTTGTCTCGGCATCAGCCAAAGTTAACAATTGTTCATCTAACTCTTTAAGTGTTTCCTCATCCACCATGTCAGCTAAATAACCACTTGTTTCTTCCGTTCCATCGTAAATAAGTACATCATCGGAAAGAATCGGAATGCTCATTTTAAGTTTTTCATCTTCAATTTCCATTACAAAATCAATATTTCCATAATCTGGTATTGTAATATCGCCATAAACCTGTTCTTTGGAAGGATCCACTACACTTGTCAGTTCCATAGACAGTGTATCGTCGATATCTACATCTAAGAAACCGAACATGTATCTTTAATAGAAGCTCCTACTTCCGTTAAATCATTAAACAAAAATCCTGTATCTTCAAATGTATTTTTGGTTGCATTTAAAATTTTATTACGGTTACTTAAAAATGCTCCGCTAAAAAATCCCACAACAAGAATAACCAAAACAGCTATTACGGCTACGGCTGCAATAGCAATGGCTATTATTATCTTAGACTGATCCTTTTTCTTGCCTTCCCATTCTTCCATAGACATCTGATAAGTATTTGGCTGTAAAGGTGCGACTACCGGTTGTTCTACTGGTGTTGCATTTGGTTCTGCTTCTGTCTGTACTTCTGGTTCTGGTGTTACAATTGGTTCCGTTTCTGTCGGCACCTCTGTGTTTGTTACTTCCGTATTTTCCAGTTCGGTCTTTTCCTCTACATTGATTTTTTCTCCGGTTATCGGATCGAATTGTTCATTCATTTGTTTTTCTCCTTTTAATTATATTCCCATAATTTTTTTAATTTTTTCTAATGTAAGTTCCGCTTTTTGTAATTCTATGATTCTTCCTTCTTCCATAACAAAACATCTGTCACACTCCATTATCTCAGTTTCATCAGGTGTTGTAATAAGAAGAATTCCATTACGTTTTTGATAATCCGTCATCAGTTTTCTGATGTTTTCCTTATAATACAAATCCAGTGCTGTAGTTGGTTCATCCATAAGCAAGACCGGTGGCCAGCCTATTAAAGAGCAGGCAATACTAAGCCGTCTTTTCATACCGCCTGAAAGTTTCTTTACCGGCATCTTCATAATAGAATCCAATTCAAAAAAAGAAATCTGTTCCTTATAATCAATTCCCTTTGCCGCACTCCACAAACGAAGATTATCTTTTACAGATAATTCCTCCATCAAAGGATTCTCCTGTGGAACATAACCACAAATCGTTCGGAATATTTTTTGATTTTCAAACGCATTTTTATCAAAATAAAACAATTCTCCCGAATCCGGTTTTAATATTCCTGACATTATCTGCATAAGAGTCGTTTTGCCACAGCCATTTTTTCCAACAATAGCCACTCTCTCCCCACCTGAAACCTTAAAACTAATATCCTGCAAAATTTGATTCTTACCATATTTTTTTGTGATATGCTCTGCTTTAATCATAACCGCAAAAGTTCTCCGAATTTTTCATAATTCTATTTCCCCTGTATTTTTTTGAAACCGTATTTCCCTTTTTTCTAAAAGCCATTATAACATATTTCTATAATACAAAAAAGCAGTTGAATATATCAACTGCTTTTTGCATTTTATACTATTTATTTTGTCCGTAATAAGCATTAGCTCCATGCTTACGATAATAATGCTTATCCTGCAATTCCTGTGGTGCCGGATTTACAGAGGTATTTATAATCTCCGTACAGTATGCCATCTTTGCTACTTCTTCCAGTACAACCGCATTGTGAACTGCCTCGAATGCATCCTTTCCCCATGCAAACGGTCCATGGTTCTTACAAAGAACTGCTGCAACTGCTTCTGGGTCTTTTTTTAATCTTTCAAATTCATTCACTATAAGATGTCCTGTATTCTCTTCATACGCATCTTCTATTTCTTTTTCATTTAAACATCTGACACATGGAATCTCGCCATAAAAATAATCTGCATG
>CAZAQH010000019.1:0-29057 GCA_964487395.1 uncultured Lachnospiraceae bacterium | reverse complement strand
ATATCGCATTAGATTCTGTTGTATCCGATATCTTTGGGAAGTCATCCACATCCATCATTGACTATCTGCTTGAACAGTCTGGCAATTCTATCAATCATGAAGAAATAGCTTCTAAACTTCTTAGGTCTCTCAAATCTAAAGAAGATGCAGTGATTGAATCCATTGAAGGATATCAGATGACTGATTCCCAAAAATATCGTATGCACCTTGTCCGTGCACATATGGATTATATCACAGCTGAAATCAATGATGTAGACCGTGAAATAGAAAAATTGATTTCTTCTGACACTGATTATGAAAATGCTATCCAGTTTCTAATGACTATTCCGGGTGTTAAACGTGATAGTGCAATCACTATCATCTCCGAAATAGGTATTGATATGTCTCAATTCTGCAATTCAAAACGCTTGTGTTGCTGGGCTGGATTAACCCCAGGCAGCAACGAATCTGCTGGTAAGAAGAAGTCGGTCAGAGTAACACGTGCTGGAGTTTACCTCAAACCTGCATTGGTACAGTGTGCCCATGCAGCCGTAAAATCTGACAAGTCTCCTTACTACAAAAAGAAATATGAATCTCTTATGAAACGTCGTGGCAAGAAAAGAGCCATTATTGCTATCGCCCGAATGATTCTAACCGCTATCTACCAGATGTTATCAACCGGCGAAGTATGGAATCCAAGCGATTTGTACAAAATTGATATGCCTGAAGCTTTGCTCGAAAAACAAAAAGCAAAAGCTATCAAACAAGCAATGAAACTATTACAGCGCGAAGGCTTATATCCTTCACCAGAACCAATAGCTTCTTAAGAGTAATTGCCAATTGAATTTACACTTCTAACTAAGCCGCCATTTATTGACTGCTTAGTTAAGTACGCCACTTTTAGGCTGTCCTCTACTTTCTTTCACACTAACCTCTTAAACCCTTAAATGTTTTCTAACTGTTACAAAACTTCCTATAAAACCAATTCCTGCACCCATTGCAAGTGAAATCGGAATCAATGTTGCAAACACGACGTTGACCGGAAGGAAGCTTAACAAATCTCCCAAAACCGAAAAACGTTCCATAATAAAGGAAATAACATTATTGTAAATAAAATAGATAATACCAAGTGGAATGGTTGCACCTATTAATCCAATAATCAGACCTTCTACTACGAATGGTGCTCGTACAAAAAAGTCTGTCGCACCTATATATTTCATAATGTTGATTTCTTCTTTTCTGACTGAAATACCAATCATAACCGTATTGCCAATCAAAAACATGGATACTGCCAAAAGTATGGCAATGATTCCAACTGAAATGTAGCTGATTAATTTATTGGCACCACTTAAAGCATTGGCTGTAATTTCCGAACGATTTATTTCTCTGATTCCCTGCACGGATTCCAAAAATGTAACAAGGCTTTGCTGCATTGATACATCATTTAAATAAATCTCATAATTGGCAGAGTCTGCTAACGGATTCTCTGTGAAACCTTCTGCATACTCACCTAAATATTCTTCTTTAAAACTATTCCATGCATCATCAGCAGAAATGTAATTAATTTTGGATACTTCTGCACGTTTTCCAATTAAATCACCAATCTCTTTGATTTTCTCATCGCCAATTCCCTCATCAAAGAAAACAGTCACCGAAACACCCTGTTCTGCTGTTTTTACTATATGTTGAAAATTGGATACAATAGCAAAGAAAATACCAAACAAAAGAAGACAGGCACTAATCGTTGCAATAGATGCTAACGAAAACCATGCATTTCTGAAAATATTTCGAATTCCTTGTTTTAATGTGTAAAAGAATGTACTAATCCTCATCTATATAACCACCTTTTTCTTCGTCGCTTACAATAACACCCTTCTTCATGGTAACAACACGTTTTTGCATTTCATTAACAATTTCTCTATTATGTGTAACGACTAATACTGTTGTTCCACGTTTGTTAATCTGCTCTAACAGCTTCATAATTTCCCATGAGTTTTTAGGATCCAAATTTCCTGTCGGTTCATCACAAAGCAAAACTGGTGGCTTATTAATCAAAGCTCTTGCCATTGCAACTCTCTGCTGTTCACCACCGGAAAGCTGTTTGGGTTTAGCTTTATATTTACCGGCTAATCCTACTATTGATAAAATTGCAGGTACATTTCGTTTGATTAGTCTTGTTGGGGTTAAAACAATTCGCTGTGCAAATGCAACATTTTCATAGACATTTCTATCTTTTAATAAACGGAAATCCTGAAAAACAACGCCAAGATTTCTTCTGTATTTAGGCACCTGACGTCTTCTAAGTTTTTGCAGATTCAAACCGTTTACATATATTTCTCCGCTGGTCGTTATTAATTCTCTAAGCAAAAGTTTAATTAAAGTCGATTTACCCGAACCACTATCACCAACGATAAATACGAATTCGCCTTTTTTCACTGTGAGATTTACCCCATTTAATGCAGGTGCACCTGTCTGATAGGATTTCACTACATTGTTAAATACAATTAAATCATTGGGGGCCGATGTTTTTTTAGGTTTTTTAGCCAATTTTTTCACTCTCCTAATATTCAAAAGTTTCCATGTATTTCATGTATTTTACTACCATCAATGCAATCTTAAAGGTTATTGCATCTTCAAATACTCTTAAGTCAAGACCTGTTGTCTTTTGTAATTTATCAAGACGATAAACAAGTGTATTACGATGAATGAACAACTGTCTTGATGTTTCTGATACATTCAGACTGTTTTCAAAAAATTTCATAATGGTTGTCAATGTCTCATCATCGAAATCATCCGGGCTCTTTCCACCAAAGATTTCTTTAATAAATAACTTACAAAGTGGTATTGGCAACTGATAAATCAGTCTACCAATTCCCAATTCACTATATGCAATAATATGTCTTTCATCAAAGAAAATCTTTCCTACATCAAGTGCCATTTTGGCTTCTTTATAGGAACGGCTGACTTCTTTTATCTCTTTTACAACAGTACCATATGCGATATGAACGTTCTGCACACCTTCCTTGTCCAAAAAGGCTTTATATCCATTTGAAACCCTCTCAATTTCCTCATTGATATCAGCTTCCAATAGTTCTTTGACTACAATAATGCTATTCTCATCTACTGCTGTTATGAAATCTTTATTATTGCTGCCAAAATTAGAACGCATTAATTCCAGGATATTATTTTCTTTGCCGTTATTGCCTTCAATAATAATAGCAACTCTTTTCACATCAGCTTGAATATGCAGTTTTTTGGCACGACTGAATATATCAACTAAAAGGAGATTATCAAGCAAAAGATTCTTGATAAAATTATCTTTATCAAATCGCTCTTTGTATGCAACAAGTAAGCCTTGAATCTGAAAAGCTGCCATCTTTCCAAGGGTGTAGGTATCTTCTCCAGATCCGCTTGCAACCAGAATATATTCTAACTGCTGTTCATCAAATATTTTAAAGAACTGACATCCTGATACTTCCTGACTATCTGCCGGTGACTGTGCAAAATCCATGGCTGGTCCAACATATTGGTCCATTTCCGGACTGGAAGAAGCCATTATTTTTCCGTCAATGTCCACAACACACAATTCCATTCGTGCAATTGTCTTTAATCCTTCTATGGTGTTCTGCAAAATCTGATTTGAAATCATATTACCCCACTCCTTTATCGTCTGCAGGTTTTCTGCATATCGTCCCTTACGTACTTTTTATAATTACTTTCTTTTGTATCCCCAAAATCAACATACACTATCTCTTATCTTAATAGAAAATAACAAAAAAATCTATAGTATTCGACCATTTTTTTATGCAAATCGACTACTTTTTTCAAAAAAATGCGGAAACCAATTGGATTCCGCATCGAATATTCGTTATCTGTTTATTTTTCATCCTTCTGAAGGTAATTAACCTTTTTAGTAAAACGTCGTTTATACAATCTCTGTACTATTCGGTTTTTTAAGGACTTTTTTTTCTGGGCATTAATGTGTTCCGGAAGTGTAATCCAAATTTCACCATTTAAAAGCATTCTGCATTCGTGCATCATCTGCATTCCCTGTGGATAAGGGAATCTTGAAATAATGATAACAGGGGCAATTGCATTCATGGCATTAATGATGCTTTCTTTATTATCACTATATTCTTCCAAAGAAGCTCGACCCTTTATCGGAAGCCCGCTCATAATTTCATGAAGTTCTTCTTCCAGTAGAGTAAGATTGTCTTTGGTATCTGCCAGTAAATATGTGCTGTATTTATTGTGTTTGATACGACGCAATAATTCTATCAGATATTCATTCTGCTCCACTTCACGGATTCTGGAACGATTTTCCACTCCGGCTGCATGCAGAACATCCACATCTTCATATATAGCCATATCCAGCTCTTCCATCCATAATTTCTGCTCTTCATTTTCAGAAGCCTGGACTAATTTTTGTGTAGAAACATACGCAATGGTGTTTAGTGCACCATTTTTCAAAAAAATATCTGTTTGACGCAGAGATTCTCTAAGTCCCGTGTTCTGTAATGAAATACCCAAAACCTTTATCTGCATAATAACCTCCACTTTCAAATACATGCACAAGTATATCAAAGTAATAGATATATTTCAATCTAACATCTTGCTATCTTTTCATTTTTTGACGATAATAAAAGAGTAAGGAGGACATGCTTATGAATATTGGAAATGTTTCCATGGCTTTAGCACAAAGCAGCTCCTTATCAGATGTTGGAACCGCCGTTTTAGGCAAATCACTTGAGACAGCCGAGCAAAACGGTAATGGTCTTTTAAAAATGTTGAATAGTGCAGCGCTTGAGCGCAGTATTAATCCAAGCATTGGTGCCAACTTTGATATGGTAGTTTAGGTTATTTGAAATAACCTAGAAGAACAGCCACAGTAAATCTGTGGCTGTTTCTTTTGAAAAAATTATGAAATAAGTCTTGTAAGTACTATTTCAAATGCCATATATGCAACAGATAATACTATCCCCGCAACTAACGCAATGCTCCACAAATTTTTTCCTTTTCTTGTTTTGGATGGCAATGCTTTTTTTAGTTGTTCCGTTCGACCTTCATTTTTGGCAATCCAAGATAAAATACAGTATGCAATCGCAGTCGTTATAGCGGCTATTACAATATATACGCTAATGGTGATGTATAATTCTTCCGTTGAAGATTGTGCAAGTTCTGATCCTTCCTCATATATCTGTGGCATAAAATAATTTGCCATATACATAATGCATACAGACTGTGCATTAAAAACAAAATGACACAAGATAGAAGAAAATATGCTTCCGGTCGCTTCTACCAAAAGTGCAAATGCAATCCCAATTACAAAAGCATAACATGCCTGATTCAGATTCATATGCATCAGCCCGAATAATAATCCTGATAATATAACAGCTGAAAACAGGCTTCCTTCTTTGCGATATCCTCCATAAATAATGCCTCTGAATACAAATTCTTCACAAAATGGACCAAACATCGCTACCATAAAAAGCATAACAATAAATGGTTGTGTAAGAACCTGTCCACTCATAAAAAGTACAGTATTATCAACAAAAAGCATTGTAATTGCATTTAACAGTGTTGTTAAAGGCATAATCATAAATGTGAATAGAATAAGCATGAAAAAAGTGGACATTTTTATTTTCTTAAATCCAAGACGTTCACAAATACTTTCCGTTTCTGTCTCACTCTGCATCTGTATGTTTATCGCTTTTTTCTTGTTTGCCGAATAAATCAAAAGATAAATCAGTCCCGGCACCATTATCATAGATTCGCTTAAAATCAAATTGGTGATAATACCCATATCAGTCATGAAGCTTGTCTTAACAAGAATACATACCACAATCAAATGTATTAAAATGATTGCTAAAAACAGACGATTAATTCCTTTTCTTTCCATGCCATTCCCCTTTGTATTATTTTATCAGGCGTATATCTGTCTGGGTAATTGTAATTTTTCCGGCTTTCAACAAATTGCCTACTGCTCGTTTAAATTCATTTTTGCTCATATCCATTTCATTGCGTATAAACTCCGGATCTGCTTTGTCTGTAAAAGGCAGTACGCCGTCGGATTCATTTAATTTAGCCATAACTTTTTCTGCATCTATACTCATCTGAATATATGATTTTTCTTTAATGCTCAAATCCAGTTTGCCATCTTCTTTTACAGCAGTAACACGTGCCGTTACTACATCTAAAACTCGAATGGTACCCGTCATTTCTTTTTTAGGAATCAATCCTGAATAGCAATCATCTACTGCAACAAATGCTCCAAAATTATCACTGATTTCATAAACCGTTCCTGTTACCTTATCATCCTTTTTGTAAGGACTTTCTTTTGAAAGTAAATGATATATTTTCATTGTCGCACATAAACGTTTACTTTTATCAATATAAAGTGCTACCGGACATCCATCACCGGGTTTAACACGGGTAGTCTGTTCTTTAAATGGTAAAAAGAGATCCTTCTCAAGACCCCAGTCTAAAAATGCACCCATAGAACCAGCATCAGATACTGTCAGTCTTTTGACTTGTCCCAATATAATTTTGGGTTCATTGGTGGTCGCAATCAAACGGTCTTTGGAATCTTTATATAAAAAGACTTCTATTTCATCACCTAGATCTGCTCCCTGTGGTACCTGTTTAATAGGAAGAAGTACTTTTTCTTCCGGATTATCACGTTTGGTATCCATCAGATATACACCGAATTCTACTTTTTTTTCAATTGTTAATGTCTGTTTTTCTCCTAAATTAAGCATAACTACTCCTTTTGTTGCTCAAAATCCGCTTAGCGGACATCTATGACAGCGTATGGACTTTCTTCTTCGTCGCATAACGCTATCGTATATTGGTTATTGTTCCTGTATATGATTGGAATTATGATATCGCCAAGTACTGCCTGCTTACGATACTCTGCACGTAACTTTGCACAACGAAAATCCGGTTCTATATTTTCCAGTGCGATACGAATATATTGACCGTTGTTCACATGCTGATTACTATCCAAATGATATTTTTTTATCTCTAACGGTTCATTTTTTATTATGACTGCTTCTTCCTCATTGGGAAGTTTGATTTTTCGGGACTGATAATCCATTAAAAGACGCTCTTCAAGAATATAAGTGTCTTTAATATGCTGTGGCATATGAGCTGGGCATTTCTTTTCCCAATCCATTAAGGTCCAAACGGAATTAGCAGTTACGATTTTGTCACCTTTTTCGTTTTCTATAAAGAAATTACGATATCCAAAAAAGCCTTTAAAGTCATATGGATAAGTCGCTATTTTTATTTTATCATAAAAAACAGGATATTGCTTTATTTCTAACTGCCATGCATTTAATATCCAGACCAGATTATTCGGTTCTAAATAATCAAAACCAATTCCTAACTGTTCTGCCTGAAAACAGGAGCAATCCTGAAAAGCATCTATCATGGAACTTATTGTCATATTTCTTTTATTATCTGTGTGACTAAATCCAACTCTTGTATCAAAACTATACATCATTTTTCCTTTCTGCTAAAAAAAGCCCCCGGAATAACCGAGAGCTGAAGACTGGGCTACAAGGATTCGAACCTTGAGATGACGGAGTCAGAGTCCGTTGCCTTACCGTTTGGCGATAGCCCAATATTGTGCCGGCCATATCTGACCGGCACTTGAATATATTAACTTATTTTATTTCATATTGCAAGTACTTTTTTGATTTTTTTATACTTCAAAAATAAGATCTGCATATGTTGGGAAAGGCCATACTTTTTTATCAACCATCATCTCTAATTCATCAGCTGGAGTCCGGAGTTCTTCCATGGCTTTTTTAACGGTATCTTTGTAATAAAATGCCTGTGCTTTTCCTTCACTCATTGCTGAAGCGGTAGCATCTGCTTCCTGTAATTTTTTCAATGCACTCTGCATAGCGCTTAATTTTTCACATACAGCTTTTAACTGTTCTTTTGCAACCGGTGCATCACCGCCAGCAGCTTTTACTGCATTGATGGTATCTGCCAGTGATTTTGAATAAGAAATAACAGCCGGAATAATCTGTTTGGATGCCATATCAATCATCGTTAATGCTTCAATGTTAATAGTCTTTGCATAGGTTTCATATAAAACTTCCTCACGGGATTCCAGTTCTGCCTTTGTAAAGATACCAAATTTTTCAAACAGTTTAATGGACTTATCTGTTGTCAATGTCTCAACTGCTTCCACCATGGATTTGATGTTTGGAAGTCCACGTTTTTCTGCTTCAACTACCCATTCATCAGAGTATCCATTTCCGTTGAAAATTATTCTCTGATGTTTGCTCATATATTCTTTAATGAGGTTATGTACTGCAACATCAAAATCATCTGCTTTTTCCAGTACATCTGCTGCCTCGCAGAAAGCTTCTGCAACAATAGCATTTAATGTAGTATTTGGGCTTGCAATAGAGTCTTCAGAACCAACCATACGGAACTCAAATTTATTACCGGTAAAAGCAAATGGTGATGTACGGTTACGGTCTGTTGCATCTTTTTTGAAATCAGGTAATGTAGAAACACCTGTTGCAAGAATACCGCCTTCTTTACAAGTTGATGCTTTTCCTGTTTCTACAAGCTGTTTTACTACGTCTTCTAACTGTTCACCAAGGAACATGGAAATAATTGCTGGTGGTGCTTCATTTGCTCCCAGTCTATGGTCATTTCCTACATTTGATGCACTCTGTCTTAATAAATCTGCATGTGTGTCAACTGCTTTCATAATGCAGGCAAGTACAAGTAAGAACTGTACGTTTTCGTTTGGTGTATCGCCTGGCTCTAATAAGTTCACACCATTATCAGTTGTGATAGACCAGTTGTTATGTTTTCCAGATCCGTTTACTCCTGCGAATGGTTTTTCATGTAATAAACAACGCATTCCGTGTTGTCCAGCGACACGTTTCATGGTTTCCATTACAATCTGGTTGTGGTCTACTGCAATATTAGCAGATTCATAAATTGGTGCAAGTTCATGCTGAGCAGGTGCAACTTCATTATGCTGTGTTTTTGCTGTTACACCAAGTTTCCAGAGTTCGCGGTTTAAGTCTTTCATATATCCGCCGATTCTTTCGCGGATAACACCAAAATAATGATCCTCTAATTCCTGTCCTTTTGGAGCCGGTGCACCGAAAAGTGTACGTCCTGCAAAAATAATATCTTCTCTCTGTAATGCTTTTTTCTGGTCAACAAGGAAATATTCCTGTTCCGGTCCAACAGATGCTGTTACTTTGGTTGCTTCTGTATTACCAAATAATTTTACAATACGAAGTGCCTGTTCGCTGACTGCTTCCATGGAACGAAGCAGTGGAGTCTTTTTATCAAGCGCTTCTCCGGTATAAGAACAAAATGCTGTCGGTATGCAAAGGATTGGTCCAGTTGCTGCTTCTTTAATAAAAGCAGGTGATGTAATATCCCATGCTGTATAACCTCTTGCTTCAAAAGTTGCACGAAGTCCACCTGATGGGAATGAAGATGCATCGGGTTCACCTTTAATTAATTCTTTTCCAGAAAACTCCATCAGCATTTTCCCATCTGCATCCGGATGTGTGATAAAGGAATCATGTTTTTCAGCTGTGATTCCGGTTAATGGCTGGAACCAATGTGTATAGTGGGTTGCACCTTTTTCCACTGCCCAGTCTTTCATTGCTTTTGCAACGACATCTGCTGCTTCAAGGGAAAGCTCGCCACCCTTATCCATTACGCCTTTTACTTCTGCAAATACTTTTTTAGGAAGTTTTTCTCTCATTTTTCCAAGTGTAAATACGTTTTCGCCAAATATCTCTTCCACACTCATAAATTCGCTCATAATTTATACCCTCCTTTTATTTTTATGAAAACCAAAAAGGCGCTCCAACATTGTTGGAACGCCTTCGTTCATACTTATTATTTGTCTACAATAACGCAACTATTAAAAAAAATCAAGTACCTTTTTTTATTTTTTTTAAACTTCGAAAATTAAATCTGCATAAGTAGGGAATGGCCAGTAATCTTTTCCCACCATTTTTTCCAGTTCATCTGCCGGTTTTCTTAATGTCTCCATAGCAGCTACCACGCTGTTACGATAATAGAAAGCCTGCTCTTTTCCCTGTGCCATGGCGGATGCTTTTCGTTCTACATCTGCAAGTACACTTGCCGCATTCTGCATTTCTTTTAATTTGGTTGTTACCTTTTTAAGCATTGCAGAAGCAACTGCAGAATCACCACCGGCTTCTTTTGTTGCAATTACCGTTTCAGCCAGTTCCTTTGAATAACGGATTACTGCCGGGATAATCTGTTTGGAAGCCATATCAATCATTGTAAGTGCTTCAATATTGATTGTCTTTGCATAGGTTTCATATAATATTTCTTCACGTGACTCAAGTTCTGCCTTTGTAAAGATATGGAATTTTTCAAACAGTTTTATGGATTTATCTGTTGTAAGTGTCTCAACAGCTTCTACCATGGATGGAATATTAGGAAGACCTCTTCTTGCTGCTTCTTTTACCCATTCATCCGAATACCCATTGCCATTGAATATGATTCTCTGGTGTTTACTCATGTACTCTTTGATCAAATCATGTACTGCCATATCAAAATCATCTGCTTTTTCCAGTACATCTGCTGCCTCGCAGAAAGCTTCTGCAACGATAGCATTTAATGTCGTATTCGGACTTCCGATGGAATCTTCAGAACCAACCATACGGAATTCAAATTTATTACCGGTAAACGCAAATGGTGAGGTACGATTACGATCTGTTGCATCTTTCTTAAAATCAGGCAATGTAGAAACACCAGTTTCAAGCATTCCACCTTCGATTAAAGTGGCCGCTTTTCCTGTTTCTACAAGCTGTTTTACTACGTCTTCCAACTGTTCGCCAAGAAACATGGAAATAATTGCAGGTGGTGCCTCATTAGCGCCCAGTCTGTGGTCATTACCTACATTTGATGCACTCTGTCTTAATAAGTCTGCATGTGTATCAACTGCCTTCATAATGCAGGCAAGTACGAGTAAAAACTGTACATTTTCATTTGGTGTCTGTCCGGGTTCTAATAAGTTGATTCCATTATCGGTTGTGATAGACCAGTTATTGTGCTTACCGGAGCCGTTTACTCCTGCAAATGGTTTTTCATGTAACAGACAGCGCATACCATGTGCTGCTGCAACTCGTTTCATAGTCTCCATAACAATCTGGTTGTGGTCTACTGCTATATTTGCTGATTCATAAATTGGTGCAAGCTCATGCTGAGCAGGTGCAGCCTCGTTATGCTGTGTCTTTGCTGTTACACCAAGCTTCCACAGTTCCACATTTAAGTCTCTCATGAACGCACCAACACGTTCTCTGATAACACCAAAATAATGGTCATCCATTTCCTGACCTTTGGGAGCTGCTGCGCCAAATAAAGTTCTTCCTGTGAAAATCAAATCTTCTCTCTGCTGGGCTTTTTTCTGGTCTACTAAAAAGTATTCCTGTTCTGCTCCAACAGATGTCGTTACTTTTTTTGCCTCTGTATTGCCAAATAAACGTACAATACGAAGTGCCTGTTTATCAATTGCTTCCATAGAACGCAAAAGAGGTGTTTTTTTATCGAGTGCTTCACCTGTATACGAGCAGAATGCTGTTGGTATACAAAGGGTAGGACCCGTTGCGGTCTCTTTTATAAAGGCAGGGGAAGTAATATCCCATGCTGTATAGCCTCTTGCTTCAAAAGTAGCACGAAGTCCGCCTGAAGGAAATGAGGATGCATCCGGTTCACCTTTAATTAATTCTTTACCGGAAAATTCCATCAGCATTTTGCCTTCTTCATCCGGGTGTGTGATAAAGGAATCGTGCTTTTCAGCGGTAATTCCGGTTAATGGCTGAAACCAGTGAGTATAGTGGGTTGCCCCTTTTTCTACTGCCCAGTCCTTCATTGCCTTTGCTACTACATCTGCCGTACCTGATGGTAATTCACCACCATTTTCTATTACGGAAGCTACTTCATTAAATATCTTCTTCGGTAACCGTTCTCTCATGGTTCCGACCGTAAAAACATTTTCCGCAAAAATTTCTTCCACATTAAACGATGCGTTCATGTATTGGTCCTCCGGTCTTTAATTGTTTTCTATATCCCTGTTTGGTACATCATACAGCCTCTTTTAGTTCACTGTCAAATACTATCGCAATTCTCTTTTTCACTCTTTGTACGAAGAATATCATAAGAGTCCGGACACACCGAAAGGTCAAGATATAAAACCTGTTTCGGGTGTGGCGCACTTTCCACCTCATTGCCTTCTTCATCGTAAAGAGCCTTTACCGCCGTTAGAATATTCTGTCCATCCGGCTTCATAATTTCAATTTCGTCACCGCGGCAAAACTTATTTCTCTGCTCTATCTGTGCAAAACCTCTTTCGTCAATTCCTGATACGATTCCAAGATATATATATTCATTAATATACGTATTGTTATCATAAATCTGTGTGTGTTCGTCCGGTTTGCCAAAATAGAAACCTGTTGTGAACTGGCGATACGTACATTTGGATATTTCTTCATGGTACCATTGCATGTTATTTCTGTATTTTTCTTCTGACTCAGCATAATCATCAAGTGCTTTTCTATATGTTCTTGCAACTGTTGCTACATATAATGCCGTCTTCATACGACCTTCAATTTTCAGACTGTCAATTCCTGCATCTAAAAGCTCCGGTATATGTTCAATCATACAAAGGTCTTTGGAATTAAAAATATAGGTTCCGCGCTCATTTTCATAAACCGGCATATATTCACCCGGTCTTGTTTCCTCTACTACTGCATATTTCCAGCGGCAGGGATGAGTGCAGGCTCCCTGATTAGCATCTCTTCCTGTAAAATAATTACTTAAAAGGCATCTGCCTGAATAGGAGATGCACATAGCTCCATGCACAAAACTTTCGATTTCCATCTCAGGTGGAATGTGCTCACGTATTTCTTTGATTTCCTGTAAGGAAAGTTCTCTAGCCGATACGACACGCGTTGCCCCCTGTTTATACCAGAAGTCGTAGGTCATATAGTTCGTATTATTTGCCTGTGTGGATATATGAATATCTATTTCCGGACATATTTCTTTGGCAATTGTAAACATACCGGGATCTGAAATAATCAGTGCATCCGGCTTTAAGGCTTTTAATTCAGTAAAATACTGTCTTGCACCGTCTAAGTCATTATTATGAGCAAGTATATTTGCTGTTATGTAAACCTTGGCGTTATGCTCATGTGCAAACTTAATTCCTGCATCCATATCCTCTAATGAGAAATTTTTAGCCTTTGCACGCAGTCCAAATGCTTCTCCACCTATATATACAGCATCTGCCCCAAAAACGACTGCTGTTTTTAATACTTCCAGATTACTTGCCGGAATTAAAAGTTCTGTTTTTCTCATATACTATGCCTCATTTTTAACACTAATGGTTACACCGTCTCCAACAGGAAGAATTGTTGTAACCAAATTTTCCATATGCTTCAATTCATAAAGATAATCTCTCATTCTGGCATGAATTGTCCTGTTACGTCTCGTAACCGCATAACGGGATTCAATAACATCTCCATCCTGAAGAACATTATCAGACACAAGAATTCCCCCCGGATTTAATAGGCGCATTATATCTGGGAGGAAATTTATATATTGTCCTTTGGCTGCATCCATAAAAATAAAGTCATAAGATTCCTGCAGTTCTTTTAGAATTTCAACTGCATCACCTTCTAAAAGTGTAATCTTCTCCTGTTTTTTTGCTTTGGTAAAATTATCACGTGCAATTGGAATTCTTTTTTCATACTTTTCTATAGTAGTAATCAGGCAGTTTTCCGGTGCATATTCGCACATTAAGAGAGCCGAGAAGCCGATGGCTGTCCCCACTTCCAAAATTTTACCAGGTTTTTTGAATGCAAGCAGAAATCGTAACAAGCTCTGCGTCTCGCTACGAATAATGGGTACATTCGTTTTTTTGGCATATTCTTCTATCTCGTCAAGATATGGTGGATTACCGGAATCAAGCGAGTTAATAAAGGTAACACATCTCTCATCTACAATCATTACTAATTCTCCGACCCAACTACTGTTACATCACCTTGTTGTGTGGCGTCTAATGACTCTGTAGTGGATTCTGGCTCTGTTTCAGTTGTTTCAGTTGTTTCCGTGGATTCCTGTGGCGTAGCCATTACTTCCATCATCTCTTCTGCGGTCATTGCTGTCGACAATTCATATACTCCAGGCTGTATCATTCCTTTAAAATCAGAAACCTTTTCCTGCCATACAAATAATTCTCCATCACGAATTAATCCTTTACTTTCAAGTGCCTGACCAATCTCTTTTGTATCCATGTCATCACTAATCGTAACGGTAATCAATCGTCCTTCACCCGTTGCAACAGGTTCTTCACCGAAAATTCGATAGCCGTAATCATACGCCTGAACCGCATATTTATATACCAGCATAATCACAATAACTGCTATTACGATTTTCAGTGCGATACTAAAAACGGAACCGATTATTTCTTTACTGTTCATTTTAAACCTCCAGTTGTTACACTTCGAGAATAATTGGGAGAATCATAGGACGTCTTTTTGTCTTTTTCCATACATAATCACTCAGGGAATCCTTAATGGTATTTTTGATTTTTCCCCAGTCCGTAATTCCTTTGTTTAGGCAATTATCTATA
This sequence comes from uncultured Lachnospiraceae bacterium, assembly GCA_964487395.1. Lineage (GTDB taxonomy): Bacteria > Bacillota > Clostridia > Lachnospirales > Lachnospiraceae > RGIG8767. The sequence goes on along the minus strand of CAZAQH010000019.1, from coordinate 14,416 downwards.
ACAGATGCCATTAATTCTCTTGCTTCGTCCATTAATTCATCTGATTCTCTTACATATACAAAACCTCTGGATACAATATCCGGTCCGGAAACAAGAAAGCCACTTGCCTGATCCAGGGCAAGAACTACTATCATAATTCCGTCTTCTGCCAGGTGTTGTCTGTCACGAAGTACGATATTTCCTACGTCACCAACGCCAAGTCCATCAACTAATATTGCACCAACCGGTACTTTACCTGTTACTTTAGCAGAATCGTCGTCTAATTCCAATACTTCGCCGGAAGAAAGTACAAAAACATCTTCTTTTGGAATGCCCAGATCAACTGCTAGTTTCTCATGAGCTTTCAAATGCTTATATTCCCCATGAACCGGAATTGCATATTTAGGTCTGACAAGTGTATATATTAATTTAATTTCTTCCTGGCAGGCATGACCTGAAACATGGGCATCCTGGAATATAACCTCAGCACCCTTTCTGGATAATTCATTTATAACCTTAGAAACTGCCTTCTCATTACCCGGAATTGGATTAGAAGAAAAAATAATGGTGTCATTTGGTCCAATTGAAATCTTTTTATGAATATTACCCGCCATACGGCTTAATGCAGCCATACTTTCACCCTGGCTGCCGGTTGTAATAATTACTGTTTTTTCTTCCGGGTAATTTTTTAACATTTCTATTGGTATTAATGTATTTTCAGGTATTTTTAAACATCCAAGTTTCGAAGCGGTATCGATGATATTAACCATGCTTCTTCCCTCTAATACCACTTTTCTGTCAAATTTATATGCGGAATTTATAATTTGCTGTACACGGTCTACATTAGAAGCAAACGTGGCGATAATAATTCTTGTGGACTTATGTTCAGAAAAAATGGTGTCAAATATTTTGCCTAATGTTTTTTCTGACTGTGTAAATCCTGGACGTTCTGCATTTGTACTGTCACACATAAGTGCTAAAACACCTTTGTGTCCCAATTCTGCAAATCTCTGTAAATCGATTGCATCACCAAATACCGGTGTGTAATCTACTTTAAAATCACCCGTATGCACTACAATTCCTGCCGGTGAATAAATGGCAAGTGCTGCAGCATCTACTATACTATGATTTGTTTTGATAAATTCTATGCGGAACTTACCAAGATTAATAGATTGTCCGAATTTAACCACTTTTCTCTTGGTTTTATTCATAAGATTATGTTCTGTTAATTTATTCTCTATGATTCCCATTGTAAGTCTTGTACCATAAATAGGAATATTTGTCTGTTTTAATATATAAGGCAAAGCACCTATATGATCTTCATGACCATGTGTAATTACAAATCCTTTGACCTTATCAATATTATCGATTAAGTATGTTACATCCGGAATAACAAGATCAATTCCAAGCATATCATCTGCCGGAAAACAAAGTCCGCAATCCACTACAACAATACTGTCTTCATATTCAAAGGCAGTAATGTTCATTCCAATCTGTTCCAAGCCACCAAGTGGTATTATCTTTAACTTGGACCCTTCATTATTTAATTGAGTATTTTTCTTCAAACAATTAACCTCCTGTTTGTACTGCATACAGGATGTCTGCATATTTTAGGCGCAAAAAGAACGAGACTTTTTTCCCGCGCGAAAGTCGTTCTTATCGTCTCTTTTTGAAACAAAAGCCTCAAATAAGCAGATATTCTTATGCTATTAATTTTTATTTATCATTTTCCTGAACAAAATTAATATCGTCCAGTAAATCTTCAAAAACACCTGCAACCGCATTCAATTCTGTTTCGTCTGACACAATTGCATATACACTTTCCGTATCCTCAGGTTTTGAAAGGTCTTTTAAAATTAAAGCCTCTCCATCGCCTTCTTCAAAATCAGTTACAAGGATATAATTTATACCAGATATACGAGTCTGCTCCAATACATAGAAATCAACTGGTTCATCATTATCGGGACAGAATGTAATTTTTTCCAATTTCATATTTTAATTTCCCCATTATTACTCTTGTTCTTCTTAAGGTCTAAATACCCTTGCAGAATAAAGGATGCAGCAATCTGATCTACATAATCCTTGCGGTTTTCTCTTCTGATTCCAGCTTCCATCATAGCACGGTCTGCCGCAACTGTTGTCAGTCGCTCATCCCATAATGCAACCGGTAATCCTGTGCGCCGCTCCAGTTTTTCTTTGAAATCCTGTGTCTTTTCTACGCGTTCACCAAGTGTATCATTCATATTCTTAGGATATCCCAAAACAATTTCTATTACACCGTATTCTACAATGAGTTCTTCTATTCTTGCCAATGTCTGGCGAAGTTTGTTTTCTTCTTTTCTTCTGACTATTTCAATTCCCTGAGCCGTAATAAGCAATTCATCGCTGATAGCTACCCCAACCGTCTTTGAGCCAAAATCCAATCCCATGATTCGCATGGAGTGCCTCCTTATGTCCAATGATTATTTTTAATATAGTCTTTGAACAGTTCTTCTACTAATTCATCCCGCTCTACTTTCATAATCAGACTTCGTGCATTTTTATGACTGGTGATATAAGTTGGATCTCCAGACATAATATATCCAACAATCTGATTGACAGGATTATAGCCTTTTTCCGTCATTGCTTCGAAAACAGTCTGTAATATTATTTTCACACTGGTCTCTGGTTCTGTTTCTACTTTAAAATATTGTGTATTTCCTAAATCCTGCACACTATCACTTCCTTTTTTAATGCATCTGTGTATTGACTACTATCTTCTTATATTACCTTATTCAAGGCAAAAATTCAATGAATGTTTTTACATATGGAGAATATCATCGCGCAAAAAGGCGTCCGCAACCCCTGTAATTAGTTTATTTGACAAATTATCACTACTCTTTAACGCAACAAGCACATAATTCATTGTATGTCCTATCCAATAATTTTCACCATTTATTATCTTTTGTTCTTCGATTAGAATTTCTGTTTCTTTTCCGAGCAGTTCTTCTCTGAATTCTCTGGAATGTTTGGTTGACATGTTTAATAAGACTTCGCTTCTCTCTGCCTTTACGGATTCATCTATCTGATCCTTCATAGAGGCTGCCACAGTTCCTTTTCTTTTCGAATATTTGAAAATATGCATTTCGTAAAATTTCACTTTTTGGGCAAAAGCAACTGTTTCCAAGAATTCCTCATTTGTTTCTCCCGGGAATCCAGTAATAATATCGGTCGTAATAGCCGGATTGTTAAAGTGTTTTCGTAAAATTAAAACCTTTTCATAATATTCTTCTGTAGAATAATGGCGGTTCATACGTTTTAGTGTTTCGTCACAGCCACTTTGAAGAGACAAGTGAAAATGAGGACATATCTTCTCCATCTTACTTAATTCCTGTGCAAATCGTTCTGTAATTATTCTTGGTTCCAAAGAGCCGAGTCTTATTCTTTTTAAACCTTCTATAGCATGAATATCCTTTAATATATTTAACAAAAATTCTTTCTGATAAGCAGCCGAGCGAATATCCTTTGCATTTTCAAGATAATCCGATGTTGTTTCTTTAAAAGCATCCTGTTTTACAATGAAATCCATGCCATAAGAGCTTAGATGAATTCCTGTAATAACCACTTCCTGAAAACCTGCTGCCACGAGTCCTTTTATTTCCTCTAAAATATCTTCCGCTTTTCTGCTTCTGACGCGTCCTCTTGCATAAGGAATAATACAATAAGAGCAAAATTGATTGCAGCCATCTTGTATTTTTATATATGCACGTGTATGTTCTGCGGTTTTCTTTAAAGTCATTTCTTCATATTCATACGTATGATTTATATCTAAAACAGGGGTTATTTTATCATTTTTCCTTGTTTCTATAAATTCCTCAAGAATCGGAACAATGTCTTTTTTTCTATTATTTCCCACTGCTAAGTCTATGCAGTCATCCATTTTTAGTGTTTCTTCTCCCGTCTGCACGTAACATCCGGTTGCTACTACAACAGCATCGGGATTCATTTTTTTTGCCTTATGAAGCATTTGTCTGCTTTTTCTGTCTGCTATATTAGTTACGGTGCATGTATTAATAATATAAATATCCGCACCGGGAGCAAATGGCACAATTTTAAATCCATTTTCCTCTAATTTTTGTTGCATAACTTCTATTTCATAGGCATTTACCTTGCATCCAAGGTTGTGTAATGCTACACTTTTCATTTTTATCCTCACATTTTTCGTCATGTTTGCTTATTGACTTTTGTCCTTAACAAATATACTATATTAGCAGAAGGTATGAATTAATTAAGGAGGTAGTGTATATGAAAACAGTTCAGATTTCATTAAATTCCATTGACAAGGTTAAATCATTTGTAAATGACATCACAAAATTTGATTATGATTTCGATTTAGTATCAGGAAGATACGTAATCGATGCAAAATCTATCATGGGTATTTTCAGTTTGGATTTATCCAAACCAATCGATTTGAATATTCATGCTGAAGATGGTGCGGATACTGTATTGGATGTTTTAAAACCATACATGATTTAACAACTAATCAAGCAGTTATGAATGAAAAGCAAGACTTGCGTCTTGCTTTTTTTATGTCATTTTATTCTTGGTGAACGACGATGGTCTCTTTTGTTGACAATGCTTTTTCCATCAAATCATCAATTATGTCACGCAAATTTTCTTCATGTCTTTTTATATATTGAAGATTGGGCTTTGTTACCGGATGTTTGGCAACAAATATCGTACAGCAGTCTTCAAATGGAAGGATAGACGTTTCATATGTGTTAATCTTTTCTGAAATGTCTACTATATCCTGTTTATCCATTCCAATGCAGGGACGATATACTGGGATGGAGCATACTTCATTAGTTGCTGCCAGTGAATGCATTGTCTGGGACGCAACCTGACCAATGCTTTCTCCTGTGATAAGTCCAAGGCAGTCTGTTTCTTTTGCAATAATCTCTGCTATCTTCATCATATATCTTCGCATAATAATAGTTAATTCTTCATGTGGACATTTTTCATAAATTGCCAATTGGATATCGGTAAAATTAATTACATGAAGATGAATAGGACCACTGAATCTTGAAACAAGTCTTGCAAGGTCAACTACTTTCTGTTTGGCTCTTTCTGATGTATATGGTGGTGCATGGAAATAAACTGCATCTAATTTTACTCCACGTTTGCTAATCATATAGCCGGCAACCGGTGAATCAATTCCGCCGGAGAGTAAAAGCATACCTTTTCCGTTCGTACCAATCGGCATACCTCCCGGACCTGGAATTATTTCTGAATATATATAAATTTTTTCACGAATTTCAATGTTAAGTTCTATTTCAGGATAATGAACATCTACTTTCATCTCTGGAAAGGAATCTAATATTACTCCGCCCATTTTACTGTTAATTTCCATAGAATCAATCGGGTAATTTTTTCTTGCTCTGCGGGCAACAACCTTAAATGTCTTGTTCTTTTCAGGATAGACATCTTCTATATATTTTTTTACTGTTTCGCATAATTTTTCAAATCCCTCATCCTCAACATAAACAACAGGACAGATACCTGCAATTCCGAAGACTGTTTTGAGATTATCTACTGTTTCGTCAAAATCAAATTCACTAACAGCATCAACATAAATTCTTCCTTGTGTTTTGCGTACTTTAAATTCTCCTTCACATCTTTTCAACGCGTACTTAATCTGTTGTACCAAAGCGTCCTCGAAAAGATATCTATTGTTTCCTTTTACGCCGATTTCAGCGTATTTAATTAAAAATGCAGTAAACATTTTTTTCTCCATTTTCTTTTACTTTTGCTTTTAGTGTCTTGTATAACGGCGAAGCATTGGGATTATATCATATAAATTTTGTAATGTATAGTCGATTTCCTCTTTTGTGGTAAATACTGAAAAGCTGAAACGTATCGTGGAATCAAGCAGACAATCCTCTACTCCAATTGCTTTTAGGGTTGCGGATACGGAAGGTTTATTGGATGCACATGCACTTCCTGCCGATACGTAAATTCCTCTTTCTTCTAATGCATGGAGTAATACTTCACTACGAATTCCTCTCACTGAAACACTGACCACATGCGGTGCTGAATCCATTCCCGTCAATCCGTTTATGGTGATGTCCGGAATACTGTTTATCCCGGATATAAAATACTGTTTTAATTCATAGAGCTTCATGATTTCCTGCTCCAGACCGGAATAAATTAGTTCTACTGCTTTTGCAAGACCTGCAATGGCAGGAACGTTTTCTGTTCCGGAACGCATTCCTTTTTGTTGTCCACCACCAAAAATGATAGGTGATATTTTCACTTTTTCATTTACGTATAAAAATCCGATTCCTTTTGGTCCATGTATTTTATGACCGCTGACAGACAATAAATCAATTCCCATTCTTTTCGGTAATATTCTGAATTTACCGTATCCCTGTACTGCATCTACGTGAAATACAATGGAAGGATTTCTTTTTTTAATTAAAGCTTTCGCCTCTGCAATCGGCTCTAAAGCTCCAATCTCATTATTCGTGTGCATTATAGATACCAAGATGGTCTCATCCGTAATGGCATCATTTAAATTATTCAGACTTATTCTTCCATTTTGATCAACTGGAAGATACGTAACACGAAATCCCTGTGATTCTAAATACTGCATGGTCTGTAAAATGGCCGGATGTTCAATGGCTGTGGTAATCAGATGACGTCCTTTTCTTGCATTTGCATAGGCAGTTCCTATAAGTGCCAAATTATCTGATTCAGTGCCTCCCGAAGTAAATAGTATTTCTTTTTCATTTACTTTTAAATTTCTGGCAATCGTCTCTCTGGCATATCTTATATATTTTTCCGCCTGCATTCCTTTTGAATGCATACTGGAAGGATTTCCGTAGTCCTTACACATAACTGTAGTCATTAAGGATGCTACTTCATCAAAGCATTTCGTTGTCGCGGAATTATCTAAATATACTTCCATATTACTGCTCTCTTTCTATTTACAACAGTTCTCTGTCCTTCGACAGAAAAAACCGTATTCTGATATATTATTTTATGTCTTTTCCTTCTAATTGGTACATTATCCATGATAAAACAGCCAGTCCAGCTGTTTCTGTACGCAAAATTCTTTTTCCCAACGTAATCGGAATAATTCCATCTGCTTTGGCATGCATTATCTCTTCGTCGTCAAAGCCGCCTTCCGGTCCAATGAAAAATCCTATTTTTTGTCCGGGTTTTATAGATTCAATAATACTACGTGTCTGTTCCATATCTTCTGCCAATTCGTATGGGATTAAGCGAATATCCATTGATTGCGAATATGTTATAGCCTGTTTCATTGTCATTACGTTATGAACTTCCGGTATGATTCGTCTTTTACTCTGTTTGGCGGCAGCCTTGGCGATTTCCTGCCAGCGTGCTATTTTACTTTTTGCCTTTTTCTCATCGAGTTTAACCACACATCGTTTGGTAGCAACCGGTACGACTTCATATACGCCAAGTTCCACAGCCTTTTGAATAATCAGTTCCATTTTATCTGCTTTGGGAAGACCCTGAAATAAGTAAATCTGCGATGGAAGTTCCAGTCCGTCTTCCTTTATGAAACGAAGAGAACAGATAATTTCGTCTCCCATGCTTTCAATTCCACAGCGGTATTCTTTTCCATCTATTCCATTGCTAACGGCAATTTCGTCTCCCACTTTCATACGAAGAACATTTTTAATATGATTTACATCTTCTCCGTCGATTGTGATTCTATTTCCCTGTATATGATCTGGCTCAACAAAAAACTGATACATTCCGTATACCCCATCCATTTATTATATGCAGCTGTTATTTTCTTGCTGTTATGCTTACCCATTCACCCTGATAGGTTGTCTCTAAAATAGTAAGACCGGCTTTTTCTATTGCTTCTTTGACACTATTTTCTTTTTCATTAATAATTCCGGATGTTATGTAAACAGCACCTTTTTTCATCTGTGCAACAATAACCGGTGTAAGTGACACTAATACTCCTGCAAGGATATTGGCAACAACGATATCATAGCACTCGTATCCTACTTTATCCTGTACCTCTTTATCTGTAATGATATTGCCTATCATCATTGAAAATTTTCCTGCATCAATATGATTGGTTGCCATATTTTCTTTGACAGCTTCCACTGCACAAGGATCTAAATCTGTTCCAACGCAGGAATCGGCACCAAACATCAATGCAAGAATTGCAAGGATTCCGCTTCCGGTTCCAACATCTAATAATTTTGTCTTGGGTGTAATGTATTTTTTCAACTGTCTTATACAAAGCTGTGTTGTCTCATGCATACCTGTTCCGAATGCAGTTCCCGGATCAATATGCAGGACCATTTTATTTTCATCTTCAATTTTTACTTTTTCCCATGAAGGTATAACAAGTAAGTCATCAATATAAAATTGATGGAAATACTGTTTCCAATTATTAATCCAATCTAAGTCTTCTGTTTCGTCTACTGTAATGCTTCCTTCACCAATTTCACAATACGCACGAATATCTTCTAATTCTTTTTTTACATTATCTATCATTTTCGGAATATCTTTACCATTATCTTCTTCAATAAAAAAGTTCAAATAAGCTATCCCATCATCAACCTCTGTCTCAGGTGGAATATCTACAAACATCTGCTCTTTTTCCCATGCACTTAACGGAATTTTATCCTCAATCTGAGCCCCTTCCAGTCCAAGGTCATAGAGGGAACTAATAATAATATCCTCTGCATCTGTAATGGTTTTAATTCTGATTCTTGTCCACTTCATGATAATCCTCTTTCTATTCTCAATCTACTATCTGATATCTTATATCAAATTTGCCCGAAAAACAACTATTCATCCTGCATATTTAGATAACGGAGTATTCCAAGATGAATTGCCCAGGCAGCCTTCTGCTGATAGTTCGATGTGATAAGTAGCTCTGCTTCTTTATGATTTGATAAAAAACCACATTCTACAATAATAATAGGTGAATTGGTTTTTTTAAGCAGATAATAACTGTTATTGTTTTTGGCTTCTCTTTTATTATTTTTATCAAGTGTAGTAATTAACTGTTCCTGCATGATTTCTGCCGCCGTTTTTCCTTCACCACTTGTTCCATAGTAAAATACCTGCGCACCATAAATACTTTCTTCTCCATAGGAATTCTGATGAATGCTCACGGCAATATCCGGCTGCAAATCATTTATATATTCCACTCTTTTTTTCATATCCTGTACTTTTTTATTGCTTCCGCTTGATGGATAAAACCCTATATCATCTTCTCTTGTCATGTAGACTTTCACATCCTGTGACAAAAGAAGCTGCTGCACTTTTTTGGCTATTTGAAGATTAATATCCTTTTCCAAGGCATCATTGATTCCAACTTTCCCAGAGTCTGCAGCACCGTGTCCTGCATCAATTACTACTATCTTTTTTTTGATTTATTTTGTACACTGTCTGACGCTGTACGTACATCACTCATTTCTTTTGCCAGCAGTACCATTGAAATTAATAGTAATGCAGCCATGATAATTCCAATAATTCGTTTCAGTTTTTCATTTTGATTGATTATTTTATAGATATCCAGTTTCATATATTATCTGCCTGATATTTTTACCATTTTATGAAAATCAAACCGCAAATATGCTGTCATCCAATTTTAAAAGGCAATGCTTCCTTTCGGTTGCAATGCCTTTTCATTATTTTACATAAGAATCTATTGTATCCCAGATACTTGATTTTTCAAATCCAAGCTTCCATTCCGCCACACCGGCTAAATCATATTTTGACATGATTGTCAGTTTGGTCTCTATGGACTGTTCATCCTCAAGCCATACCTGATACAGCGTATCTCCCAGTTGAACTTCTCCGTAGTTCTGGCAGGCTTCTTCGTCCCATCTGGTCTCGACATTATTCTTTGCAATAAAGTTCTCTGCCGTCTCCATACCTACTGCTTCACTCGTAACCTGGTTATCTTTTGTTTTCCATACTCTTGTATAGAAAGGAATGGCATTAATAATTTTATTGGAAGGAACCTCTTCTAATGTCTTAACAATTCCATCCTCCACAAAACCTATTGATGCAACAGAACCAGCCACTCCACCGGTTCCCCAGTGTTCATCATATCCCATAATAATGACATAATCGGCAACTACGCCCTGTTCCTTACGATTATAATGTGTTGTAGATTCTCGCGGTACATAATTGTCAACAGAAAGCACTATTCCATTTTTACGGCATTCAATAGAAAGTTCTCTTAAAAATTCTGTGAAATGCTCGCCTGTTTCATAATCTAACTGTTCAAAGTCAATATTAATACCATCTATATCATTATTTAATACCTGTTTCATAAGATTCTGAATTAGTACTGCTCTTTTACTTGTATAAGAAAGGACTTCATAAGTACTGACATTCGTGTCAAAATTATCAACCAATGCCCATACTTCCATATTTCTTGCATGCGCTTTACTTACGTAATCAGGACTTGCAATACTTGAAATACCACCTTCATTGTCAACTAATGAAAACCATGTTGGTGAAATAACATTCATGGTTCCTGTCCCATTTACCACGTTATCAAAATCACCATTGGCTGCTTGTGCCATCACCTGATGCCATCCTAAATTAATCTTATAGTCTTTATGAATGGATGTATATTCAGGACTAACATAATCCGTCACTGCAATTTTCTGTTCTGTAACTTCATCTTTTAAATGTTTATTTTCAATATATCCTATAAGTGCATCGCTCGTTTTAACTTTGGTCCATGTGTCCATTTTTTCCAATACTACCAAAGTCTCATCTACTGCAACTTCTCTAAGAATAGGGCTTTTCACTCCACCTTTTAGACGAACCGCTGAGTCTTTTTTTACCTCGGCACTTGTTCTCTCACCCCACTGTGTACGAAGCTGAATACGATTTGGTTCGCTGAATGCTTCGTATGAGAAATTAGTATATTTTTTTACATAATCAAGTGCTACATATAACGTATCACCTTCATATCTGGAAATAATATAATCAGTAGCTTCTTCCTGTCCGGATATTGCAAAGGCTGCACTTCCGATTTCACTTTTAATAATATCTGTCGGAGTTGTATAAATAAGAAGATTTTCATTGGTATCTACATAAAATCTATCATTTAACAAGCTCTGAACAGAAGAAAAATCCATATAATAAGAACCTTCTAGTAATTTTGCCTTGATATCTATTATTTCGTTTTGTAAGACAATTGCTACATCTTCATCATTATCGACACTATAATATTCATTTAAATCCTGTTGTTCTTTTGAATATGAATATCTTTGTGCTATTTTTACCCCAAAGGAACACAGTAATACCACAATAATTAGGGCAATCGCGACGATTGCCGGAATGAACTTTTTCATTCTCGTTACCTCCTGACTGCCCTTTATTATAACAAACTATTTTATTATCGTCATTACTATTTTTTGACATTTTTTTCTTCAGTCGGTATACGGGTTTTCCTAAACTGAAGTTTCAGATAAGAGACAGTTTTTTCTGTTAATAATAAATTATTCAGCAAGTAAAATATTGCTTCTCTCGCTAAACCAGATTTCTTTTAAGTCTCCAAGTTCATTTTTTACAATAAATTCAGGTAAATAGTTGATCTCTTCATTAACCCACTGCGTACAGGCTATCTCTGCCGGAGTTGCTAATCTATTCCCCTGATAAATTAAAACGCCTTGATTCTTTGCAGCTTCTAAAGCTTGTTTGAGTTTTTCTGATTTATTGTGTTCCAAAAATATTTCCCCCTATGCAATTTTTAGACTACATCGACCAAAAGGATTTTTGTGATATAAAAATTCCTTGTGTATTTTTTTTAATTTTTTTGTTCATAATGACGATAACTTAAATAGAAGAAATGCATCAGACATGTAAAAAAAATATACCTTTACTGATTTTGAATTATATTACATGATCTTGTGAGTTTAATTTGGAAATTAATAATTTCTGAACAAGCGCATATGCTTGTAAGACATCTCCATACTAATAATGAGACGATTAAAACGTATTCAGATTGTTAATTGAAATTGTTGAATCGACGCCCATCGTGAAATGGAGATTCATTTGCTTTGAAAAATAGGATTCAAGATTTGAATCTATGTATGGACAAGCCTCCTTCCGTTACGGTTTGTCCGATGCATTTCTAGAAGAAATTATAACTAATTTTTTCCAATATGGCAAGTAGATTATTATATTTTTATTAAATTTTTCGTTCTGGGCATGCTGTAGTATTGACTTCCTTTATTATAGTGTTTAAAATACATGTACATCGATAATAAAGAAAGTTTCAGGTAACAAACGACAAGTATTACAGTATCTTATTATTATAGGGAAACATTGTTTTATCTGTAATTTCAACCCATTTAACCGGTTTTTTGTTTCGTTTATACTAATAGTAAGGATGTGATAATATGAAAATCGAAAAAGTAAACGACCATCAAATTCGCTGTACTTTAACAAAAGCTGATTTAGCCGACAGAGAACTCAAAATCAGTGAATTAGCTTATGGAACCGAAAAAGCCAAAAGTCTTTTCCGTGATATGATGCAACAGGCATCCCTGAAATTTGGATTTGAGGCTGAAGATATTCCATTGATGATAGAAGCGATACCCCTTAACGCAGACTGTATTGTTTTGATTATTACGAAGGTTGAAGACCCCGAAGAACTCGATACGCGTTTTTCCAAGTTTGCTCCTTCTGTTCATGACGATGACTCTCTTGATTCATCATCTGATGATACTCTCGAAGAAACCGTTGCTAATTTATCTAATAATGATGATGACGTTCTTGATTTGTTCAAACGAATTAAGAAAGGTGTTTCTTCTAAAAATGATACCGAAAAAGGCAAGACCCTTTCTTCTGCTACGGAAGATCCTGTAAATGAAACAGCAGAAGCTGTTACGACTCCGAAGAACCTGATTAAGGTTTTCTCATTTTCATCGATGTATGAACTGTTGAAACCTGCCGGTATTCTTAAAGATGTTTATGACGGTGATAATTCACTTTATAAAAATACAAGAACAAACCGTTATCTTCTCGTAATTAACAAGTCCGCTCAGACTGCCGAAACCTTTAACAAGGTTTGCAATATTTTGTCCGAATACGGACATCTTGAAAAAACAGTACCTGCCAGCGAATACTTCTTTGAAGAGCATTTTGATTTGATTTCCGAAAAGAAAGCCCTGCAGTCTCTGGCACTTGTATCTCAACCATAAAACAGGTCTTAGACAGACAATAAAAATCCTTCTGTAAATGAATTTCATTTAACAGAAGGATTTTTTTGTCCAACTATATAATATTGTAATCGTTTTTTTACAGTGCTTCGATTTTCTGCATTAAATCATCAATATCCATTCCATGAACCATTGCAGCTTCTTCAAGGCTTTCACCCTGTGCAGAAGGACAGCCTAAACAATGCATGCCTGCTTCCATTAAAACAGGTGCTACATTAGGGTTTGTTCTTAAGATTTCTCCTATTGTCATTTCCTTAGTGATTCCACTCATTTCAAAACCTCCATTTCTTTATGGGTTGTCTGTTCACATATATATTTCACTTTATTTGTGCATAAGTTAGTATAATACTTTCCACTTTTTCTTGCAACTATCCATTTTTTGTATTTTTTTTCGTACAAACCTTGTATAATGGGCACTTTGTATAGAAAAAAGTACACTGGTTCACTTGACGCTTAATGGGGTGTAACATATAATGAATTTACGGTAAGTAACATAGTTAACGAGTAATTTTTAATTTACTCAATTTTCTATTTATAACGAAAAAAACAGGAGGAAATAACAAAATGAAACCAGAATGGACTGATTTTGTAGGCGGCAAATGGGAAAATGAAATCAATGTAAGAGATTTCATCCAGAAAAACTACACTCCCTATGATGGAGATGACAGTTTTTTAGCAGGACCTACACAAAACACAACTGATTTATGGGCACAGGTAATGGATTTGTCCAAGAAAGAAAGAGAAGCAGGCGGTGTTCTTGATATGGATACCAAAGTTGTTTCTACTATCACTTCCCATGGACCAGGCTACCTTGACAAAACAAAGGAAACTATCGTAGGTTTCCAGACAGATAAACCTTTCAAACGTTCCATGCAGCCTTACGGCGGTATCAGAATGGCAGAAAAGGCTTGTGCAGACAATGGCTACACAGTAGATCCAGAAATCAGCGAATTTTTCTCAACACATAGAAAAACTCACAATGCTGGATGTTTTGATGCATACAATGAAGACATGAGAGCTTGTCGTTCTTCTCACATTATTACAGGTCTTCCAGATGCTTACGGACGTGGACGTATCATCGGTGACTACAGACGTATCGCTTTATACGGTATTGACCGCTTAATCGAAGACAAAATTGACCAGAAAAATTCTACAGGACGTGTTATGACAGATGATGTTATCCGTCTTCGTGAAGAAATTTCTGAACAGAT
>CAZAQH010000018.1:0-29287 GCA_964487395.1 uncultured Lachnospiraceae bacterium | reverse complement strand
CTTTTAATTTGAAGAATTTTCGCGTAGTTGGAAGCAGGTAATGTTACGAATAACACTATGCTATTATTGATAATGAAAGCAAGCTTCCTATTTTCGTCGGAAGTGTAATGAATATAGAATAGATGAGAAAGGCGGTTACCGGCATGGAAGATAATGAAATAATAGATTTATACTGGGATAGAGATGAGACGGCCATTTCCCATACACAACAAAAATACGGAGCTTACTGTACTAAGATTGCCAATAATATCTTGTACGAGAAGGAAGACAGCCTTCCTAATTCAGGGATTTCCATTATGTATGGACAGTCTTTGATTATCCAAGATAAAATGAACGGTTTTGACACAGATGGATATATGCCGGATATCATAACACGTGGGGATGCACTTGATGCAGCGGTAGCATTACTAAAATAAGAAGAAATCTATGAAATAATTGAATAAATAAGCATTTTGTAAAGGATATGCGGAATTTGTAAAAACAAGTTCCGCATATTTTTTTGCTCAAACGCCAACTGTCATTAGATTTGCAGCCTCATAAAGATTTAAAAGAAAAACTCTTGACTTGGGGGTAACCCCATAGTCTAATCTAAAGTCGCACCAAAGGATGTAAGGATTTACCAATCATCTTTGTGGGCAAAACTAAGAAAATTAATGGAGGAATTAATAATGAAAGAAAGAATGCAGGCAATGATAGCAGAATATTTAGGAAAGGAAACAGACAAAATTGCAACAAATGTAACCTTTTCAGAAATGGGAATTGACTCTTTAGACATAGCAGAACTCGTTATGCAGATGGAAGATGAATTCGGATGCAGCATCGAAATGTCTCAGGATATTAATACAATTGATGCGTTGGCAGAATACATCGCAAACAATAAATAGGAGATTACCATGATTAAAAGTAAGTTATGTGAGCTGCTTAATATTCAGTATCCGGTTATTCAGGGAGGCATGGCATGGATTGCGGATGCCGGTCTTGCAGCGGCAGTATCAAATGCCGGCGGGCTTGGTATGATATCAGCCATGAATTCAAACGGTGAGCAGATTCGTGAACAGATACGTAAGGCAAAACAACTGACAGATAAACCATTTGGTGTCAACATCATGCTTATGAGTCCTTTTGTAAAGGAGGCTGTTGATGTTGTCTGTGAAGAGCATGTTGCAGTCGTATCAACAGGTGCAGGAAACCCGGCAGTCTATATGCAGCAGATGATAGATGCAGGAATTAAGGTTATGCCAGTAGTTCCATCCGTTGCAATTGCAAAAATGGTAGCTAAAAAAGGTGCTGTTGCAGTTGTTGCCGAAGGTGGAGAATCAGGTGGCCATGTAGGTGATTTGACCACTATGACATTAGTTCCACAGGTAGCAGATGCAGTTGATATTCCGGTTGTTGCAGCAGGCGGAATTGCAGATGGCAGAGGTATGGCGGCAGCGCTTATGCTGGGAGCATGTGCGATTCAGATGGGCACAAGATTTTTAACGGCAGATGAATGTCCTGTACATGAAAATTACAAAGAAAAGGTATTAAAAGCCAAGGATATTGAGACTATCGTAACTGGAAAGCGTCTGGGACATCCGGTCCGTTCATTAAAAACACCTTTTTCAAAAATGTTTTTTAAACAGGAATATGATTCCAGTATTACAAATGAAGAATTAGAAAAAATGGGTGCTGGCTCATTACGTATGGCGGCACTTGATGGAGATATTGAAAAAGGCTCTTTTATGTGTGGACAGATTGCTGGTCTTATTACCAAACGATGCACATGTGCAGAAATTATAGAAGATATTACAGCAGAAGCTGAAAAAATATTGCGAGGAGCTGACAAATGGGTAAAATAGCTTTTTTATTTGCCGGACAGGGAGCACAGAAACCTGGTATGGGAAGCGATTTATATGAACAAGTTGATGTGGCAAAAGAAGTTTTTGATATGGGAGAAGCATTGCGCCCGGGAACATTGGAACAATGTTTTCAGTCCACACAGGAAATCCTTACAAAAACAGAAAATACACAACCCTGTTTGTTTCTCATGGATTTGGCTTGTGCAAGAGTATTAGAATCCTACGGAGTAAAAGCAGATATGGCAGCAGGTTTTTCATTAGGAGAAATTGCCGCAATTAGTTTTACCGGAATTCTTTCAGATGAGGAAGCATTTAGACTGGTTGTTTGCAGAGGAAATAAAATGGCTCAATGTTCTGCATCTCAGCCCGGTTCTATGATGGCCGTTCTTCGAATGACAGGAGAACAGGTAGAAGAATTATGCAAAGACTATCAGGATGTCTATGCTGTTAATTTTAATTGCCCCGGACAGACAGTTGTTGCCGGTGCAAAAGAAATCATGCCATCTTTTGCAGATGCCATAAAGGCAGCCGGAGGCAGAACTATCCCCCTTGCAGTCAGTGGTGCATTCCATACACCATATATGCTGGAAGCAACAAAAGCATTGGAAGAATGTCTTAAGAATTTAACTGTAAAGGAATCAAATATACCATTAATATCCAATATGACAGCAATGTCATATCCGAATAACAAAGAAGAAATTTGCTCCCTAATATCCCGTCAAGCCTCTAATAGTGTGCGTTGGGAGGAATCATTGCGGTATATATATGAAAGCGGAGTTGACACTTTTATAGAGGTTGGTGCAGGAACTACCTTGACTGGATTAGTCAAGAAAACATTAGAAGATAAGGTGAAAATTTTCAACGTATCCGATATAGAAAGTCTTAAAAATGTTGTAAAAGAACTTACCGGAAAGGCAGTAAGAAATGCTTAATTATAAGACAGCAATCGTAACAGGTGGTACAAGAGGAATTGGCAGGGCAATAGCCATGCAGCTGGCAAAAGAGGGTGCGGATATTGCCATATTTGCCACCAAAGAAAATGAAGCATCTAAGGATGTTATAAATGAAATTGAAAAATTGGGCAGGAAAGCTTTTTTTCAGGCATGCAATGTAGCAAATGCACAAGAGGTAAATACAGCAATAGCAAATACGATAGAGTATTTTGGCAAGATTGATATTCTTGTAAATAATGCAGGAATTACAAAAGATTTATTACTGCTTCAGATGAAGGAGGAAGATTTCGATCAGGTTGTTTCAGTGAATTTGAAAGGAAGCTTCAATATGGTCAAAGCTTGTATTCGTCCATTTATTAAACAACGAAGTGGCAGAATTATCAACATAAGTTCTGTTGTCGGTATGATGGGAAATGCAGGTCAGGTTAATTATTCTGCATCAAAAGCAGGCATTATTGGATTGACAAAAAGTGTTGCAAAAGAATATGCATCAAAAGGCATTACCTGTAATGCGGTTGCACCCGGATATATTAAGACGGATATGACCGAGGCTTTAAATGAGCAGGCATCACAGGCAATTCTAAATCAGATTCCGGCTAAGCGTTATGGCACTCCACAGGATGTAGCAAATGTAGTCAGCTTTTTGGCTAAGGACGCATCTGCTTATATTACAGGAGAGGTCATTAAGGTAGATGGCGGTATGTATATTTAAAACATTAATCATAAAAGAAGATAAAGAATGATGAGGAGAAATTTATGAATAGAGTAGTGGTTACGGGAATGGGAATTATATCCCCTATTGGAAATGATACAAAGACATTTTGGAATAATCTTGTAAGTGGTGCATGCGGAATTGATAAAATAACAAGATTTGATACATCAGATTATGCGGTAAAAGTAGCAGCAGAGATTAAAGATTTTGATGCAAAAAAATATTATGACACACCTGCTGAAATCAGACATTCTGATTTGGTAATGCAGTATGCGGTTGCAGCAGCACAGGAAGCATACACAGATAGCGCAATTACTGACAGCAATATGGATCCAACCAGACTTGGTGTATATATTGGCTCGGGAATCGGTGGTATGAATACTTTTATGGAAGAATATAAGAATCTGCTTGATAAAGGACCTGGTCGAGTATCCCCTTTCTTTATTCCGAAATTAATCACAAATATGGCAACCGGTGCAGTATCCATTCGTTTTAACGCACAGGGACCGACACTTCCTGTTGTAACAGCATGCGCAACTTCAACCAATACATTGGGAGAAGCATTTCATGCTATTAAACATGGATACGCAGATGCTATTTTAGCAGGCGGTAGTGAAAGCACAATTAATGAACTGTCAATTGCGGGATTTACCAGCTGTAAGGCACTTTCTACGAGCGAAGATCCAAATGCGGCATCTCTTCCGTTTGATGCAAGACGTGGTGGTTTTGTTATGGGAGAGGGAGCAGCGGTTCTGGTATTAGAAGAATACGAACATGCAAAAAAGAGAAATGCTAAAATTTATGCCGAGGTATGTGGATATGGCAACACGGCAGATGCTTATCATATTACAGCACCTCATCCGGAAGGAATCGGAGCAATCAGAGCAATTAAACTTGCAAAAGAAGAGGGAAATATCAACTGTGCACCTGAAAATATTTACTTTAATGCGCATGGAACCGGTACCTCAATGAACGATAAGATGGAAACAGCAGCCATAAAAGAAGTATTTGGAGCAGATGCGGCAAAATTGCATATCAGTTCCACTAAATCAATGACCGGTCATATGCTGGGAGCAACAGGAGCAGCAGAAGCAATGGCATCCATACTTGCCTTAAAAGAGGGAATTGTTCCTCCGACTATCCATTATCAGGAAAAAGATCCATCCTGCGATTTGAATTACACACCAAACAAGGCTGTTAAGACAGATTTAAAATTTGCAATGTCAACTTCACTTGGATTTGGTGGACATAATGGATGTATTGCATTTAAAGCAATGGATTAAGGAGGCAGAAAATGACAGAACAGCAGGTTTCCTTTTACGGAGAATTGTTTCAGAAATTACAATTAACAGAATTATGCATTGAAGAAAACGACAGCAAACTTTTGATGAAAAAAGAGGAAAAGTCTGTTGCAGTCCAAAACAAATTACCACAGCAGGATTCTTTGGTGCAAAATCAGTCTTCTTCTTTGGCACAGAGTATTACAGACAAACATTATGATGAAATCAAAGCTCCTTTACTTGGTATTTTTCATAGAGCTCCCGCTCCGGATGAACCGGTTTTTGTGGAAGAAGGAGACAGTGTGAAAAAGGGCGATGTTCTTTGCGTAATAGAAGCCATGAAGATGATGAATGAAATTACAGCAGGAAAAGATGGCGTTATTGCAGCAATACATGCAGAAGAAAACAGCATTGTTGAATATGGTCAGACATTATTTGAAATTATGTAATAGGTGAGGTATTTCAATGAATCGTGAAGAATTAGAAAAGATACTTCCACATAGAGCACCAATGATGCTTGTGGATGAATCAACATTAAATGAAGATGGCACATTTACAGGTTCTTATCATATAAAGGGAGACGAATTCTTTTTACAGGGACATTTCCCAGGCAATCCTATTGTCCCTGGAGTTATGTTGTGTGAAATGATGGCACAGTCTTCGGTTGTACTGTTTCAGGAAGATATGGGAAAAGATAAATTATTTGTATATACGGGAATTGATAAAGTGAAATTCAGGGAAAGCGTAAGACCGTGTGATACCGTTGTATTTAACGGATCGGTGACCAGACAGAAAAAGCCTTTTTATTTTATACATGGGCTGGCAACTGTAAATGGAAAGCGTTGCATGGAGGGAGATTTTTCCTTTGCATGTGTAGAAGCAAAACCAGTGTAAGATTGGAGGAATGGCCATGTTTTCTAAAATATTAATTGCAAACAGAGGAGAAGTTGCAGTCAGAATTATTCGTGCCTGTAAAGAAATGGGAATCAAAACAGTAGCGGTATATTCGGAGGCAGATGAGGAAGCACTGCATGTCGGTATGGCAGATGAAAGCTATTGTATTGGCGGACCGCTTGTGAGTGAAAGTTATCTGAATCAAAATGCAATTTTAACAGTAGCAAAAAAATGCAGAGTGGAAGCAATCCATCCGGGTTATGGACTTCTTTCTGAAAATGCGGAATTTGCAGAGAAATGTGAAGAAAATAGAATTACATTTATTGGCCCCTCTTCGGAAGTAATTCGAAAAATGGGTAATAAAGATGAAGCCAGAAAAACAATGCAGAAGGTTGATGTCCCTGTTATAGAGGGAAGCGACAAACTGAAAGATATTAAAGAAGCAAAAAAGGCAGCAGCAAAAATCGGATATCCGGTTTTACTGAAAGCCTGCTCCGGTGGCGGCGGCAAAGGAATTCGAGCAGTATATTCGGAAAATGAACTTGCACTTGCATTTTCAAGTGCCGGTGAAGAAGCAAGAGAAGCCTTTGGCGATGGCAGTCTTTATATGGAAAAATATATGCAAAATGTAAAGCATATTGAAGTACAATTACTGGCTGATCAGAATGGGAAAATTATTGTTTTGGGAGACCGTGACTGCTCAATTCAATATAAAAACCAGAAATTGATAGAAGAATGTCCGGCACCGGCACTCAAACAGGAAATACGAGAAAAAATGTATGAGGCAGCAAAAAAAGCGGCAGCAGCAGTTAATTATGTGACGGTAGGAACAATTGAATTTTTACTGGATGGTGAAGCATTTTATTTTATGGAAATAAACACCAGATTACAGGTAGAGCATTCCGTAACGGAAATGGTTTGTGGAAAAGATATTGTAAAGTGGCAGATTCGAACATCATCAGGCTGTCCCATTAGTTTTAATCAGGAAGATGTGAAGTTTGAAGGTCATGCAATTGAGTGCCGTATTTGTGCAGCAAATGCGATAGATTTTACTCCAAGCTGTGGTAAGGTTGAAATTCTGCATGTGCCGGGTGGACCCAATATTCGTTTTGACAGTGCATTATATCAGGATTGTATTATCTCTCCTTATTACGATTCCATGCTTGGAAAACTTATAGTATCGTCAAAATCCAGAGAAGGGGCAATTCGCAAGATGAGAAGTGCATTGACGGAACTCATTGTTTATGGTGTGGAAAATAATAGTGAGTTTCATTTGAAGGCAATTGCTGATGAAGAATTTGTACAGGGAGATTATTCAACCGGGTTTATGAAAAAGCAGGATGGAGAAATAAATGAATTTAAAAGGGTTGTTTAAAAAGGCAGATAATGAGCTGGAAGGAACTCAGGGAAAAGTACCGGATAAACAAAATGATAAAAGCCAGGCTTTTGAATGCCCCAATTGCAAAAATATGATTACGAGACAAAGTATCCGTAATAATTATTATGTATGTCCGGAATGTGATTATTATTTTCATATAGGAGCCAGAAGGAGAATCTTACTTTTGGCAGATAAGGATTCATTTTGTGAATTATACGCGGAATGGCAGTCTTCTAATATTTTAGAGTTTCCGGATTATGATGAAAAACTGGAACGGGCAAGAAAAAAGAGTGGTGAAAAAGAGGGCGTTATCTGTGGCACTATGACAATTGAAAAACAGGAATGCTGTATCTTTTCCATGGATTCTAATTTTATGATGGGTTCTATGGGAACGGTAGTTGGTGAAAAAATAACCTCGCTTTTTGAATATGCGACTAATAACAATCTTCCTGTCATTGGAGTGTGTGTTTCGGGCGGAGCAAGAATGCAGGAAGGAATGCTTTCGCTTATTCAGATGTCAAAGGTGTCGGGAGCAGTTAAAAAGCATAGCGAGGCAGGTCTATTATATGCAGTTCTTTTAACCAATCCGACAACAGGCGGAGTAGAAGCCAGCTTTGCGATGCAGGGTGATGTCATTTTAGCAGAGCCTAAGGCTTTAGTGGGATTTGCAGGACCAAGAGTAATCCAGCAAACCTTAAAAAAGAAACTGCCAAAAGGCTTTCAACGTTCAGAGGCATTACTTTCATGTGGATTTGTAGATGATATTGTAAAACGTCCAAATCAGAAAGAGTATTTCGACGCATTGTTGAAACTGCATAGAGGAAAAGAGTATGACAAAGTATGACAGAGTTTTACTTGCAAGAGATAAAAACCGACCGACGGCAGGCAATTATATTTCCAATATGATAAGCGGATTTATGGAGATGCATGGAGACCGTAGATATGGTGATGATAAGGCTGTAATTGCCGGTATTGGATTACTAAAAGACTTGCCGGTAACGGTTATTGGAATTGAAAAAGGACATGACACAAAAGAAAAAATAGAATGCAATTTTGGGGCAGCACATCCCGAAGGCTATCGTAAAGCACTTCGCCAGATGAAACTGGCAGAAAAGTTTAAACGTCCCATCATCTGCATTATTGATACAGCGGGTGCGTATTGTGGTATTGGTGCTGAAGAACGTGGAGAAGGGCCGGCGATTGCAGAAAACCTCATGGAAATGATGGCATTACAAACTCCAGTCATATCCATTGTAATTGGAGAAGGCGGAAGTGGCGGAGCACTTGCACTCGCAGTTGCAGATGAAGTATGGATGCTTTCCAATGCCTATTATTCTGTGGTGTCACCGGAGAGTTGTGCAAATATTCTATGGAAAGATACCAGAATGGCGGATAAGGCAGCAGATGCATTAAAACTGACATCAGAGGATTTGCTGCAAATGAGTATCATAGAAAAAATTGTCAAGGAGCCGGCTTCGTACAGAGTAGATGTGCAAAATATTCGCTTTTATGAAAGTCTGGGAGAAGAACTTTATCAGAAATTGCAGGATTTGTTGAGAATAAAAGAAAATGATTTATTAAGTACCAGATATGAGAAGTACAGAAAGATAGGAAGAATGGATTATGATATATCAAAAGTTTTGTGAAGAAGTATTTGACACAGAAGGTAATCTGAAGTCACTTGATATAACGTGTGAGGAAAACTTCAATTTTGCATATGATGTGGTAGATGAAATTGCCATGCAGACACCAGAGAAAGTTGCACTTGTATGGTGCGATAAACATGGAAAAGAAAAGACATTTACATTTGAGGAATTAAGTAAGCTGAGTAATCGTGCTGCCAATGTATTTCGTGGTCATGGTGTAGGCAAAGGCGATAAAGTTATGCTTATTTTAAAACGTCATTATCAATATTGGTATGCATTACTTGGTCTGCATAAAATAGGAGCAACGGCTATCCCTTCAACGCATATGATGACAGAACGTGACATTGCGTATCGTGTTAAAGAGGCAAATGTAAAATGTATTGTTTGTACCCCGGAAGAAAATATGCCGGAATATGTTCGTCAGGTAAAAAGAGAGTGTCCACAACTGGAAGACTGCTTTGTAGTGAATCAACCACATGGTGGATTCTTCGATTTTGACAGAGAAATGCAGTTTTCTGAGGATACCATTGAACGGGTAGAGACAAATACCTCAGATTTCATGCTTCTTTACTTTACATCAGGAACAACCGGAGAACCAAAGGGTGTGTTACATGATTTTGCTTATCCGCTGGGACATATTATCACAGCAAGATATTGGCAGTGTGTTGTGGATGGAGGATTACATCTGACATTAGCAGATACCGGATGGGCAAAGGCTGCCTGGGGAAAAATATATGGCCAGTGGCTTTGTGGAAGTGCTGTCATGGTGTATGATTATGATCACTTTTATGCAAATGAAATTTTACGTATCATTGAAAAATATGGAGTTACCTCATTCTGTGCACCGCCTACAATCTATCGTTATCTGGTACGTGCAAAATTAAAACAGTATGATTTATCTTCCTTACAGCAGGTAACAACTGCAGGAGAAGCCATGAGTGAAGATACTTACC
Source organism: uncultured Lachnospiraceae bacterium (assembly GCA_964487395.1). Taxonomy (GTDB): domain Bacteria; phylum Bacillota; class Clostridia; order Lachnospirales; family Lachnospiraceae; genus RGIG8767. Next base: position 19,630 of record CAZAQH010000018.1, on the reverse strand, counting down.
GGGATTTTCTAAATGAAACGGGCTTATCCATTCGTGAGGGATTTGGTCAGACGGAGACGACACTTACACTGGCAAATTTAAGAGATGCTAAATTACATGTAGGATCTATGGGAAAGCCAACACCTTATTATGATGTGGATATTATTGATGAAACCGGACGATCAGTAGATGTGCGCGAAGAAGGAGAAATCATTCTGCGTAAGATGAAGCATAAACGTCAAATTGGATTATTTTCGGGATATTTTGGAGATGAAGAACAGTATCAATATGTATGGAGAGATGGAATCTATCACACAGGAGATTTGGCATATCGAGATGAAGAAGGGTATTATTGGTTTGTCAGCAGAAAAGATGATGTAATCAAATCAAGTGGTTATCGAATTGGACCTTCAGAAGTAGAAAATATACTTGCAGAGCACCCAGCTGTACTGGAATGCGCAGTTACCGGTGTCCCATCAAAGAAAAGGGGATATCTGGTAAAGGCTACGATTGTATTAGCGGATGGCTACAAGGCAAGTGATGAATTAAAAATTGATATTCAGGATTTTGTAAAAAAAGAAGCAGCTTCCTATAAATATCCAAGAGTAATTGAATTTACAAAAAGCCTGCCTAAAACAACCAATGGAAAAATCAGACGTGATGAAATACGTCGTCAGGATGCAAAAGTTCAATATGAATAACTAATCCTGAATACAAATAAACAAATATTTTAAATAACGGTGCTCTGCCTGTGCATCCACAAAGTTGAATAAACTAATGGAAAACAGGTCGGAGATGACCGTTAATTTTTTTTCTACTATATAGGCCTGCATTTTTTTATAGATATCGCGAATATCGGTTTTACCATCTTTACAGGAGCAGCCGACCACACGACTGGTAGGAAGATGTAGAATATCAGAATTCTCTTCATCAGAAGAAATCATACTGCATAATTGCTTGTATTGGTAATTCCCTTTGGAAAAATCATCATAATCTATTATGGCACTGATTGGAAAGGTATGTATGTCCGGTCTTGAATTACAACGTTCTATATGATTTCTAAGATCGTCCACAATATCGCTTGCACGACCGGAATGCTTGGATTGAATAGGCGTCACAAAATAAACAGGTATCCGGTTTAACGTGATAATACGTGGTTCGCCTTCGGGAGCCTGTTTCATATAATTCATAAGCTTCATTGTGTTATCCAGTGCAGCAATTTTATTGTCAATATCGTTACGCATTTTAATCAGATTGTCTAACTGTCCATTGCAAAAATCATAGTAATACTCGTCATCAGAAGAAAAAAGACATGATTTTATATTTTTAAGAGGCGTATCTAACTGGCGAAAAATATTTATGAAGTAAAATGAGGTAATTTGAGAAAGACTATAATAGTAATAACCATTTTCTTCGTTTTTAGCAGGGGTAAGAATGCCCAGCTCGTGATAGTGACGCAGGGTGTCTCTGGTGGTGTTGCACATTTTTGCAAATTCTCCTGAGGTCAGAAAATATTCCGAATTTTGATTCATATCTGTATACTCCTGTCAAACACTAAAATTTTATGATACTATCTAATTATATGGAAGAAACCGGTGGAAATCAAGTGAGGAGATTATTATGAAAAAAATGAAAATGATTATGGCTGTTATATGTATATTTATGATGATTGGGTGTGGAAAACAGTTGGAAAATACAAAGGAGGCGTATCAGATGATTTCGATGGAAGAAGCAAAAAAGATAATGGATGAGGAAGATAATATCGTGATTCTTGATGTGCGGACACAGGAAGAGTACGAATCAGGGCATATTCCGGGAGCAATTTGCGTTCCAAATGAGAATATTGGAGAGGAAGCAATTGTGGAATTGCCGGATAAAGACCAAAAGATACTTTTATATTGCAGAAGCGGTAACAGAAGCAAACAGGCAGCAGGAAAACTTGCAAAAGCCGGCTATACCAATATTCTTGAATTTGGTGGTATTATAGACTGGGACGGAGAAATTGAGCAATAAGAGAAATTGACAGTATACTATAAGGAATAAAAGGCAGGGAGATGGAGTAATGGACATTAATATAGAAACAAGTAAATACGCACAAAAAGCCATGGAATTATTCAAGGAAGGCTATAACTGTTCACAGTCTGTCTTCCTTGCTTTTGAGGATAAATATGATATGGACCATACAACTGCACTTAGGTTAAGTTCCTCTTTTGGTGGAGGAATGGGCAGACTTAGAGAAGTATGTGGTGCAGTTTCCGGTATGTTTATGGTAGCAGGAATTTTATATGGTTACGATTCACCAAAAGACTTTAAAGGAAAAAAGATACATTATGAGAGAATTCAGGAACTTGCGCATGAATATGAATTGCGCAACGGTTCCATCGTATGCAGAGAACTTTTAGGACTTGGAAAAGGAAAAGACGAACCAACACCGGAAGTAAGAAGTGCAGAATATTATAAAAAGCGTCCATGTGTCCAGTTAATTGGCATGGCAGCAGCCATTATGGAGCAGTATATTCTGTTGACAGACAAATAATAAAAAATGAAATGGTAATCTTAACATAATGTTTACCTATTTTTCCTTTACAATAGTAAGCAAAAAATTGTAAGATATAAATATGATGAGGAAACAGAGAGATGACAACAGTGTCATCCCCCTGCTCCCTTTTTATCTAAGGTTAACGTAAAGAGTAGAAAGGGGTATGTGTTTGATACATAACGAATTATTACGTGAAAAGGTAAGGGAATCCATTACATCGGTTCTCCCGATTACCATTATAGTCCTGCTTTTAAGCATTACGATTGCGCCCTTATCGGCAGGAGTTCTTACTTTGTTTTTATTTGGTGCACTATTATTAATTACCGGAATGGGATTCTTTACACTGGGTGTTGATATGTCAATGATTCCTATGGGTGAAGGTATCGGTGTACAGTTAAGTAAGGCAAGAAAGATTATTATTCCGCTTGCAGTGTGTTTTGTTTTAGGATTACTCATTACGATTGCAGAACCGGATTTACAGGTGCTTGCCGAGCAGGTTCAGGCAATTCCCAATATGACATTAATATTGACTGTTGCAGTCGGCGTTGGATTTTTTCTTGTCATTGCACAGTTACGTATGTTATTAAAGATTCCAACTTCATATATCTTGATTTTCTTTTATATCATCATTTTTTCATTATCCAGTTTTGCCCCAGCAGATTTTATTCCCGTATCGTTTGATTCAGGTGGTGTAACCACAGGTCCGATTACCGTTCCCTTTATTATGGCAATTGGTATTGGTATGGCATCCGTTCGAAGTGATAAGAATTCAAATAGTGACAGCTTTGGTCTTACAGCTATCTGTAGTATAGGACCGATTTTATCTGTTTTACTACTTGGAATATTTTATCATCCACAGGATGCATCATATACATCGGTAGATATTGCGCAGATTGCTACCACACAGGAAGCAGCAATGGAATTTTTAAGAGCAATGCCAAAGTATTTTGAAGAGGTTGCATTTGCACTGATTCCGATTGCAGCAGTGTTTGTGATATTTCAGTGTGTCTTCCGTAGATTTCACAGCAGACAGCTGCTTAGAATGGCATCCGGCTTTGTATATAGTTATATAGGCCTTGTATTGTTTTTAACAGGTGTTAACGTAGGTTTTATGCCTGCAGGACAGTATATTGGTTCTACTATTGCAGGAAGTAAAATGCCATGGATATTAATCCCAATAGGACTCGTCATAGGTTACTTTATTGTCCGTGCAGAGCCGGCAGTACGTGTACTGACAAAACAGGTAGAAGATGTTACAAATGGCTCTATAACACAGAAATCTATTTCTTCAGCTCTTGCTATTGGTATTGCGCTTGCAGTAGGGATTGCGATGCTCCGTATTTTGACAGGAATTAATATTATGTGGTTCTTAATCCCCGGATATTTAATTTCTCTTATTATGACTTTCTTTGTTCCACAGATTTTTACCGGTATTGCATTTGACTCGGGTGGTGTGGCAAGTGGACCTATGACGACAACCTTTTTACTGCCGCTTGCAGTAGGTGCCTGTGAGACCGTAGGAGGCAATGTATTAACTGATGCCTTCGGTATTGTGGCTATGGTAGCTATGACGCCTCTTTTGACCATTCAGATGCTTGGTATTGTGACTCAGATTCATAAGCGGGTAAGAAAACGTAAATTAATTACACAGATGAAGCAGGTAGAAGACTGCATTGTGTATTTTGAATAAAGGGGAGGAAGAACATGGCAGAGAAAGACAGTATGAAATTGATTGTTACCATTGCAAATCGTGGATATGGAAAAGCATTGGCAAAATTTTATAAAGAGCGAGATGTGTTTTGCACTTATCAGTGCATGGGACGTGGAACAGCCTCCAGTGAATTACTCGATGTATTAGGTATTGGAACGCCTGAGAAAGATATTTTGATCAGTTATGCATCAAAAGGTAATTCAGAGAAGCTTTTACATAAACTGTTAAATGAAGTAAAGGAAGACAGTTACGGCAATGGCATTGTATTTGATATGTCAATGACCGGATTAAATAGTTTAATTGCTACCGTGTTGCTTGGTCACGAGGAACCGGATATGGGAGGAATCGATATGGATATAAAGGCAGACCACAGTTTGATTTTAGTAACGGTTAATCAGGGCAATACAGATGATGTCATGGATACAGCAAGACAGGCAGGAGCCAGAGGAGGCACTGTTATTCGTGCCAGATGGGCAGGACCTGACGATACCAGTCAGTTTTATGGAATCTCTATCCAAACAGAAAAAGAAATTATCGCCATTGTGACAGAGACAGAAAAACGAAATGCCATCATGGAAATTATTAATAAAAAACATGGCTTAAAAGGCGAAGCCGGGGCAGTTGTATGTTCTGTAGGAATTGATCATATGGTAAGATTGCCATAGAAAACCCCTAATTAACTCTTAATTTATTTGACATCACTTTTTTACTGATATAAAATAATTAATTGTAAGAGTTGCATCGGGATTCGATGCCAGAAAGGGTATTTACTATGAGCAATATTACTATACCGAAGGGATATCAGTCATCCTTGAACCTTCATGACACGCAGATAGGAATTAAGACAGTTAAGGACTTTTTTCAGTCACTGTTAGCAGAGAGATTGAATCTGCTTCGAGTTTCTGCTCCTTTATTCGTTGATCCGGCTTCCGGATTAAATGATAATTTGAATGGTGTAGAACGTCCTGTCACATTTGGCATCAAAGAACAGAATGATGAAAGAGCAGAGATTGTACATTCCCTGGCAAAATGGAAACGTTATGCATTAAAGAAATACGGATTTGCGGTTGGAGAAGGTTTATACACCGATATGAGTGCTATTCGCCGCGATGAAGAAACGGATAATATTCATTCCATCTATGTAGATCAGTGGGATTGGGAAAAGATTATAACAAAGGATCAGCGAAGTGAAGATACATTAAAAGACGTAGTCAGAACCGTATATAAGGTACTTCGTAAAACTGAGAAATATATGGCAATTAAATATGACTACATACAGGAAATTTTACCGGAAGAAATCTTCTTTATTACTACACAGGAATTGGAAGATATGTTCCCTGATAACACACCAAAGGAACGTGAATATTTTATTGCAAAAGCTAAAGGCGCTGTTTGCCTTATGAAAATCGGAGATTTGTTAGAATCCGGTGAAAAGCATGATGGTCGTGCTCCGGATTATGATGACTGGGAACTTAATGCAGATATTGTGGTATATTATCCGGTACTTGATATTGCACTGGAATTATCCTCAATGGGTATTCGTGTAGATGAGGATTCCTTAAAAAGCCAGCTTAAAAAAGCTGGTTGTGAGGACAGAGCAGAATTACCATTCCAGAAAGCAATCTTAAACAAAGAACTTCCATATACCATTGGTGGTGGAATTGGCCAGTCCCGTATTTGTATGTTCTTTTTGCGTAAGGCTCATATAGGAGAAGTTCAGTGCTCGTTATGGCCAAAAGAAGTGATGGAAAAGGCTGCTGATAAGGGAATCGAATTACTTTAAAAAGTTTTATATAGTAGAATTTTAAACGCGTAGTAGAAATGGATTTTTTCTACTACGCGTTTTTATTAAGATGTTTTTTGCTGGGCTTTAAACTCCATCATATCGCCACGGAAACGAAGTGGAAGCATATTGCGCTGTAAGTCTTTGTTTTCACGTTCCTTTATGGCAATTTTCTCACAGAAATGACAGAACAGTTCCTGCATAAGAGCCTCCTGCTCGGAATGTACCGGCAGCTGCATTAGACGTACCGATTCGCCGGATGTGATAAACCATTCTTTTGACTTTGCATGTACAAGACAGATATCACGGGTTTCGTCATATATGACAAAATTCTCATTGGGGAATCGATTGGAAAAATGAGGTCCCATAAAGGTAACAAGATTATTCTTGGGGTGGATAGTAGAAAATAAAACGCCACCTTCTAATTCTTCAAAACGTAAAAAACCATAAAAATGATGCAGTTCATACCAGGTCGTCGTGCTAAGAGCGACTACTTTTGCAACGGCATCGTGATAAATGCAGTCCATAAGATTGCCTTTATAAGCATCCAGCAGTCCAAAAACAACAGTTTGATAAACTGCCTGCCCTTTTTCTCTGTCATTAGCAGCTAAGGCTTCAAATATGAGATGCAGAGATTCTAACCCGAATTTCTTTTTAATCGTATGAATCACCTTATCGGCTTTTTCAAAATCGGTAGTAATGGGAATGTATCTGGAGAACAGGCGAAGTTCTCCCTCCTCACCAATCTGGATTATTGTGGTGGAGTGGTCAAGTTTTCTTGCATATGCTTCGTAGATTGCGGTAAACACTCCTTCATTGCTGTCTTCACAAACTAATATTGTATTTTCTTCCATAGTCATATTGTAGTCAATCCGTTATTAAAACAGATAAACGATTCCTTTCTTAAAAATGTGATTATGATGTGTTCCCCGAAATTCTTATGAACTCACCATACGACGCATCGATTCCTGCGAACCGGCCATACGCCATACAGACTCCTGTGGAAATGAAATCGTATCAAACAGGGATAACTGCTTGTAGGTGACACCACTTACATCAAAGGGGAGTCGCTCTTTGATATTAAGCAGGTTCCTGGTGATGTAATCTTCCTCAATTTTGGTATGGTACATCATCTTTCCATTACAGGTAATAAAGTAGAGTGCCCGTTTTAAAGAGATGTTCAATTTCTTCAAATGTTCAAAGGTAAGATTGGTACCTCTTCTGGCTTTGACTATTTTCTGTGCACCTTTTACCCCAATGCCCGGAATACGCAGCAGCATGCTGTAATCGGCGCGGTTAATCTCAACAGGGAATAACTCCAGGTGACGTAGTGCCCAGTCTGCCTTTGGGTCTAATAACACGTTAAAATTAGGCTTCTGTTCACTTAGCAGTTCCTTTGCTTCAAATCCATAGAAACGCATCAGAAAGTCGGCCTGATATAGTCGGTGTTCACGCAGAAGTGGAGGACCGCCGGGAAGAGCAGGAAGATCTTTGTCTTCGTTAATCTGTACATATGCAGAATAGAAAACGCGCTTTAAACAAAACTTCTGATACAGATTCTCTGCAACATTAATAATCTGATAGTCGTTTTCCGGAGTAGCTCCAATAATCATCTGTGTAGACTGCCCACTACTTACAAAAGATGGCGCGTGTTTATAACGAACCAAATCCGTCTTATTAGCAGTGATGCCGTTCTGTATCTGACGCATGGGGGTAAGAATCGTCTTTCTATGCTTATTAGGGGCAAGCTTTTGCAGTCCTTCAGCCGTAGGAAGTTCCAAATTCACACTCATTCGATCAACCAGGTATCCGGTCTGTTCAATGATTCGGGCATCTGCACCGGGAATGGCTTTTACGTGAATATAACCTTGAAAATTATGCTGCTTCCTTAACAGAAAAATAGTCTTAAAGATTAACTCCATGGTATACGTGGGATTATTCAAAATACCGGAACTTAAGAACAGTCCTTCTATATAATTACGTCTGTAAAATTCCATTGTAAGTGTACAGATTTCTTCAGGAGTAAAGGTGGCGCGTTCGATATCATTTGATACTCGATTACAACAATATTTACAATCATATGCACATTCATTCGTCATTAGAATCTTAAGCAGACTGATACAACGTCCATCGGAAGAAAAACTGTGACAGATGCCGGCAGATATGGAATTCCCCATGCCGGTGCCATCGCCATTACGGTCAACACCGCTTGAAGTGCAGGCTACATCATACTTTGCGGAATTTGCAAGAATTCCAAGTTTCTTTTTGATGGTCATGTCATTTTTAATAAAATCAATATGGGTGTTTATTGACTCATTCGGTCTGCCTATTTCAGGCATATCAGATGCGATAATAATATTATTTTCCATCTTCATAATTCCATCTCCTAAACAAGAACAAACGTTTGTTCAAGAACAATATACCACACATATGTTCGATATGTAAAGTGCTATTTTGAATTTAATATTAGTCAATTCAACTTCAAACAATGACAGCGCTCGTCATAATTCGTCACACAAAAGTTAGATAAAAAAATGTATTGGAAAAAGTACTTTACTTTTGAGTATTAGGTTTGTATAATACCTAATATTGGTAAACAAGGTAAATGTTGCATTTGTGTTGATAGGAGGTTGATAGTATGGTTCAACATAGAATAAAATTACGGCCCGATGAAGTAAAAGAATTTGTAGCAGCAGCTTGTAAGACAAATATTGACATTGATGTCAATTACAATCGTTATACGGTTGATGCAAAATCTATTCTTGGAGTATTAGGATTGGATTTAAAGCAAGTGCTGACTGTGACTTGTCATGGTTACGATGCCGGTTTTGAAAAATATTTAAAACGATTTTCGATTGCATGTTAATAGATTTATAAATATCGTTATTATGACATTGACTCCCTATTGCTGAGATTGTACTATCAGAATAGGGAGTTTTTTTATTGTCTTGAAAGGAATATTAAGATGGATATAAGGATATCAGTCAGAAATCTGGTGGAGTTCATCCTACGAAGCGGAGATATTGATAATCGAAAAAGAGCGACTGCTGATAACGCCATGGCAGAGGGCGGACGAATTCACAGAATGATTCAAAAAAGAATGGGAAGTAATTATGATGCGGAAGTATCCTTATCCTATCGCTATCAGACAGACAATTATGATATTGTCCTCGAAGGACGTGCAGACGGCATCATTCATGACGATATTATAACTATAGATGAAATTAAAGGCACGTATCGACATTTAGATAAATTAAAGGAACCGGTTCCAGTTCATCTTGCACAGGCAAAATGCTATGCCTTTATGTATTCACATGCACAACAAAAGCCAGTTGCCATTATGGGTGTCCGGATGACTTACTGCAATATGGATACGGAAGAGATTCGGTATTTTGATTATCAGTATACCTTTGAAGAATTAGAAGACTGGTTTGGGAAGGTGATACTTGAATATAAAAAATGGGCTGATATGGAATATGAATGGAATATTACAAGACAGAGCTCTATTAAACAGCTTTTATTTCCATTTCCTTATCGTGAGGGTCAAAAACAACTTGCTTCCTATGTATATCAGACCATTGTACATAAGAAAAAATTATTTTTAGAAGCACCGACAGGTGTGGGCAAGACTATATCAACCGTATTTCCTTCCATCAAAGCAATCGGGGAAGAAAAGGCACGGAAGTTATTTTACTTTACGGCTAAGACGATTACAAGAACAGTGGCAGAGAATACTTTTTCCATTCTTCGTAATCATGGCTTGCATTTTAAAAGTGTAATTATAACTGCAAAGGATAAAATCTGTTTTATGGAAGAAACAGAATGTAATCCGGAATATTGTCCTTATGCAAAAGGACATTTGGACAGAATTAATGATGCACTGTTTGATATTTTGACACATGAAGAAAGCTACACAAGAGAAATGATTGAACAGTATGCTAAGAAACATGAAGTATGTCCATTTGAAATGTCATTAGATATTAGTCTTTTTACAGATGGAATTATTTGTGATTACAATTATTTGTTTGATCCTCATGTATATCTGAAACGTTTCTTCTCAGAGGGAGTTAAGGGAGAGTATCTTTTCCTTATTGATGAAGCACATAATCTGGTAGAACGTGGAAGGGAAATGTACAGTGCTTCTATTATAAAAGAAGATTTCCTTTCTTTGAAAAAGGCAGTTAAAGTTTATGATAGCAAGATGGAAAAGCAATTGGAAAAGTGTAATCATGAATTGCTTCATTTAAAAAGAGAATGCGAGGATATTTGTGTTTTAGATGATATCAGTGCATTCATAAGGGCGTTAGAGCGTCTGTATGTTACGATGGAAGCATATCTGGAAAATCATGAGGAGAGTCCGGTACGAGAGGAAGTGTTAGATTTCTATTTTGAGGTATCGCACTTTTTAATGATTTATGAAAATATGGATAGTAAATATATAACGTATTCTTTCATTCAGAATAATGGCGATTTTGCACTGCGGCTATTTTGCGTAGATCCTTCGACTAACCTTGCAAACTGTATGGAACGTGGAATCAGTACAACACTTTTTTCGGCGACATTACTGCCGATACAATATCATAAGAAGTTGCTTGGAGGAACGCCTGAGGATTACGAGGTCTATGCGAAAACCACATTTGATTCTAAAAGAAGAGAGTTATTGATTGCAGCAGATGTAACCAGTAAATATAGCAGAAGAGGTGAAGAGGAGTACAAAAAAATAGCTTCTTATATATATAAGATTGTAAAGAGTAAACAAGGTAATTATTTTGCTTTTTTTCCGTCGCATGCTTTTTTGCAAAAAGTCTATGATTCCTATCAGATGATGTATGGAGATGATGATGAAGTGGAATGTCTGATACAGAATGATTATATGAAAGAAGAGGAAAGAGAAGCATTTCTGTCTCATTTTACCGGTAACGAAGATGTAGATATTGAAGAACATATTCAAATGAGAATAGAAGTTGAAGAAGAAAAAAGTTTGATTGGATTTTGCGTTATGGGTGGTATATTTAGTGAAGGAATTGATTTAAAGAAAGACTGCCTGATTGGAGCTATTATTGTAGGAACCGGTATTCCGCTTGTCTGTAAAGAAAGGGAATTGATTCGTGAGTATTTTGATGAAAAGGATGGCAGGGGATATGAATATGCTTATGAATTTCCGGGTATGAATAAGGTATTGCAAGCGTCAGGAAGAGTAATTAGGACAAATGAGGACATTGGAGTAGTGGCTCTTTTAGATGAACGTTTTTTAAGCAATTCTTATCAAAAATTGTTCCCGGTGGAATGGGCCGAGCATGATGTTGTGCTTCTTAGTAATGTGAAAGATACCATGGAAACGTTCTGGTCAACATGGAATAATTAACATAACATTTAAAAAATGAAAAATTATGTTTATAGTTCATTAGAACCATTTTGTGATATTTTGGTACAAAAATAATGCATTTTTTTGCAAGGACGACAAAATATTCTTGCAAGACGATAAAACGATAATGTGGATAACTATGTGGAAACAGTGGATTTCTTCGATAAATACGTTTTCCCATTTTCCACAATGAATTCATGAAAAAAATTGAATATGAAATAAAAATTGCAAAATAAAAATGACACAGGTGTAAAATGTTGTAAAGCGTGTAAAGCGAAAATAGATTTTATGTAAATGAATGTAAAATAAATTAAGTAATGAAATAAAATTTTTGGAGGTAAGAAAAGATGTGGGCAGAAGAAAGTGTATTTTATCAGATTTATCCTTTGGGATTTTGCGGTGCACCTTTTGAGAATGATGCAAAGGAAGAAAATCGCATCAAAAAAGTGGCAGATTGGATTCCGCATATGAAAAGATTAGGAGTAAATGCTATTTATTTTTCGCCTGTTTTTGAATCGGACACCCATGGATATAATACCAGAGATTATCAAAAGATTGACTGCAGACTGGGAAGCAATGAAGAATTTAAAAAGGTATGTGAAGTCTTGCATAAAGAAGATATTCGAATTGTACTTGATGGCGTGTTTAATCATGTAGGAAGAGGTTTTTTTGCATTTCAGGATGTAATCCAAAATAGAGAACAGTCAAAATATGTGAATTGGTTCTATATTAATATGCAGGGGAACTCTTCCTACAATGATGGTTTCTATTACGAAGGTTGGGAAGGTAATTATGATTTAGTTAAATTAAATCTCCAAAATGAGGAGGTAGTTGAGTATTTGCTTGAAAGTGTGAAGTTTTGGATTTCTTATTTTAATATAGATGGTATTCGTCTGGATGTGGCATACTGCCTTGACAGGGAGTTTATGAGAAGACTTCGCAGTACTTGTGATGGGTTAAAAGAAGATTTCTTTTTAGTAGGAGAGATGATTCACGGAGATTACAGGGAACTGGTAAAACCGGATATGCTTCATTCGGCAACGAATTATGAATGTTATAAAGGCCTGTACTCCAGCTTTAACAGCATGAATATGTTTGAAATCAATCATTCTCTGCTTAGACAGTTTGGCGAAGAGGGACAGGCTATTTACAAAGGGATGCATTTATTATCTTTTGTAGACAATCATGATGTGTCACGAATTGCAAGTACACTTAGTAATTCATCACATTTACCACTGATTTATGCTGTTTTATTTGGAATGCCAGGTATACCATGCATTTATTATGGAAGTGAATGGGGAGCAAGCGGAGATAAAAAAGATGGAGATCAGGCATTGCGAGTTTCTTATGAGGAGCCTGTTTTTAATGAACTTTCTGAATGGATATCTAAATTGACGGTTATACGAAAAGAAAGCAAAGCACTTTGCTATGGAAGTTTTCGTTCGGTATTTCTGACAAATAAACAATGTATTATGGAACGTTCTTTTGAAGGAGAACGCATTTTGATAGCAATTAATGCAGATAGCGTAGAATTTGATGCTAATTTTAATCCTGGCTGCGCTACATTATGGGATATGACTAATAATATAGAAGAAACAGTAAAGGACGGCCGTATTCGTATGACCGGATATTCGGCTAAATTCTATTTATGCAGCTGAATTTTGTATAAATAGTAGAAAAAATCTTAATAAAGACGAAAGAAATATCATTTTTTATAGGAATGTTTCTTTGATAACCAGGACAAATAGTGAAAATATACAAAAAAGACCTTTGAAAAGCAAATAGAAGTAGTTAATAATGACGAGGAATGTGAATAAAATATGAACAAAATCTTTAGAAATTCATAATTCGTTCAAAATTAATTCAAAACCTATTTACAAAAAAATGAGACTGTTGTATACTCACTTTTGTTGAAGGGAATAAACCTTTCACAAATTATAGTTTATCTTGGAGGAGAAATATTATGAAAAAATTAGTAGCAGTTTTAGCAACAGTTATGGTAGCAGGATCTTTAATGGTAGCATGTGGAAGTGAAGCAGCAGTAGAAGAATCTACAGTAGTTGCTGAAACAACAGAAGCAGAAACAACTACAGTAGAAGCAACAACAACTGAAGAAACAACAACAGAAGAAGCTACAACTACTGAAGAAGCAACAACTACAGAAGAAGCTACAACAACAGAAGAAGCTACAACAACAGAAGAAGCTACAACTACAGATGCTGAATAATCTTAGCGAAGCTTAAAATGGATTAGTCCATTTAAGACCTGGGTATCATTGATACCTGGGTCTTTTTTTGTTGAAAAAATAATGAAATATAGCCTTTAAGGATAGGTTAAGAGATTTTAAGGTTATTTTAATATAATATTTGTTGACAAACAATATTATACATTGTATAGTATGTTCAAAACAATATTATACACCATATAATATTATATTTTTTCAATATTAATTGATTGTATCAAACAGGAAAGGAGTAACAAGAATGGTTTTTAATACAGGAGCAGCATTATTAGATGCAATTGTTCTTGCTGTTGTTTCAAAAGATCCGGAAGGAACTTATGGATATAAGATAACGCAGGAAGTCAGACAAGTAATTGAACTTTCGGAATCGACACTTTATCCGGTACTAAGAAGATTACAAAAGGATGAATGTCTTGAAGTCTATGATAGAGAATGCGCCGGACGAAATAGACGTTATTATAAAGTAACGCAACGCGGTGATGTACAGTTGAATCTATATAAAAGTGAATGGAAAAAGTATTCTGAAAAAGTTATGAGTATATTTGAGGGAGGAGCCGTATATGAATAGGATCGAGTTTATGGGAGAGTTAGAAAATCTGCTTTCTGATATCTCTGATAGTGAAAGAAAAGAAGCAATGAAGTATTATAGTGATTATTTTAATGATGCTGGTGTGGAAAATGAACAGGAGGTAATTGATTCTCTTGGAACACCACAAAAAGTTGCAATAACCATCAAAGAAGGTCTTAATGATAACGATGGAGAAAAGGGAGAATTTAGCGAGACTGGATTTTCTGGTTATACAGAAAACAAACAGGATGAAATCGTAAAAAGACCTTTAAGTAAAGAAGAAAGAGGATTTCAGGATAAAAATAAAAAACTCAGTGGCGGGATGATTGCGTTAATTATTATCGTATGCATTTTTGCTTTGCCGGTATTAGGCCCTGTTGGAGTTGCTGTTTTATCTACTGCATTTGCTATTATTTGTGCAATTATTGGAGTTCTGATTGCTGTATTTATGACAGGAGTTGCACTTATTATTTCAGGCATTGCTTTATTTGTAGTAAGTATTGCAGCAATGGTGTATTCACCGGTTGCAGGATTACTTTTACTTGGAGCAGGTCTGTTGCTTTTAGGAATTGGTATTCTTTTAGCAATCCTTGGTATCTGGATTTTGGTAAAGGGAATTCCACCAATGGTTCGCGGAATTGTAAATCTTTGCAGAATGCCATTTAATAAGAAGAAGGAGGTTCAGTAATATGAGTAAAGTAACGAAAGGTTTTATTATTACAGCCGTTGTTATGATAGTTCTTGGTCTGGTTATTGCCATTGGAGCAGTAGCAGCCGGAGGGCTTGCGGCAACTGAGACACTTGTAAAAATGGGAAAACTTGATTATTCCTGGTCATGGGATTGGGATGACAATCATTTGCATATTTCACATGATGATATATTTGATGAAGGTATGTTTGATGATGATTTTGATATCTTTGTAGACGATAAAGAGGAGACTTTTTCGGCAAATCAGGTAAAAAATCTTGATTTAGAAATAGGTGCTGGTAAAGTAGAAATTGTAAATGGTGATACAGACAAAATCGACGTTAGAACTGATAATATGAGAAAAACGCAAATTTATCTTGATAATAATACCTTATATGTAAAAGGTATTAATGACGAGGTTGAAGAAGGAACAGTATATATAACGTTACCTAAGGATACTACTTTCCAGAATGTTATTTTATCAGCAGGTGCAAGTGATGTCGATATTGATTCCATACAAGCAGATTCACTTCAAATGGAACTGGGAGCCGGAAGAATTGACATTGAAAGTGCAAAGGCACAATTTTTAAAAATTGAAGTAGGTGCCGGAACAGCAGCTATAAGAGAAGCAGACATAAAAGATGCTGAAGTTGATGTTGCTATGGGACAGTTTGAACTGGATGGAATTATCAGCGGAGATTTAAATGCTGAATGTGGTATGGGTCATTTAGTACTTAATATAGAAGGAACACAGGAAGAACATAATTACGATTTGGAATGTGCAGCAGGTAACATAGATATCGGAAATCATAGTTATTCAGGACTTGCTTCTGATAGAGAGATAGATAATGGAGCAGCATCAAACTTTGATTTAGAATGTTCCATGGGTAATATGATAATAAAGTTTACAGAGTAAAACAAATAATAATATAACAAAGGAGATTAAAAAAATGGATAATGAACCAAAAAGATTAGTTAAATCACGTACAAACAGAACAATCTGCGGAGTATGCGCAGGAATTGGAGATTACATTAATGTAGATCCAACCGTAATTCGTATCTTATGGGTAATATTTTCACTAGCAGGAGGAGCCGGAATTTTAGCTTACATCATTGCAGCGATTATTATGCCGGAAGAATAAACGTAAAAAGAATCAGAAAAACATCCCTTGTCAGCATAAATCTGGCAAGGGATGTTTTTTTAAAAATCATTATTTAATTTGTCTAAGAATAATTCAAAGCAGACACCTTGTTCCACTGGCATTTGCAGTGTATGTGACGCTTTGATGCACAGAGAAATAAAATCAGCGGCTTTTTTTACAGAAGAAGTGAAATCTTTTCCTTGTACTGCAGAAGCAGAAATAATGGAAGCAAACATATCTCCGGTTCCCGGACGACTTTTGCCACAAACTTCATTTTGGAGCAGATGATAGGAAGATTCATTTTCATAAATGAAATTACCTATCATTGCATTATCAGAGGTAGAAGTATTGGGAATACCGGTAATTACAATTTTCTCGATTCCCTGTTCTTTTAATTTGGATGCAAGAGTGCACAATTCTTCCTGTGAAAATCTTGTATGGTAGGGTGTGTCTGTCAACATACACGCTTCTGTTAAATTAGGTGTTAAAATATCGGCACCAGCAATAAATTTTTTCATCATGTTGCAGTAATCTTGGGTAACACTTTTATAGGGAACACCATGGTCGCCCATAATAGGGTCAATAATTATCTTACATTGATTCGTTGTTTGCTTTTTTTGATTATGCATAAATTCCGCAAAGATTTCAGCCTGTTTCTGATCATTTAAATACCCACAGTATATTCCATCAAAGGTGAGGCCTAAAGCATCCCAAAGTGCAAGATAATCGGGCAGAGAATCTGATAAATCCTTTGCAAAATAAGCAGGAAATCCCATATGATTGGAAAAGCATGAGGTGGGAACTGGACAAGCTTGTACCTTCATTGCACTGATTATAGGAATTGCAACAGATAAAGCACACCGTCCATATCCTGCGATATCATTAATTACTGCCAATTTTGGGGGAATCATTAAGGGTTCTATCATTTGGGATCCTTCTTTTCGTTCTCTTTTCCAATTTTAAAAAACATACCGGATTTTAAAAGTGCCGGACGCAGTGCCATATATACAATAATAGAAATAAAAGCAGATAATACGGCATTGACTGATGTAGTACCAATATTCCATGCCAGTGCCACTTCAGCAGCAGGTTTGCCGACAATCAGTATTTTATAGAAATATCCCAATAAAGGATCAAAAATTACATTGAATAACAGTCCGCCAATGGAAGCAATCGTAACCCATTTGAATATTTCTTTTTTATCAGTCTTTTCTGTGATTTTACCAATATTATGTGCTAAAAGTCCAGTAATAAGTCCAATGCAGAGTTTCAGAATAAATGTTTTAGGCGCATATATAATATAGATTGGGTCTAATAAATCGCCAATCGTCATACCGATTGCACCGCCAAGCCCTCCATAGAATCCGCCAAGAAGCAGGGCACCCAGTACGCAGATGGCATTTCCTAAGTGAAAAGAAGTTGCATCACCGCCCGGTAATGTGATTTTAATTTGTAGAAAAGTAAATACTACATAGGATAATGCTGCAAATACCCCGGTAAATACAATTTTCATTAATTTTTCATGTTTCATAATGTTTCTCCTCCTTGAAATTAAATGTGTCATTGCAGTCATTATAATAGAAAGTGGAATTATAAAAAGTGCCAATATAAGCAAAGCTAACCAGTCCAGCTTAAAAAGTATGGAAAATACTTGGTTGACAAATTGACTTTTTTTGACTATATTAATGAAAAGAGAAAGATAATGACAAAGAGGAGTACGGATTACCCCTTAAAAGAGAGAATTTCCCATTGGCTGAAAGGAAATTTAAAGGAAGGGATACGGAAGGTAGCTTTGGAATCGGCATACTGAAATAAGTAAGTTTGCACGGCTCATCCCCGTTACAGGATACGGCTTATATGAGCCAGCGAGAAGTCTGAATACATCCTATTCAGATAACAAAGGTGGTACCGCGATAATTCGCCCTTTGCTGACAATGTCAGCAGAGGGCGTTCTTGTGTTTTGAGAGAAACAGAAAGAGAGGAAGATATGAGTAAAGAATTAGCAAAGACCTATGATCCAAAAGGAATGGAAGACAGAATTTATCAGAAATGGCTGGATAAAAAATATTTTCACGCAGAAGTAGATAAGAGTAAGACACCATTTACCATTGTTATTCCACCTCCAAATATTACAGGACAGCTTCACATGGGGCATGCACTGGACAATACCATGCAGGATATTTTAATCCGTTATAAGAGAATGCAGGGTTACAATGCACTTTGGCAGCCTGGTACAGACCATGCCAGTATTGCAACCGAAGTAAAGATTATTGAAACACTTAAAAAAGAAGGCACATCCAAAGAAGAATTGGGACGTGATAAATTCTTGGAGCGTGCATGGGAATGGAAAAAAGAATACGGCGGCAGAATTATAGAACAGCTCAAAAAAATGGGTTCTTCCTGTGACTGGGACAGAGAACGTTTTACCATGGATGAAGGTTGTAATGAAGCCGTTACGGAAGTATTCTGCAAGATGCATGAAAAAGGATGGATTTACAAAGGAAGCCGTATTATTAACTGGTGTCCGGTATGTAATACTTCTATTTCAGATGCAGAGGTTGAATATCAGGAGCAGGCAGGACATTTCTGGCATATTAAATATCCAATCGTTGGAAGTGACCGTTTCTTAGAATTTGCAACCACACGTCCGGAAACCATGCTTGGAGATACTGCAGTAGCCGTAAATCCAAAAGATGACCGTTACAAAGATTTAATCGGTAAAAAAGTAATACTGCCAATCGTTAACCGTGAGATTCCGATTGTAGCAGATGAATATGTAGATATGGAATTTGGAACAGGTGTTGTTAAGATTACACCTGCTCATGACCCGAACGATTTTGAGGTTGGAAAGCGTCATAACTTAGAAGAAATCAATATTTTAAATGACGATGCAACCATTAATAAAAATGGTGGCAAGTTCGAAGGCATGGACCGCTACGAAGCAAGAAAAGCCATTGTAGAAGAACTGCATTCCATGGGACTGCTTGTTAAAATTGAAGATTACAGCCATAACGTTGGTACCCATGACAGATGTAAGACTACGATTGAACCAATGATTAAAAAACAGTGGTTTGTTAAAATGGATGAACTGATTAAACCGGCAGTAAAAGCAGTAAAAGAAGGTGATATTCAGTTGATTCCTGAAAGAATGGATAAGACCTATTTTAACTGGACAGATAATATCCGCGACTGGTGTATTTCAAGACAGTTATGGTGGGGACACAGAATTCCGGCATATTACTGTGATGAATGTGGTGAAATTGTAGTAGCTAAGAGCAAACCGGAAAAATGTCCAAAATGTGGATGCACACATTTTACACAGGATCCGGATACTCTTGATACATGGTTCTCTTCTGCACTCTGGCCTTTTTCAACATTAGGCTGGCCAAATAAAACGGAAGATTTGAACTATTTTTATCCAACAGATGTATTAGTAACAGGCTATGATATTATTTTCTTCTGGGTTATCCGTATGATTTTCTCGGGATTTGAACAGATGGGTGAAAAGCCTTTTAAGACCGTGTTATTCCATGGTCTGGTACGTGAATCACAGGGAAGAAAAATGTCCAAGTCTCTTGGTAACGGAATTGATCCGCTTGAAATTATCGACCAG
>CAZAQH010000017.1:0-30013 GCA_964487395.1 uncultured Lachnospiraceae bacterium | reverse complement strand
GAATTTACTGGAATAGAAATTGAAAAAATCAACATCTTTGTTGAAGGTGTAAGAGTGATTGATTAAGGAGGAACAAAAAGTGGCTTTAAATACAATCGACGCTAAGATGCTCTCAAAGATGTTCTTGGCTGGTGCTCAAAACTTGGAATGTAAAAAAGAGTGGATTAATGAGTTGAATGTTTTCCCGGTACCAGATGGTGATACCGGTACAAATATGACAATGACAATTATGTCTGCTGCAAAAGAAGTTAATGCATTAGATGATCCTGATATGGCAACATTGTGTAAATGTATTTCTTCGGGTTCCCTTAGAGGTGCACGTGGTAATTCCGGTGTTATTCTTTCACAGTTATTACGAGGATTTACAAAAGTTATAAGAGATTATGATGAAGTATCCATATCTATAATGACAGATGCCATTGAAAAAGCGGTAGAAACTGCTTACAAGGCAGTAATGAAGCCAAAAGAAGGTACCATTTTAACGGTAGCTAAAGGTGCTTACGATAAAGCAAAGGAATTATCTGAAAATGGATGTGAAGATTTATCAACATACATTGATGAAATCATTAAACATGCTGATTATGTATTAAGCCAGACTCCTGAGATGCTTCCTGTTTTAAAGCAGGCAGGTGTTGTTGATTCCGGTGGTCAGGGATTAATGCAGGTATTAAAAGGTGGTTATGATGCATTTTTAGGAAAAGAAATTGATTTTACAATAGAAGAGACTACTCAGGTTGCTTCTGAATTTAAAGGTGAGGTATCACAGGAAGATATTAAATTTGGTTATTGTACCGAATTTATTATTATGCTAAACCGTACCTTTAATATTAAAAATGAACTTGATTTCAAAGTGTATTTAGAATCTATTGGTGATTCCATCGTAGTAGTAGCAGATGATGATATTGTAAAGGTACATGTGCATACGAATGATCCCGGTATGGCAATTCAAAAAGCATTAATGTATGGTGCGCTTTCCAATATGAAAATTGATAACATGCGCCTGGAACATCAAGAAACATTACTCAAGAAAACTGAGGCAGAAAATGCTGCAAAAGAAGAACCAGTTGCAGATATGCCTAAAAAAGATGTTGGATTTATTGCTGTTTCCGTCGGAGCCGGTATGGATGAAATCTTTAAAAGTTTAGGTGTTGATTTTATTATTTCCGGTGGTCAGACCATGAATCCAAGTACAGAAGATATGGTAAATGCAATCGAAAAAGTAAATGCTGATACAATCTTTATTTTACCTAATAATAAAAATATTATTTTAGCAGCTAATCAGGCTCAATATTTAGTTGAAGGTAAAAAAGTTGTTGTTATTCCGACTAAAACAGTAGCACAGGGTATTACCGCTGTTATCAATTATATCCCGGACATGGGGGCAGAAGAAAACGAAGCCAATATGACCGAGGAAATCAAACACGTTAAAACCGGTGAAGTAACATATGCAGTACGAGATACTACAATTGATGACAAAGAAATCAAACAGGGCGATTATATGGGTATAGGTGATTCCGGTATCCTCTCTGTTGGAAAAGACATGGATGATGTTGTAATTTCCATGGTTGCCGAAATGATGGATGATGATAGAGAATTAATTAGTATCTATTATGGTGAAGAGGTAACAGAGGACGCAGCTCAAAAGATTAAAGATAAAATCAGTGAACAATATGATTTCTGTGATGTTGAATTGCAATATGGCGGACAACCAATTTACTATTATATTATTTCAGCAGAATAAGAAATAAAACATTAAGCCGATAAATTCAATAATTTGAACTTATCGGCTTTTTAGCTAAAATGAGGGAAGTATGCAATTATCAGATTCTATTATTAAGATTAAAGGAATTGGCGAAAAAAGTGCCTCCTTATTTCACAAAATAAATATAGATACAGTTGGTCAATTATTGTTTCATATTCCCAAAAGATTTGTTATCTTCGAAAAAGCACTTTCCCCTGATAAATGTGTTAGTCAGGAGACTGTAAGTATCAAAGGTATCCTGTATTCCGGTACAATACGTACCAAACATGCAGGCAAGCATATAATCAGTACAGCTGTTATTAATTGTGACGGTATTTCTGTTGAAATTCGTTTTTTTAATATGCCTTATATTCGGAATATTATTTTATCCAATACCTGTTATGTGTTTAGAGGCATTTTACAGCAGGAATATGGTAAATATAGAATGTTACAGCCCAAAATATTTAAAGAGGATGATTATGAAGCAATATGTGGAACCTTGCAGCCTGTATATTCTCTTACAAAAGGAATTACCAATCATACGATTCAAAAGGCTGTTACATCATCTATAAAAGAATCATCAATACCGGAAGATTTTTTGACGGATAAGCAAATAGAACAATTCAATTTAAAATCAATCAAACAGGCGTTGTATGATATTCATTTTCCACAAAATGAGAATGATTGGTTGATTGCAAGAAACAGACTTGTTTTTAACGAATTTTTCTTTTTCCTCTATCAAATGAAACGAGAGGATACAAGTACAAGAAAACTTCCTTTTTCCAATCCCATGATTTCAGTAGCGGATACGTTAAGACTGATAGAAGCTTTACCATATCAACTGACAAATGCACAACATAACGTTTGGAATGAAATTGAACAGGACTTACAACAGTCTGTTTGTATGAACCGCCTGGTTCAAGGAGATGTTGGCAGTGGCAAAACCATAATTGCTATTTTAGCCCTTTTAATGTGTGCTGCCAATAACAGACAAGGATGCTTTATGGCACCGACTGAAGTATTAGCCAAGCAACATTATGATAACATACGAGAATTGTGTAAGGCTTACAAGCTTGCCATTAAACCGGTTTTATTATTAGGCTCTATGAGTACAAAGGATAAAAAAGAAATTCAAAATGGTATTCAAAACGGAGACTATAATGTCATTATAGGAACGCAGGCACTTATTCAAAAAAAAGTACAATATAAAAATCTCTCGCTTGTAATAACCGATGAACAGCATAGATTTGGCGTACGGCAGAGAGAAGCACTTGCCAATAAGGGGGATGAGGTGCATGTTCTTGTTATGAGCGCAACCCCTATACCAAGAACATTAGCGATGATTCTGTACGGTGATTTGTCAACTTCTGTATTAAATGAAATGCCGGTTGGCAGATTACCAATTAAAAACTGCGTCATTGAACCCAAATTAAGGAATAAATCGTATCAATTTATTATTGACAAAATAAAAAAAGGCAGACAGGCCTATATAATTTGTCCGATGGTCGAAAGTAACGACGATGATGAATTGGAAAATGTTGTTGATTATACCGAAAAATTAAAAGAAATTTTTCCGAAAGATATTATTTTATCTTATTTACACGGCAAAATGACATTAAAAGAAAAAAGTGATATTATGGAGCATTTTGCCAATCACGAGATTGATGTTTTAATCTCGACAACGGTAATTGAAGTTGGTATTAATGTTCCAAATGCAACCGTAATGATGGTCGAAAATGCCGGAAGGTATGGTCTTGCTCAATTACATCAGTTAAGAGGTCGGGTAGGACGTGGAAAAGAACAATCTTATTGTATTTTTATTACAAATAAAACAGATGACAAAACAATGAAACGTCTAAATGTTTTATTAGAATCTAATGATGGTTTTTATATTGCAGATAAAGATTTGGAACTAAGAGGACCAGGCGATTTATTTGGTATCAGACAAAGTGGAGATTTAGGCTTTTTGATTGGTGATATTTACCAGGATTCTAATGTTTTAATGTTGGCAAACAGCTATGTAGAGCAGTTACTAAGCAATGCAGGTCCTGACGAAATATCAAATATAACCACGATAATGAATTCCTTAAACATGAATTCTGTTGACTTTAGAACAATCTAAACGTAAAATGATATCAATAAGTAGGAAAATTGAGGACAAACATGAGAAAAATTGCGATTGTTACAGACAGTAACAGCGGTATTACACAAAAGCAGGCGGTAGATATGGGAGTTACAGTTATACCGATGCCGTTTACTATTGAGAACGAAGATTATTTTGAAGATATTAATTTAACCCAGGAACAATTTTATCAAAAGTTATCAGATAATGCTAAAATAAAGACATCACAGCCTTCACCCAAGGACTTATTAGAAACTTGGGATTCCTTATTAGAAGAATATGATGAAATTGTACATATTCCTATGAGCAGCGGTTTAAGTGGTTCTTGTCAGACTGCGTCCATGCTTTCCGATGAATATGATGGCAAGATTCAGGTAGTCAATAATCAGCGTATTTCAGTTACATTACGTCAATCAGTACTGGATGCTTTATCACTTGCTGAAAATGGTAAAAATGCATCTGAAATCAAAACTATACTGGAAGACGACAAATTCAATTCCAGCATTTATATTATGCTTGATACCTTGTATTATTTGAAAAAAGGTGGAAGAGTAACTCCGGCTGCAGCAGCACTTGGTGCATTGCTTCGCATCAAGCCTGTATTACAGATACAAGGCGAAAAACTGGATGCATTTGCAAAAGCCCGTACAACAGCACAGGGTAAAAATTTAATGATTAATGCAATTAAAAATGATATTGCGAATCGTTTTGGTGGCTTAGAAGCAAAACCTGTCTACTTGCAGATTGCGCATACCAATAATTTAGATGCAGCACTTGAACTAGAAAAGGAATTAAAAGAACTCTTTCCGGGATATCCTATCTATGTAGATCATCTTTCTTTAAGTATTGCATGTCATATTGGTCCGGGTTCACTTGCCATTGCATGTACCAAACGACTTTCTGTTTAGTTCGTTACTTGAAAAATAATTTACAGTGGTACAATAATTTGTATTTATTATTAAAAACACTACAATTTGTAGTGTTTTTTCTTTTCTTATGGAAAAAATTATGATATACTTTTTAATAGAATTTTATCTAAGGAAGGAAATGTTATGGGGACAAGTAATAATACCTATGATGCTTCCAGTATTACTGTGCTGGAAGGACTGGAAGCTGTACGAAAAAGACCCGGAATGTATATCGGAAGTGTATCTACCAAGGGTTTAAATCATTTGATTTATGAAATTGTAGATAACTCCGTTGATGAACATTTAGCCGGTTATTGTGATAAAATCACTGTAATTCTTGAAGCTGATGGTTCTGCAACAATAGAAGATAATGGTCGTGGTATCCCAATTGAAATGCATGAAAAAGGCATGAGCGCAGAGCGTCTTGTTTTTACCACTTTACATGCCGGGGGTAAATTTGACAATTCTGCATATAAGACAAGCGGTGGACTTCATGGAGTTGGTTCATCTGTTGTCAATGCACTTTCCAATAAATTGACTGTAAGAGTCAAGAAAAATGGTTCCATCTTTGAAGATTCCTATGAAAAAGGTATTCCGGTTACAGAACTTCAAAACGGATTACTTCCTGTTGTAGGCAAGACAAAAGAAACCGGTACCATGATTAATTTTTTGCCGGATGATACCATTTTTGATAAAACCCGTTTTAAAGAAGATGAAGTAAAAAGCAGATTACACGAAACGGCATATCTAAATCCTAATTTGACAATCGTATATGAAGACAGACGTAAGGATGAAATTGATTACGTGGAATTTCATGAGCCGGAAGGCTTGATTGGTTTTATCAAGGATATGAACCGTTCCAAAGAAGTCATACATGAAGCCATTTATTTTAAAGGCGAGAGCGAAGGCATTACTGTTGAAATTGCAATACAGTATATCAACGAATTTCATGAAAATGTACTTGGTTTTTGTAATAACATATACAATGCCGAAGGTGGAGCACATTTAACCGGATTTAAGACAATGTTTACAACGGTCATGAACTCCTATGCAAGATCAATTGGTGTCCTAAAAGAAAAGGATGCTAATTTTACCGGTGCTGATGTACGAAATGGTATGACAGCCGTTGTTTCCATCAAACATCCCGACCCAAGATTTGAAGGTCAGACAAAGACAAAACTTGATAATCAGGATGCAGCGAAGGTAGTAAGCAAAGTAACCGGCGAAGAAATTGTACGTTACTTTGACCGTAATTTAGAAGTCTTAAAGAGTGTTTTAGGCTGTGCGGAAAAAGCAGCTAAGATTAGAAAAAATGAAGAAAAAGTGAAAACGAATCTGCTTACCAAACAGAAATTTTCATTTGATTCCAATGGAAAGCTTGCAAACTGTGGCTCCAAGGATGCTGCTAAATGTGAAATATTTATCGTCGAAGGAGATTCTGCTGGTGGCAGTGCCAAGACAGCCAGAGACCGTTCTTATCAGGCAATACTTCCAATTCGTGGAAAAATATTAAATGTTGAAAAAGCAAGTATTGATAAAGTATTAGCTAATGCCGAAATCAAAACAATGATTAATGCATTTAACTGTGGATTTTCAGAAGGATATGGTAATGACTTTGATATTACCAAATTACGATATAACAAAATCATTATCATGGCCGATGCCGACGTAGATGGTGCGCATATTTCGACACTTTTATTGACACTGTTTTATCGTTTTATGCCGGAACTTATTTTTGAAGGACATGTTTACCTTGCGATGCCACCTCTTTATAAGGTGTTACCTTCAAAGGGTGAAGAAGAATACCTGTATGATGATAAAGCACTGGAAAAATACCGCAAAACGCATAAGACATCCTTTACTCTGCAGCGATACAAAGGTCTTGGTGAAATGGATGCCAAGCAGTTATGGGAGACAACCTTAAATCCAGAGACAAGAAAACTTAAACTGGTAGAAATAGAAGATGCACGTTATGCATCCGAAATTACCGGCATGTTAATGGGTACAGAAGTTCCGCCAAGAAGATCCTTTATTTACGAACATGCTTCAGATGCGTTACTTGATGTTTAAAATAAGAATGTAAGAGGAACAAAAATGAATGAGGACATAATTAAAACCGAATATTCGGAGATAATGCAAAAATCATATATTGATTATGCTATGAGTGTTATTGTTTCCCGTGCACTTCCGGATGTTAGAGATGGTTTAAAACCGGTTCAGAGAAGAACCTTATATGATATGTATGAGCTTGGAATTAAATATGACCGTCCATATCGTAAAAGTGCAAGAATTGTCGGCGATACCATGGGTAAATATCATCCACATGGAGACAGTTCTATTTATGATTCCCTAGTTGTTATGTCACAGGAATTCAAAAAAGGGCTTCCGCTTGTAGACGGACATGGTAACTTTGGTAATATCGAGGGAGATGGTGCTGCTGCAATGCGTTATACAGAAGCACGTCTTCAAAAGATTACTCAGGAAGGCTTTTTAGCTGATCTTGATAAAGATGTTGTTGATTTTTTACCTAACTTTGATGAAACGGAAAAAGAACCAAGTGTATTACCTGCTAAGATCCCCAATTTATTAGTAAATGGGTCTGAAGGTATTGCAGTTGGTATGGCGACCAGCATTCCACCGCACAATTTAGCTGAAGTAATTGATGCGATGAAAGCATATATGAAGGATGAGACGATTTCCACCAGAGAATTGATGAAAATCATGCCGGGACCTGATTTCCCAACTGGCGGTATTGTGACGAATAAGGATGAACTGTTATCTATTTATGAAACAGGCGTTGGTAAGATTAAGGTTCGTGGAAAAGTGGAAGTTGAAAAGGCTAAGGGTGGTCGTAACAACGTCGTAATAACACAAATTCCTTACCCTATGATTGGTGCCAATATTTCCAAATTTTTATATGATGTTGCATTGCTTTCAGAGACGCACAAAACACAGGACATTGTTGATATATCAAATCAATCTTCCAAAGAAGGTATCCGCATTGTTATCGAATTAAAAAAAGATGCAAATGTTGATAATTTTATTAATTTATTGTATAAGAAAACAAGATTGGAAGATACTTTTGGTGTAAATATGCTTGCTATCTGTGATGGCAGACCTGAGACAATGGGTGTAAAGCGTATCTTAAAAGAAGTTGTTAATTTCCGATTTGAGGTTGCAACCAGAAAATATACCAACCTTCTAAAAAAAGAAATGGATAGAAAAGAGATACAGGAAGGCTTAATTAAAGCCTGCAATGTAATTGATCTTATTATTGAAATTTTAAGAGGAAGTAAAGACCGTACCATGGCAAAAGAATGTCTGATTCATGGTACAACAACCGGAATTACCTTTAAATCAAAAGAATCTAAAGTAATGGCAGCACAATTGCTATTTACTGAAAATCAGGCAAATGCAATTTTAGACATGCGTTTATATAAATTAATCGGATTGGAAGTACAAGCATTAATTAAAGAACATGAAGATACCATGTCTAATATTTTCCGTTATGAGGATATTTTAGCAAGACACGATTCCATGGCTCAGGTTATTATGAATGAGTTAGAAGAAATAAAAAAAGAATTCGGACGTCCAAGAAGAACGGTAATTGATAATTGCGAAGAAGCCGTTTTGGAAGAAACTAAAATAGAAGAAATGGAAATCATGTTTCTTATGGACCGTTTTGGTTATGCTAAAACAATAGACATGATTACGTATGAACGTAATAAAGAAGCAGCGGATTCTGAAAATAAATACGTATTAAAATGCAAGAATACAGGACGTATCTGTATATTTACCAACACAGGACAGCTTCATACCATTAAAGCCTTAGATATTCCGTTTGGAAAATTTAGAGATAAAGGAATTCCTATTGATAATATCAGCAATTATTCTTCTCAAAAAGAACGTGTAATCGCTATAGCATCTCAATCTGAACTCAATTTATACCGTATGATTTTTGTTACAAAATTATCCATGCTGAAAGTTGTTGATGGTGGTGAATTCGATGTAACTAAAAAAACGGTTGCTGCGACCAAATTACTTGATAATGATGAGATTGTTGATGTAAGTGTTATAAAAGAGCAGAAAAATATTGTTTTAAAGACAAATGATGGCTTTTTCCTTCGATTCCCAATTGAGGAAATACCGGAAAAGAAAAAAGCAGCAATCGGTGTACGCGGCATGAAATTATCTGCAAATGATTTCGTCGAGGAAGTATTTTATACCCATAATGCTCAGGATTTAAGTATCGAATATAAAAACAAAACAGTTGGACTTAATCAGATTAAGCTTGGCAAACGTGATACAAAGGGCATTAAAATAAGAGGATAATAAAGGAGCAGTCTATGAGAGTAATTGCAGGTATTGCCAGGTCATTACCCCTTAAAACTCCTGAGGGAGCAGACACACGTCCTACCACAGACAGAATTAAAGAAACTTTATTTAATATGATTCAGACCAAACTTCCAGATTGTGTCTTTGTTGATTTATTCAGTGGAAGTGGTGGAATCGGAATAGAAGCTTTAAGCAGAGGTGCTAAAAAAGCATATTTTGTTGATACCAGCAAAAATGCCATTGCCTGTATTAAACATAATGTTGAATTTACAAAATTCACAGAACAAGCCATAATTATTAATCGAGATGTGAGAGATTCCTTAATTCAAATTAGTGATAAGGCCGATATTATTTTTATGGATCCACCCTATTCATTAGGAATAGAATTTGATATAATGCAATTATTAAAAAGTTCCGGCTGTTTAAAAGAAAATACATTAATTATTATAGAAGCAGAGAAAAACAAAGATTTTTCTGAAATTTGTACATTAGGATACAATATCGACAAAGAAAAAATATACAAGACCAATAAACATGTTTTCTTCAGTTTAGCCGATTAAATGTTACTAATTTCAAACATTCTGTATTCAAAAAGGAGTCTAAATGGAAGCTGCTGTATATCCTGGAAGTTTTGATCCTGTAACGTTCGGTCATCTTGATGTTATTAAAAGAGCTGCGAAAATATTCGATGAATTAACCGTCAGTGTGCTGAACAACAACCTGAAGACACCATTGTTTTCAGTAGAGGAACGTGTTAATATACTAAAGGAAGCTACTAAAGATATGCCAAATGTAAAGGTGGAATCTTTTAGTGGATTACTCATAGATTACACACGTAAGAAAAATATTAATGTAGCAATCAGGGGACTTCGTGCAATTACCGATTTTGAGTATGAACTCCAAATTGCCCAGACAAATCGCAAACTTTCAAATGGTGAATTAGATACTATGTTCTTAACTACAAGTTTAGAATATGCTTATCTTAGTTCCTCAAGTGTAAAAGAAATTGCAAGTTTCAATGGTGACATTTCACAATGTGTTCCTGAGTTTGTGGCTAAACTGATTTATGAAAAATATGGACATTCTGTTATTAACGAGTGATGTAAAGGGAGATTAGCAAATGAGCAGCAAAATTGAACAATTAATCGATGAAATTGAAGAGTATATTGATAGTTGTAAATTTCAACCACTTTCTAATACCAAAATTGTTGTTAATAAGGAAGAGATTGAAACATTACTTCGTGAACTGCGCATGAAGACACCTGATGAAATAAAACGTTACCAGAAAATCATCAGTAATAAAGAAGCGATACTAAATGATGCAAGAGATAAAGCGGAAGCATTAATTAATGAAGCAACCGTACATACAAATGAGCTTATCAACGAACACGAAATCATGCAGCAAGCATATACACAAGCTAATGAAGTTGTAACTCTTGCTTCCAATCAGGCACAGGAAATTGTGGATAATGCGACGTTAGAAGCAAATGAACTTCGTGTTTCAGCTGTACAGTATACCGATGATTTACTTGCACATGTAGAAGAGATATTAGTTCATTCATTAAATTTAACCGGTACCAGATATGAGGAATATGTTAAATCCTTAAATGAATGTTACGATATTGTACAAGCTAACCGTGCTGAACTTCGTCCGCAGGAACCAGATTCGGTAGCAACAGATAATAACTCTGAGACTACATCAGATTTAACAGAAGATGATTCCTTAAATCTTGATCTGATTTAAGACTATTAATATTTATTAAATATAAAACAACGGGCTGCGCTAACAGCCCGTTTTTTATGGAGATAACTCATTGAAAAAAAATTATTTATTAATATTACTTTTTTTCTTATTATGCATTCCAACTTTAAAAGTAAATGCAAAAAACATTAACATTGTAATTGACCCTGGACATGGTGGTGATAATCTTGGCGGTCTTTACCAAGATTTCACGGAAAAAGAATTGACAATGGAAACAGCCATCGCAATGAAGGAACATTTAGAACAATTTGAGAATGTAACCGTATATCTTACACATGAAAACACATCCGATGCTGATCTTAGTTTAACGAAACGCGCCGAGATTGCCTTTAGTGTAAATGCAGATTTTTTATTTAGTCTTCATTATAATAAATCTTCCGACAATCGTCTTTTTGGCGCCGAAGTATGGGTTTCTGCATTTGATGATTACTATGCACGGGGAATGCAGTTTGCCCAAATTGAAATGCAACAGTTAGCAGATTATGGTTTATTTGACCGCGGCATAAAAACACGTCTAAACAGTCGTGGAACTGATTATTATGGAATCATACAACATGCACGGGAATTTAATATTCCCTGTGTTATTATAGAACATTGTCATATGGATCAGGCACATGATATTCCTTTCCTTACAAAAGAAAATGCCTGTAAAGAGTTTGGCCGATTAGATGCAGAAGCGGTTGCACGTTATTTTAACTTAAAATCATCTACGCATAATGAAGATTATTCCAGTTACCAAAAGCAGGAGATTGCAGTTCCTTCTAATGTAATGAAACCAGATCTTACGCCTCCTGATGCGGCTGATATTGCGTTGATGGATAGCACAAATACCGATATGGTTTCTATTATGATTTCGGCTTGCGATACAGAATCCGGTCTTAATTATTATGATTATAGTATAGATGGTGGACAGACATATTCTGATTTACAGCCCTGGCCATTTGATTCACCCGAATGTTCGTTTGAACTTCCGGTGTCTACGGAATATGACAGGCAATTGATATGCCGTGTTTATAACCGATATGATCGTCTTTTGGAAAGTAACACAATTAATATTGAAAAGGCAGAACAAGCCACACAAATAACAGATACATCAAAACAGGACTCTGATGCAGAAACTCCAAGCAAAAACAGTGATGATGATTCTCAAACTGATATACAGGAAAGTAAGAGTATAGCAACAATTTCATATCAAACAAACGAGCAAAACAATAGTTATGATATGACGGACTATATCTTATTTGGTGTTTTAATATGTGCGTTCCTGTTTTTTATATTTAACATTCTGTTTTTTACTTATTTAATAAAAGGAAAAAAACGAAAACGAAAAAATAAATCAAAACAGTAATAATACATTGATTTATTTTATGATAGATATATGTTCTGATATTTAATCCACAGTTATGAATAATACTGTATGTTTGTGCAATACACGAAATTTCGCCAATAGGAAGAATTATATATATATACGAAAAAAATTGAGGATAGTTTTTTAATTGCATAACTCCACCAGATATTTCCAAAAGACAGGCAATCATTCCTTGATACTTGTCTGAAATACAAAACATGGGATGAACAAAAATAAGGTTTAAAAGATTAAAAAAAATCATATAACCACCTAATTTTGTAATGTTTTCAATACTGTCATGTATGGAGTCGTCAATTATTTTAAATAGAGATTTATTGTCGCTATTATGGAATATTTTTGTATTCTTACATTTTAATTCCTTATACTGTGTATATCGCATTATCAGGCCGTAAACAAGCGGAACCAGATACATAATAAGAAAAGCAGCTATAACCGGTAAATATGGACAATACAAGCATATGAAACTTATAAAATAAACGGGTCCGATATTATTTGTAAAGGCAAGCAGACAATTGCCTTCCTGTTTGGTAATTCGCCCATACTTTATACTTTCAGCAATCATGGCAGCTCCCATAGGAAAGCCACAAAGAAAGCCCATTAATATTATGTACACACAATCGTATGAAAGAGAAAACATTTTACCAATAACGGGATAACACAATTTAGCTATTTTTATCGAATATCCTGTTTTTATTAAAATCCCTGATAATATCATAAAGGGAAAGAGTGTAGGAATCATTTTTTCATACCAGATGTTTAATCCGTTAGCCGCATAATACAAGGAATCTTTACTGTTAAACAGCATATTGAAAACCAAAAAAGTAATAAAAAAAAGAACACAAATAGTTTTTAATTTATTTTTCAAAACAATTCCTCAAAAGCACTTTTTCATGTATACTTAATTCTATGGGAATATTGATAAATCATGTTTGAAATTAATGTGATAAACGTTTTGGAGTTTATATGATTAGATTAGATAAATATTTATGTGATATGGGAATTGGTACCAGAAGCAGTGTAAAAGAACTGATACGCAAAGGAAATATCAAAGTCAATGATATGGTCGTTAAATCATCCGATTATAAAATCAAAGACAGCGATATTGTTCTTTTAAATGATAACCAGATTAATTATCAAAAATTTTATTACTATATGCTTAACAAGCCCGCCGGATATATTAGTGCAACTACTGATAAAAAAGAAAAAACCGTTATGGACTTACTGGGAGAATATAACCGAAAGGATTTATTCCCAATTGGAAGATTAGATAAAGATACAGAAGGCTTATTAATTCTTTCAAATGACGGTGAACTTTCTCATAATTTATTATCACCTAAAAAGCATGTTTCCAAAACGTATCTGGTATCGTTAGAAGTCCCTATCACGGACGAAGATATTCTTAATATTGAAAAAGGTGTTGATATCGGAGAAGATAAATTAACATTGCCGACAAACATTGAAAAAATAAATGATACAGAATTATATATATCCATTACGGAAGGAAAATATCATCAGGTAAAGCGTATGTTTTCGGCAGTGGGCAATAAGGTTGTCTATTTAAAGCGTGTTGCAATGGGTAAATTAAAACTCGATGATACGCTTGCACCGGGAGAGTTCAGACCTCTTAGTGAACAGGAAATAAATCTTTTAAATATATCAAATAAGGAAATGTAACGATGTTAAAAAATATTGAAGCTGTAATTTTTGATTTAGATGGTTCTTTAGTTGATTCCATGTGGTTATGGAAAGATATTGATATTGAATATTTTGCAAAATTTAATAAGGTACTTCCCGACAATTTACAGGCACAGATAGAAGGGATGAGTTTTTCAGAGACTGCGCAGTATATAAAAATTCATTTTGATTTCCCTGTATCCGTCGAAGAAATGAAAAGCGACTGGAATGCTATGGCTTTATACAAATATCAGCACGAGGTACCATTAAAACCAGGAATCAATGAATTTCTCACATATTGCCGCGAAAATTCCATTAAACTGGGAATTGCAACAAGTAATTCAAGAGAACTTGTAAGCGAAGTAATAAAAGCACATAATTTAGAACATTATTTTGATTGTATTATGACCGGCTGTGATGTGGAAAAAGGAAAGCCTTCCCCTGATATTTATCTTGCCGTTGCAGGTGAATTAGGAATAGAGCCAATACATTGTCTTGTATTTGAAGATATTATTCCGGGTATTATTGCAGGCAAGAATGCCGGAATGAAAGTCTGTGCAGTAGAAGATGATTATTCCAAACAACAGGAAAAAGAGAAAAAGGCTACAGCCGATTATTATATCAAAGATTATTTTGAGATTTTTACAAAATAAAGAATTGGAGTTTAATTTGTCAACAGGATTTTTACCAATTACAAAAGAAGAATATTTAGAGCAGGGGATTACACAGCTTGATTTTGTTTATGTAATAGGAGATGCCTATGTGGACCATCCATCCTTTGGACCAGCCATAATAAGCAGAGTTCTTCAATCACATGGATATCAGGTGGGTATTATTTCACAACCGGATTGGAAGGATGATAAAAGTATTACTATATTAGGTGAACCAAGACTTGGATTTTTAGTTTCCTCCGGTAATATGGATTCCATGGTCAATCACTATTATGTTAGTAAAAAACATCGCCAGACGGATGCTTATACACCCGGTGGAGAGCCATATAAAAGACCTGATCACGCAACCAACGTGTATTGTAATCTTATTCGTAAAACATACAAAAAAACGCCTATTATTATTGGGGGTATTGAAGCCAGCCTAAGAAGATTAGCTCATTATGATTATTGGACTGATTCTTTTAAACGTTCTATTTTGCTTGATAGTCAGGCTGATTTGATTTCTTATGGAATGGGAGAGCGTTCAATTGTTGAAATCGCAGATGCCTTAGATGGCGGTATTGAAGTATCTGATATCACCTTTATTAGAGGAACTGTCTATAAAACAAAAACGGAAGAGAGTCTGTATGATTATATAAAACTGCCATCTTATGATGACATGAAAGCCAACCCTCAAAAATATGCAAAAAGTTTTGCAATTCAACACGAAAATACCGATGCTGTTACAGGCAAAACACTTGTTGAATCATATTCAAACAATATATTGGTAGTACAAAATCCACCTCAGCCACCGCTTACGACTGAAGAGATGGATGATGTTTATGATTTACCATACATGAGAACCTATCATCCATCGCATGAAGAAAAAGGTGGTGTTCCGGCTATTAGTGAAATAAAATTTTCATTAATCAGTAACAGAGGCTGCTTTGGTGGATGTAATTTTTGTGCATTAACATATCATCAGGGACGAACTGTTCAGGTTCGAAGCCATGAATCCATTATTAAAGAAGCCAGGCAAATTATAGAAGATAAGGATTTTAAAGGATATATTCATGATGTTGGTGGTCCGACGGCTAATTTCAGACATCCTTCCTGCAAAAAGCAATTGACGCAGGGTGTCTGCAAAGAGCGTCAATGTCTTGTACCAAAGCCTTGTCCCAATTTAACGGTAGACCACTCTGATTATTTGAATTTATTAAGAGAATTGCGTTCATTACCTAAAATTAAAAAGGTGTTTGTACGTTCCGGAATCCGATTTGACTATTTACTGGCAGATCCAGACGATACCTTCTTTAGAGAACTGATTCAATATCATGTAAGTGGACAGTTAAAAGTAGCGCCCGAACACATTTGTGATGCAGTTTTATGCAAAATGGGCAAGCCTTCTAACAATGTTTATGAAGAATTCAGAGAAAAATACAAAAAATTAAATGATAAAATTGGATTGAAGCAATTTTTAGTACCGTATTTAATGTCCTCGCATCCGGGCTCTACTTTAAAAGAAGCGGTTGCACTTGCCGAATATTTAAGAGACCTGGGATATATGCCGGAGCAGGTTCAGGATTTTTATCCAACACCATCTACCATTTCAACGGTAATGTATTACACCGGTATTGATCCACTAACAATGAAACCTGTCTATGTGTGTAAAAATCCACATGAAAAGGCAATGCAGAGAGCACTAATTCAATACCGTAACCCAAAGAACCGGGAATTAGTGATAGAAGCACTAAAAAAGGCCGGAAGAGAAGATTTAATTGGTTTTTCAAAAGAATGTCTAATTCGACCATTAAATAATAATGCCGGATACCAAAAAACATTTTCAAATAACAGAAATGCTGAAAATGGAAAAAACGAAAAACCATTTAAACGCAAAACAATACGAAATGTTCACAAGAAAAAATAACGAATTTTAACAAAGGAGCCTATATGAAATCATCCCAAAAAGGAACTTTTAATTATATTGACCAGAAAAAGAAATTGGAAATCATTAAAACAATAACTTTTTTTGCATTATCAGCAGCAATCTTTACTATTGGTTATGTAACTACCAAAACAAAAGGCAACTTATTGACGGTAGTTGCTGTTTTAGGATGTCTTCCAGCAAGTAAGTGTGCCGTAAATATGATTATGGTTCTAAAAATAAAAAAATGTTCACTTGATGCAAAAGAAAAAATCATAGAAGCAATCGGTAATTTAAATGGATATTATAATCTGTATTTTACAAGCTATGATAAGAATTTTTCTATTGCACATCTTATTGTAACAACAAATTCCATTATTGCCTTCAGCGAAGCTTCATCTATAAATGCTGCTGATTTTGAAAAACATATTGAACAGATTTTAGGAAAAGATGGCATTAAGGATATGAATGTAAAGTTATTTACGGATTTAAGCAAATATGTTACCCGCTTGAATCAGTTAAATGAAAGTTCTGTTGATATAACGGAAAAAGAAAATGTTAAAAATCTTTTATTCTCGGTTTCTTTATAAAGGAAAAACTTATGAAGGAAATTATTATTACCAAAAATGATAGCAATCAGCGTCTGGACAAATATTTAAAACGATACTTAACGAATGCATCAACCTCTTTTTTATATAAGATGCTTCGCAAAAAAAATATTGTTCTAAATGATAAAAAGGCAATTGGCAGTGAAATAATCAAGGAAAATGACTCCATAAAAATATACTTTAGTGATGAAACTTATGAAAAAATTACTACTGCAAACGCCGAAAATGATTTGGCAATATATAAAAAGTATAAAGATGCATATTTGAATTTTCCAGCCATTGAAATCATATATGAAAACGAACATATTCTTTTATTAAATAAACCTGCCGGTATTTTAACGCAAAAGGCTGAGCAAACGGATAGCAGTGTTAATGAATGGCTGATTGGATATCTTCTTTCAACACACCAAATTTCAAAGGCTTCACTTGCACATTTCAAACCTTCCGTATTAAATCGGCTGGACCGCAATACAAGTGGAATCGTTATTTGTGGAAAAACATTGTATGGTTCTCAAAAAATGAGTCTTTTAATAAAAGAACGCAAAATACAAAAATTTTATCGTTTATTATTATCCGGTAATATGCAGGGCAGTGGAGTGTTATTAGGGTATCTGAAAAAAGATACCGATAGCAATATCGTTAAAATATATAACGAACTGCCAAATAACGATACAAAAAAAGACTACAGTGCAATCGAAACACATTACAATGTTATTAATTCTTCCTCTTTTTGTTCTTATCTTGAAGTTGAATTAATAACCGGAAAAACGCACCAGATAAGAGCACATTTTGCAAGCATTGGACATCCACTGCTTGGCGATTATAAATATGGCAACAAAGAAATTAATCAAAAAATGAAGTCATTAGGTGTTACACATCAGATGCTTCATGCGTATCGATTGAATTTTCCGGTTATGGAACAGGAATTGCAAGATTTGTCTGAGAGAGAATTTTTTTGTAGTGAACCTGATATTTTTTCTAAAATTATCAACACACAAATGTAAGGATGTGAAAATTAATGGCAACATGGAATTCAAGAGGTCTTAGAGGTTCTGCATTAGAAGATTTAATTAATCGTACGAATGAAAAATATCTGGAAAGCAGCCTGGCTCTTATCCAGAAAATACCGACCCCTATAACCCCCATAAATATTGATAAAGAAAACCGACATGTTACATTAGCATATTTTGATCAAAAAAGTACCGTTGATTATATTGGTGCAGTGCAGGGAATTCCGGTATGCTTTGATGCCAAAGAATGTGCAACCGATACCTTTACGCTTCAAAATATTCACGAACATCAGGTTACCTTTATGCAGCGATTTGAAAAGCAGGGCGGTATTTCCTTCTTTTTACTTTACTATACCAATAAAGATGTTTTTTATTATCTAAGATTATCCGAATTACTTAAATTTTGGAAACGCTCAAAAGATGGCGGAAGAAAAAGTTTTCGTTTTGATGAATTAACCGAAGAATATAAGATCAAAAATCAAAATGGATTCCTGATTCCTTATCTTAATTATCTTCAAATGGATTTAAACGAAAGGGAAAATAGTTGACAGATTTTAAATCCTTTTGTATACTACGTTTAGTTTAACTTGCTAGCGCACTAATGAATTAGCAGACTAAAGTGAAATATTAAAATAATGGAGAATATGTATGAAAGAACAATTACTTCACACACCAGAAGGTGTCAGAGATATCTACGGCGAAGAGTATGAAAAAAAATTAAAGATTGAAAATTTAATTCATGAGAAGATATTTTCTTATGGTTATCGTGATATTCAAACACCAAGTTTTGAATTTTTTGATGTATTCAGCAAAGAAATCGGAACAACACCATCTAAAGAACTATACAAGTTTTTTGATAAAGAGGGCAATACACTTGTTTTACGTCCTGATTTTACGCCTTCTATTGCAAGGTGTGCAGCTAAGTATTTTTTAGATGAAAATATGCCTATCCGTTTTTCATATTCAGGAAATACCTTTACAAACACATCTCAATTACAAGGCAAATTAAAAGAAACAACACAGATGGGTATTGAATTAATCGGAGATTCTTCCATACATGCTGATGCTGAAATTTTAAGCGTTGTAATTGAATCCTTAAAAAACACAGGATTGACTGATTTTCAAATCAGTGTAGGTAATGTTGAATATTTTAAAGGGTTATGTTGTGAGCTTGGATTTTCTGATGAAATGGAAATGCAGATAAGGGATTATATCTCCGGGAAAAATTTCTTTGCAGCAGAAGAGTATCTGATGAATGAAAATATCTTACCTGCAACAAGAGAAATACTGCTTAAAACAGAAGATTTTATTGGTTCTGTTGATATGTTACAGGAAGCTGAAGCTTTAGTACATAATGAACGCTCTTTAAATGCCGTTAAGCATTTATTGGATTTATATAAAGTATTAGAAGAATATGGCATTGAGAAGTATGTATCATTCGATTTAGGCATGTTAAGTAAATATAAATATTATACCGGCATGATTTTTAAAGGATATACATATGGTGTGGGTGATGTAATCGTTAAAGGCGGACGTTATGATAATCTGTTAAATCAATTTGGTAAAAGTGCTCCTGCAGTTGGATTTGTAATTATGATTGATGATTTAATGCAGGCTCTTTCAAGACAAAAGGTTGCCATTTCGCTTGATAAAAAGAAGATGATTCTGATATATGAAGCAAGTCAGTTTAAAAAAGCATTACAGCTTGCAAAAGAACTTCGTAACGATAATACACCGGTTGAATTAATTGAAAAAGATCCCTCTATTTCTATTTCTGTTTATGAAGATTTTAGTAATAGAGCAATGGCATCTGATTTTACATATATAAAGGAGTAATAACGAATAGTATGGAAGATAAAAAATACTTAACCTTCGCACTTACAAAAGGAAGACTTGCAAGTAAGACCTTGGAATTACTTGAGGAAATCGGCATTACGTGCGAAGAAATGAAAGACAAATCCACTAGAAAACTTATTTTTGTAAACGAAGAATTGAAACTTAAATTCTTTCTTGCAAAAGGACCGGATGTACCTACTTATGTAGAATATGGAGCGGCCGATATAGGCGTTGTCGGCAAAGATACCCTGTTAGAAGAAGGTAAACGTGTATATGAAGTAATGGATCTTGGTTTTGGAAAATGTCGTATGTGCGTATGCGGTCCTGCCAGTGCACGTGAATTATTGCAACATCATGAAATGATTCGTGTCTGCAGTAAATATCCCAATATTGCCAAGGATTACTTTTACAACAAAAAGCATCAAACCGTTGATATCATTAAATTAAATGGTTCTGTGGAATTAGGACCAATTGTATCTCTCGGTGATGTTATTGTTGATATTGTTGAGACAGGATCAACTTTAAAAGAAAATGGACTGGAAGTATTAGAAGAAATTTGTCCGCTTTCAGCTCGAATGATTGTAAATCAAGTAAGTATGCAGATGGAATCTGAACGTATTAAAGAACTAATTAATAAATTACGTGATATACTGAATAAATAAGGACTATCAAAAAAAGTCCGGAAAGAGGAAGTTAATGAGAATCGTTAAATTAACACAGGAAACTCAACAAAATATTTTAGAAGACTTATTAAAAAGAAGTCCCAATCAATACACGGAATATGAAAAAACAGTTAACGAAATTGTAAAAGCCGTAAAAGACAATTCAGATAAAGCTGTTTTTGAATATACTCAAAAATTTGATAAATGGGATATAAATGCTTCAAATATCAAAGTTACAAAAGAAGAAATCGCAGAAGCATATACTTTAGTAGATGAAAAATTTATTGATATTTTAAAAGAAGCTGCTGCAAACATTGCTGATTTTCATAAAAAGCAATTGAGAGAGAGTTGGATTTCTCCAAAGGAAGATGGAACCATACTCGGACAGAAGATTACTCCAATTGAAAAAATCGGTGCATATGCTCCCGGTGGAAAGGCTTTTTATCCATCCAGTGTATTAATGAATATTGTTCCTGCAAAAGTAGCAGGAGTACCTAAAATCGTATTAACAACTCCGGCATCATCGTTAGGTAAGGTTCATCCGATTACTTTAGTAGCTGCTGATATAGCAGGAGTGGATGAAATATATAAAATTGGTGGTGCACAGGCTATTGCTGCAATGGCATTTGGTACTGAAAGTGTTCCAAAGGTTGATAAGATTACAGGCCCTGGCAATATCTTTGTTGCCTTAGCAAAAAAAGCCTGCTTTGGATATGTTGGAATTGATTCGATTGCAGGTCCAAGCGAAATTCTTGTAGTGGCAGATGAAACAGCCAATCCACGTTTTGTTGCTGCTGATTTATTATCACAGGCAGAACACGATGAACTTGCAAGTGCAATTTTAATTACAACCAGCATGGAACTTGCCGAAGCAGTGTCAAAACAGACACAGATTTTTACAAATGAATTAAGTCGTAAAGAAACAATAGAAAAATCTCTTGATAATTATGGATATATTTTAGTTGCCGATACTATGCAGGAGGCAATCGATGCTGCAAATGCCATTGCATCTGAACATGTTGAGATAATGACAAAAGACCCATATCAGGTGATGACAAAAATTAAAAATGCAGGTGCAATCTTTATCGGTGAATATTCATCCGAACCTCTTGGTGATTATTTTGCAGGACCTAACCATATTTTACCCACAAATGGAACCGCAAGATTTTTCTCACCATTAAATGTAGATGATTTTGTTAAAAAGACAAGTATTATATCATATTCAAAAGAAGCACTTGAAAAATTTCATGATAAAATTGAATATTTTGCAAAGCAGGAACAACTCACTGCACATGCTAATTCAATTGCAGTCCGCTTCGAAAAATAAAAGGGGGAAAATAATATGTCTCGTACAGCTTTAATTGAAAGAAATACAAAAGAAACACAAATAAAATTATCCATTGATATAGATGGAACCGGAAAGTCTGAAATTAACACCGGTATTGGTTTTTTTAATCATATGTTAGAAGGTTTTTCAAAACACGGTTTCTTTGATTTAAATGCATCTGTTACCGGTGATTTAGATGTTGATGGTCATCATAGTGTAGAAGATACCGGAATTGTATTGGGAAATGCTATCAAAAACGCACTTGGTGATAAGAAAGGGATTAAACGCTTTGGTTATTTTATCCTTCCAATGGATGATGCCTTAGCACTTTGTTCTATTGATTTATCAGGAAGACCATATTTTTCATTTGATTGCGAATTCCCAACAGAAATGATTGGAGAATTTGATACACAGCTCGTAAAAGAATTCTTTTATGCAGTATCATATAGTGGTATGATGAATATACACATTAAATTAATATCGGGTGAGAATTCACACCATATAGCAGAAGCTGTTTTTAAGACTTTTGCAAAAGCACTTGATGAAGCAACATCTTATGATGAAAGAATCAGTGATGTTTTAAGCACAAAAGGAGTTTTATAACAAAGGGGTACATACCATGAAAGAAAAAAAGCTTATATCCTGTATTTATTTATATGAAAAGAAAGCAATTAAAAGTATGAAAGATTTTACAGTTATTCATGAGGAACCTGTTTCTTTAGCAAAGTATTATTGTGATAATCATTGTGATACATTAATTGTTTTTGACCTTTCTAATAACGATACAGCACATGAAGAAGCACTTGATATTATTAAAGATATTTGTGAAACCATTGAAATTCCGGTTATTGGTGCCGGCAACGTTAAAAGAATGGAAGATGTTAAGAAGCTTCTTTATGCAGGATGTTCACAGGCTGTACTGAATTATTCCAAAGAGTCTAACGTTTCCATTACAGAAGAAGTATCTAAAAAATTTGGAAAAGAGAAAATAGTAGCAGCTGTAGTTACTGCATCAGAAGTATCTGATTACCAGGATATAATTGAAGAATATGTTTCAAACATTCTTTTATTAAATATTGGTGAATTAAAGCAGACAATTCCTTATATCAATAATGTGCCATTTATTGTATCTTTACCGGAAATAACCTTAAACAAAATTATTGATATCATGAAACTGGATGCTGTTCTTGGTATTACCGGAGAAGTAGTAAATGATAATGTGGCTGAAATTGATACAATGCGAAATATTTTAGAAGAAAACGGAATTGTTACGACAAAAGAAAAGGTTACTTATTCATTTGAAGACTTCAAATTAAACTCTGATGGTCATATTCCGGTTGTTGTTCAGGATTATAAGACACAGGAAGTTTTAATGGTTGCTTATATGAATAAAGAAGCTTATGAGACCACCTTAAAAACCGGTAAAATGACGTATTTTAGCAGAAGTCGTAATGAATTATGGATAAAAGGTGCAACAAGCGGACATTATCAATATGTTCAATCCCTTACCATTGATTGTGATTATGATACTATTTTAGCAAAGGTTATACAGATTGGTGCTGCCTGTCATACCGGCAATAAGACATGTTTCTTCCAGCCAATT
The DNA here is from genome assembly GCA_964487395.1 of uncultured Lachnospiraceae bacterium. GTDB lineage: Bacteria > Bacillota > Clostridia > Lachnospirales > Lachnospiraceae > RGIG8767. The sequence goes on along the minus strand of CAZAQH010000017.1, from coordinate 6,482 downwards.
CTTGAAAAAGAGACAAAACAGGAAGATAATCCAATTCAAGTATTTAAAGATGTTTATGATGTTATATTGGATCGAAAGATTAATCCAAAAGAAGGTTCTTATACCAATTATCTATTTGATAAAGGATTAGATAAAATCCTTAAGAAATTAGGAGAAGAAGCTACTGAGATTGTAATCGCTGCTAAAAATCCTAATCCAAATGAAGTTAAATATGAAATATCAGATTTTCTATATCATATGATGGTTTTAATGGCAGAAAAAGAAGTAACTTGGGAAGAAATTACAGAAGAGCTTGCCAAACGATAACTTTTAATGAACGAATAAATATTTTGTATTTGTTCGTTCATTTTTTTTGTTTTCTATCATAGTATGTACAAATAACCCTAAGGAAATAATATGGATTATAATACTTCAGTAGAGCAAAAATTGACTTTAATTCGTACTTTACGAAATGAGCAGGAACAAAACAGAAATAAAATCCGTATGAGAGAGGAAATTCTTTATCCTGAACATACTTATAAAACTTCATATGACTTAGATGAGAATCCGATAAATACCAGTGGTGAAACGCAACAAAGCCTGCATTTATTTTCTCTTCGTTTTTTTATTTGTATTAGCCTGTTTCTGCTTTTTTTCTTTCTGGATATCCAAAAAAAAATCTTTTTTCAATATAACAAGTGAAACGATTATTAACGAAATAACTAACTCGGGGATAACCATATCATCAAATGCATTTGATTTTATAGCACAATTCCCGTATACTTTAACTGATAAATAAGACAAAATAACGAGGTAGATATGACAAAAGAAGGATTAGCACTATCAGATGATATTTTATTATCAATCGATAAACCTGCCAGATATATTGGCAATGAGATAAACTGTGTAAAAAAAGATAAAGCAAACATTGCAATTCGTTTTGCTATGTGTTTTCCTGATGTATACGAAATCGGTATGTCACATTTAGGAATGCAGATTTTATATGACATGTTTAACCGCTATGATGATGTGTGGTGTGAACGTGTTTTTTCTCCATGGGTGGATTTAGATCAAATCATGAGAGAAAAAAACATTCCTTTGTTTGCATTAGAATCACAGGAACCAATCAAACAATTTGATTTTCTTGGCATTACCATACAATATGAGATGTGTTATACCAACATATTACAGATTCTTGATTTATCCAATATTTCCTTGCTTGCAAAGGATAGAACAGAAGATGATCCCCTTGTAATGGGTGGTGGTCCCTGTACGTATAATCCGGAACCAATTGCAGATTTTTTTGATTTGTTTTATATTGGCGAAGGCGAAGTATATTACCGTGAATTATTTGATTTATATGAAGAAAACAAGAAAAATAATGGGACCAGGCCGGAATTTTTACGTAAAGCGGCACTGATTCCCGGTATTTATGTGCCTTCCTTATATGATGTTACTTATAAAGCAGATGGCACCATTGATTCTTTTATGCCTATTTATCCTGAAATACCGGCAAAAATCGAAAAAGCACTTGTCACAGAGCTTAGTGATGCACCATATCCTGAAAAACCGGTTGTTCCTTTTATAAAGGTTACCCAGGATAGAGTCGTGTTGGAAATTCAGCGTGGCTGTATCAGAGGCTGTCGTTTCTGTCAGGCAGGTCAATTATATCGGCCTGTTCGAGAACGTAATGTAGAAAAGCTAAAAGAATATGCCATTACGATGCTCAAAAATACAGGCCATGAGGAAATATCCCTAAGTTCCTTAAGTTCCAGTGATTATTCGTCATTAGAAGAATTAATTACGTATTTAATTGACGAATGTAACAGACGATATATCAACATATCGTTACCTTCACTTAGAATTGATAATTTTTCGCTTTCTGTGTTTAACAAGGTTCAGGATGTGAAAAAGAGTTCCCTTACCTTTGCACCTGAAGCCGGAAGTCAAAGACTTAGAAATGTAATTAATAAAGGTCTCACGGAAGAAGATATTTTAAATGGAAGCCGTCTTGCCTTTGAAAGCGGATGGACAAGGGTAAAACTCTATTTTATGCTTGGTCTTCCAACCGAAACAGAAGATGACATTAAAGGAATTGCAATACTTTCTGATAAAATAGCACGAGAATTCTTTGATGCCGTACCAAAAGAAGAAAGAAAAAATGGACCGGTACAAATAGTAGCAAGTACATCCTTTTTTATTCCAAAGCCTTTTACGCCATTCCAATGGGCGCGAATGAATACAAAAGAAGAGTTTATAGAGAAAGCATATATTACAAAGAACGCTGTTATGGAACAGCTAAATCAAAAACGAATCAAATATAACTGGCACGAAGCCGATGTCAGTATATTAGAAGGTGTTTTTGCAAGAGGCGACCGTAAATTATCAGATGCAATCTTAAAGGCTTATCAAAAAGGTTGTATTTATGATGCCTGGAGCGAATACTATAAAAATGATGTCTGGATGGAAACATTTGCAGAATGTGATATTGATATTCCATTCTATACAACGAGAGAACGATCCTTGGATGAGATATTCCCATGGGATTTCCTGGACTGTGGTGTTTCTAAGGAATTCTTAAAAGCGGAATGGATGAAATCACAAAAAGAAGAAATCACCTTAAACTGCAAACAGACCTGTAACGGCTGTGGTGCAGCAAAATACCATACAGGCATTTGTATGACAGATAGGAGTGCAGATGAAAGTACGAATTAAATTTAAAAAATACGGTCCCATGAAATTCATTGGACATTTAGATATCATGCGTTATTTCCAAAAAAGCATGCGTAGAGCTGAAATTGATATTGCTTATTCTACAGGATTTAGTCCACATCAGATTATGAGTTTTGCTGCCCCTCTTGGAGTAGGGCTTTGCAGTGAAGGGGAATACTTTGATATTGAATTATCTTCCCATAATGGAAGTGAAAATATGAAAAACGCACTAAATCGCGTAATGGTTCCAGGTATTGAGATTGTATCAATAAAGGAATTATCAGACCAGAATGCAAATGCCATGGCATGTGTTGCAGCAGCCAAATATGATATTTCCTTAAAAGACGGCATCCTTACTGAGAAGATTAAAAAACAGGCTGAACAGTTTTTTAATCAATCAACTATCCTGGTTACAAAACAGACTAAGAAAAACGAAATATCCATTGATTTAAAATCACATATCTATGAATATAAGGTAACAGAAAATGGTTTTAAGCTTTTTGTTGATGCAAGCAGCAGTGGCAATATAAAACCAACACTTGTAATGGAAGCGTTATATCAATATTGCGATGATACATTTGATTCATTTGCATATCAGATTGCACGTATTGATACGTACACGAATATAGGTAACGAAGAACAGCCACAATTTGTACCATTAGACGGGGTAGGTGTAGACTTTTGATTTATTCTAAAATTGTCATAACACAATTTCATAAAAACATCCTTTCTATGTTGATAGAAGATGGCAATATTAAAAAGCTTTCCGTCTGTAATCCTGATGAAGATATTTTATCGGATATTTATATTGGAAAAGTAAAAAATATTGTAAAAAACATTAATGCCGCGTTTATTGAAATTAAACCCAGCCTTTTGTGTTATCTATCTTTAGAAGATAATAAGAATCTGTATGTCACAAATCGCGATATTTTAAATACTTCATTACGCGAAGGGGATGAACTCTTAGTACAGATTAGCAAAGAACAGATTAAGACAAAGGATGCTGTTGCAACTACTAAATTATCAATTAGTGGTAAGTACTGTGCCATTTCTCTTAGTAAAAATGAACGTGGAAGTGTATTCTACAGTAAAAAGATTAATCAAAATATAAAAGAAAAAATAGGTGCCTTTTTAGATAAAACATATGATTATGATGTGATTATCCGTACAAAAGCAGAAGGTTGTCCTGATTTTTCCCTTATCAGCCATGAGATAGACGCATTAAGCATTACGATGAACCGTATCATTGAAACTGCTAAAACAAGAACCTGTTTTAGTAAATTATATGCAGGAACTCCCGGTTATCTTTCTTTTTTAGATGGATTAAAAGATACCGAATACGAACAGATTACTACCGATGATATTGATATTTATAACACCATTTCAAATCATGCCTCCCTTTGCTATAACTGGAATACAGACATGATAAAGCAGAAGATTGCTTTCTATCAGGATTCTTATTCTTTAAATAAATTATATGCAATTGAAACCAGAATTTCAGAGCTATTATCAAAAAAAGTCTGGCTTAAATCAGGTGGCAACATTGTAATTGAAATAACAGAAGCTTTAACCGTAATTGATGTAAATACTGCAAAATGTGATACAAAAAAAGATAAAGAAAATACCATATTAAAAATTAATTTAGAAGCCGCTCTTGAAATTACAAGACAATTATCATTACGTAATTTATCAGGAATTATCATAATTGATTTTATCAATATGGAAAATAACAAAGACAGTGAACAATTAATCTCTTATTTAAAAGAACAAATAAAAAAAGACAGTGTGAAAACAAATTATATTGATATTACACCATTAGGACTTGTTGAACTTACAAGACAAAAACAAAAACGCCCATTACATGAACAATTATCCATATAAAACGCCTTATTTTAGCCTTTGCAACCAATAGTTGCGTCAATTTCAACCTAGAATTGGTAGTGTAGCAAAAGCCAAATCCATATAATCGTTTCATAAGGCAGGCCAAAAAAACAAAAAGCAAAAGCAAAGAAAGGTAAATAAAAATGAATATCGAAATAGCAAATCGACTTGTGAATTTGAGAAAAAATAATAATCTTTCACAAGAGGCATTAGCAGAAAAACTGGGTATCAGCAGACAGGCTGTAAGTAAATGGGAGAGAGCAGAGGCATCTCCGGATACCGATAATCTGATTCTTTTAGCAAGACTTTATGGCGTTTCATTAGATGAATTATTACAGACAAATGATGAGATTGTTCCACGTACTGATATAGAAGATAATGGTTTTAAACAAAATAATACTTTTAATGGTAATAATCAATCAACCTTTAATGCATCCGATTCAACAGCAGCACATGCATTAACCGGCATTATTACACTGGCAATCGTTATTACATATATTATAATAGGATTTTTTTTCAACGCATGGCATCCGGGTTGGATTATCTTTTTATTTATTCCAATTTGGCATTCGATTGTAGAAGCAATTTCAAAGCGAAATGCGAATCATTTTGCATATCCTGTACTTGCTACGTTAGTATTTCTAATTCTTGGTGTTTTTGGTGGATTATGGCATCCAGGCTGGGTTGTATTTATCACAATTCCTCTATATTATGCATTCGTTAATTTCTTTTTGATTTTAAGCCGTAATCATAAGAATAATGAATCAATCATAACAGAAGAGGAGAATGAGACGTATGAAGAATAATAAACTGCTTATTTTCCTATCTGCAATCGTCATGATTGTATGTATTGCTTTTTTATCTGTTATGTCCTTATCCCTGGCATCGAAACGGGAACATTCTTTTCAATTTAGTGGATTATCTTTTGGTGGAAAAGCTAAGCTTCGTAATACCATTGAAATTCCATTATCTGCAATTGATAGTCTGGAAGTAAAATATGGAAGCAAGAATCTTCATGTTTTTACCGGAGAGGATAATAAAATAGTCATTAAAGAATATTTAGTAAATGACAGTACAGATGCCATTGCAACGGATGAAATATCAAATAGAACAGCAATCATAACCCGAAGCCGTGTTAGTTCTTTTATCATATTTGGTTTTAATATGGAAGAACGAATTGAAATTTATATCCCGGAAAACGGATTAAAAAATTTAATGCTTACAACCGGTAGTGGTAATATTTCCGTTCAATCTGGTTATCAAAGTAATTATGATGATAGTCTTATGGTCTGTGCCGGAAGTGGTAATATTAAATGGAGTAATTGTAATGCTGTTGAAGCTAATTTCAGTGCAGGAAGCGGTAATCTTAAATTAGAAGATGTAACAGGCGATATTGTACTTGGTATGGGAAGTGGAAACATTACTGCAGATAACATCGAAGGGGTTTTCACAGCAAGTGTTGGTAGTGGAAATATTACTGCAACGAATGTTTCCGGACAAGGAAATTTTGAAACAAGCAGCGGTAACGTCAAATTACAGATCACAGATAATATTACCGGTGATATCTTATTAAAAACCGGAAGTGGTAATGCCAAATTAGAACTTCCAGAAACAGTATCTGGACAATTTGACCTTAAAACCGGAAGTGGTAATATTGATACCAGTTTTGATAATAATCTATCCTTTAGCAAAAACGGTAAATCAGCTTCAGGTAACATTGGTTCTAATCCAGCAAACCATATTACCGTATCTACCGGAAGTGGCAACATAAAAGTAAATACATTTTAATTATAAAAAAACAACCTTAATTCCGAAGAGTAGTGTCATACGGAAAGGTTGTTTTTTTGTTGTTATCTTGATATAAATACCGAAATGGTGTATAACTATACGCATTGAACTATTCGCAAAAG
>CAZAQH010000016.1:0-30443 GCA_964487395.1 uncultured Lachnospiraceae bacterium | reverse complement strand
TCCGCTGGTACTTCTATATTAACTCAGCTCCATGGCTTCCAAACCGTTTCCATGGCAAAGCAGTTGTAGAAGGACAGAGAAAATTCATGGGTACTCTTTGGAATACCTACGCATTCTTTGTTCTCTATGCTAACATTGACAACTTTGATGCAACAAAATATAAACTTGAATACGATAAACTTTCTGTAATGGATAAATGGCTGTTATCTAAGATGAACACCATGGTAACAGAAGTAGACAATAACTTAAACGACTATAAGATTCCGGAAGCAGCAAGAGTATTACAGGACTTTGTGGATGAAATGAGTAACTGGTACGTAAGACGTGGCAGAGAACGTTTCTGGGCAAAGGGAATGGAACAGGATAAGATTAATGCATATATGACACTTTATACTGCACTTGTTACCGTTTCAAAAGCAGCTGCACCAATGATTCCGTTTATGACAGAAGAAATTTATCAGAACCTGGTTCGTTCTGTTGATAAGAGCGCACCGGAAAGCATCCATCTTTGCGACTTCCCGGTTGCTGATGCAAAAATGGTAGATAAAAAACTGGAAGAAGATATGGAAGAAGTACTTGATATTGTTGTTATGGGTCGTGCCTGCAGAAATACAGCCAATATCAAAAACCGTCAGCCAATCGGAAACATGTTTGTAAAAGCAGCATTTGCATTATCTGATTTCTATCAGGAAATCATTGAAGATGAATTAAATGTAAAGAAAGTCGTATTTACCGATGATGTAAGAGACTTTACCACCTATACCTTTAAGCCACAGCTTAAAACAGTTGGACCAAAATACGGCAAACATCTTGGATTTATCCAAAAAACACTTGCTTCTTTAGATGGCAACAGTGCAATGGATGAATTAAAAGAAAAAGGAGCACTTACCTTTACCGATAATGGAGAAGAAATTGCTCTTGCAGAAGAAGATTTACTGATTACCATGATTCAGAAGGAAGGCTTTGTTACAGAAGCAGATAACAAGATTACGGTTGTAATGGATACCAAACTTTCCGATGAACTTGTGGAAGAAGGCTTCGTATACGAAATCATCAGTAAGATTCAGACCATGAGAAAAGATGCTGATTTTGAAGTAATGGATCACATCAAAGTATCCATTTTATCAAATGATAAGCTGGCAGAAATCGTTAAGAATAATGAATTAATGATTGGAACAAAAGTATTAGCAGACGAATTTTCATTTGATAAAGAATATTGTGTAAAGAAAGAGTGGAATGTCAACGGGGAAAATGTTACAATTTGTATAGAAAAATAAACGACACAGAGCAAAGAACATCTGGTACGTGGTTGGTATCAGATGTTCAACTCATGCTCGCGGATAAGGAGTATTTAAATGAAAAAGACGACAGTATTACCCGCATTTGATAAGGAACTTTTTAAAAGAAGTGTTTTATATAATGTAAAAACGTTATACAGAAAGACAATGGAAGAGGCAACCAGCCAGCAGGTTTTTGAAGCAGTTTCTTATGCAATCAAGGATGTAATTGTTGACCACTGGATGGCAACACAAAAAGAATACGATAAACAGGACCCTAAAATGGTTTATTATTTATCCATGGAATTTTTGATGGGACGAGCTCTTGGCAACAACCTGATTAACCTTCAGGCTTACAGTGATGTAAAAGAGTGTCTTACCGAACTGGGTGTGGATATTAATGTAATAGAAGACCAGGAGCCGGATGCAGCACTTGGCAATGGTGGACTTGGAAGACTTGCAGCCTGCTTTTTAGATTCCCTTGCAACACTTGGTTATGCAGCTTATGGCTGTGGTATCCGTTATCACTATGGAATGTTTAAACAAAAGATTCAGAATGGTTATCAGGTGGAAGTACCCGATAACTGGCTGGATGTAAACAATCCATTTGAACTTCGCCGTCCGGAATATACAAAAGAAGTAAAATTTGGCGGTTATGTAAAAATGAGTGTAGACGAAAACGGACGCAGTCATTTTTCACAGGAAGAATATCAGTCTGTTATGGCAGTACCTTATGACATTCCGATTTTGGGCTATGGCAATGGCATTGTAAATACACTTCGTATTTGGGATGCACAGGCCTGCGAATGCTTCAAACTGGATTCCTTTGATAAGGGAGAATACCAGAAAGCCGTTGAGCAGGAAAATCTGGCACGTAATATCGTAGAAGTATTATATCCAAATGATAATCACTATGCCGGCAAAGAACTTCGTTTAAAACAGCAGTATTTCTTCGTATCTGCATCCATTCAGGAAGCGGTTGAAAAATATATGCGTAAGCATGATGACATTCACAAATTATATGAAAAAGTAACCTTCCAGTTAAATGATACTCATCCAACCGTAACGGTTGCAGAACTGATGCGTATTATAATGGACAATTACAATTTAGATTGGGACGAAGCATGGGAAATCACGACAAAGACCTGCGCATACACCAACCATACCATTATGTCAGAAGCATTGGAAAAATGGCCAATTGACTTATTCTCCAGATTATTACCGAGAATTTATCAGATAGTGGAAGAAATTAACCGTAGATTTATTATGGAAATTGAGAGACAATATCCGCAGGAGACAGGACTTACACAGGAAAAAATCCGTAAAATGGCTGTTATTTATGATGGACAGGTAAAAATGGCTCATCTTGCAATCGTAGCCGGATATTCCGTTAATGGTGTTGCAAGACTTCATACCGAGATCTTAAAACAACAGGAATTAAGAGATTTTTATGAGATGATGCCACAGAAATTCAATAATAAGACAAATGGTATTACACAGAGAAGATTCTTAATGCATGGCAATCCAAAGCTTGCTTCCTGGGTAACGGCTCATATTGGTGATGCATGGATAACCGATTTAAAACAGATTCATAAATTAATGCCACTTATCGATGATAAAAAAGCACGTCAGGAATTTATGGATATCAAATTTGAAAATAAAAAACGTCTTGCATCCTATATTTTAGAGCATAATGGCGTAGAGGTTGACCCTCGTTCCATTTTTGATGTTCAGGTAAAACGACTTCATGAATATAAGAGACAGCTGTTAAATATTTTACATGTTATGTATTTATATAATCAGATCAAAGAAGATCCACAGATGGAATTCTATCCAAGAACCTTTATCTTTGGTGCAAAAGCGGCAGCAGGCTATATGAATGCCAAATTGACGATTAAGCTTATCAATGCCGTTGCAGATGTGGTGAATAATGATAAATCCATTAATGGAAAAATCAAAGTAGTCTTCATTGAAAATTATCGCGTATCCAATGCAGAAATTATTTTTGCAGCAGCTGATGTATCCGAACAGATTTCAACTGCCAGCAAAGAAGCATCTGGAACCGGTAACATGAAATTCATGTTAAATGGTGCATTAACCATTGGTACTATGGATGGAGCCAATGTAGAAATTGTAGAAGAAGTTGGTACTGACAACGCTGTCATTTTTGGATTGTCTTCAGATGAAGTTATCTCTTATGAACAGAATGGCGGATATAATCCAATGGATATCTATAATAGTGACGCAGAGATTCATAAAGTATTAGACCAGCTTGTAGACGGCACATACTCACCGGATGATAAAGAACGTTTCCGTACCCTTTATAATTCCTTACTGAATACACTTTCTACGACAGTGGCAGACCGTTATTTCATTTTAAAAGATTTCCGCTCCTATGCAGAAGCACAGAAAAAGATGGAAGCATTCTATGTGGATAAGGATAAATGGGCAAAGAGTGCAATGATTAATGTTGCCTGCAGTGGTAAGTTCACATCAGACCGTACCATTCAGGAATATGTGGATGAAATCTGGCACTTAGACAAGGTAGTATTACCGAATAGAAAATAAAGATGGGAGAATAATATGATAACATTATCAAAAGGCGGAGCATATCTTGTAAACGGATGTGAAATGATACAGGATGATGCGAATGCAGCAGCTGCTATCAAAGCAAAAACAGGCAAAGAAATAACAGCCCAGGAAGCAGCAAAAGAGACGATTGCCTACGGTATTTTACAAAATCACAATACCTCCGGCAATATGGATAAATTAAAGATTAAATTCGACAAATTGACTTCACATGATATTACATTTGTCGGTATTATCCAGACAGCACGTGCTTCAGGACTTGAAAAATTCCCAATTCCTTATGTACTTACCAATTGTCACAATTCCCTTTGCGCAGTTGGCGGTACCATTAATGAAGATGACCACATGTTTGGACTTACATGTGCTAAAAAATACGGCGGAGTTTATGTACCACCTCATCAGGCAGTTATTCATCAGTTCGCAAGAGAAATGCTTGCAGGCGGTGGGAAAATGATACTTGGTTCTGATTCCCACACCCGTTATGGTGCACTTGGTACCATGGCTATGGGTGAAGGTGGACCGGAACTTGTAAAACAGCTTTTAAACCAGACTTATGATATTGACCGTCCAGGCGTTATTGCAGTTTATTTGACAGGAGAACCGATTAAGGGTGTTGGTCCTCAGGACGTTGCCATTGCCATGATTGGTGCTGTATTTGCCAATGGATATGTAAAGAATAAGGTACTTGAATTTGTAGGACCTGGCGTAGCCAACTTAAGCGCTGATTTTAGAATCGGTGTGGATGTTATGACGACAGAGACAACCTGCCTTTCCTCTATCTGGCAGACCGATGAAAAAATAAAAGAATTCTATGAAATACATGAAAGAAAAGAAGATTATGCCGAGTTAAATCCGGGACAGGTAGCTTATTATGACGGTGCTATTTCCATCGATTTAAGTGAAATCAGACCAATGATAGCAATGCCGTTCCATCCAAGTAATGCTTATACCATTGAAGAAGTAAATAAAAATTTAAAAGATATTCTTCATGAAGTAGAGCAGCGTGCAAAAGTAAGCTTTGGCGATCAGGTTACCTTCTCATTACAGGATAAAATCAGAAACGGTAAGCTTTATGTAGATCAGGGTGTTATTGCAGGATGTGCAGGTGGTGGATTTGAAAATATCTGTGCAGCAGCAGACATTATGCAGGGACATTACATTGGAGCAGACGAATTTACCTTAAACGTATATCCGGCTTCTACTCCTATTTATATGGAATTATTAAAGAACGGTTGTGCAGCTACCTTATTGGAAACAGGTGCCGTATTAAAAACAGCATTCTGCGGACCTTGCTTTGGCGCTGGCGATACACCGGCTAACAATGCATTCAGTATCCGTCATTCTACACGTAACTTCCCGAATAGAGAAGGCTCTAAGGTACAGAATGGACAGGTTGCTTCCGTAGCATTAATGGATGCACGTTCTATCGCAGCAACAGCTGCAAATAAAGGCTATTTAACACCTGCAACTGACTTTGACGGTAAGATTGGTGAGTACGCATACCACTTTGATTCTAATATCTATAAGAACCGTGTATTTGATTCAAAAGGTGTTGCCGATGACAGCGTAGAAATTAAATTTGGCCCAAATATAAAAGACTGGCCTAAGATGTGTGCACTTCCAAATAACTTGGTACTTCGTGTTGTCAGTGAGATTCACGATCCGGTTACCACAACAGATGAGTTGATTCCATCTGGTGAGACATCATCCTTCCGCTCCAATCCACTTGGACTGGCTGAATTTACACTTTCCAGAAAAGATCCGGAATATGTAGGACTTGCCAAGGATATGCAGAAGGCTCAGAGCGCACTTATGAATAATGAAGATGTATTTGCCACAAAACCAGAATTAAAAGATATTATGTCAACCATAGAAAGCCAGTTCCCAAATGCCGAGAAAGATGGTATTGGATATGGTTCCACAATATTTGCAGTGAAACCGGGTGATGGTTCCGCAAGAGAGCAGGCAGCAAGCTGCCAGAAGGTGCTTGGCGGATGGGCAAATATTGCCAACGAATATGCAACCAAACGTTACCGCTCCAATCTGATGAACTGGGGTATGCTTCCATTCCTGATTAAGGAAGGCGAACTTCCATTTAAGAAGCTTGATTATCTTTATATTCCTTCTATTCGTGAGGCAGTAGAGAAAAAAGCTCCTGTTATTAAAGCATATGCAGTAGCAGGTAAGGAATTAAAAGAATTCGAATTATCCTTAGGAGATATGACAGACGAAGAACGTCAGATTATTTTAAAGGGATGTTTAATTAATTATAATCGTGTTTAAACTAAATTAATAACAATTTTGGCCGATATAAATATTACAAGGTGGCAGGCCTGACACTTTAAATATGACAAAAGCCATGGAGGGTATTCATAATAACATTATGAATGCCCTTTTTTATCCTTTAGCCTCACGGACGAGATAAGGACGCGGCAGGAGAAAGGAGTAATTTATTGAAGATTGATTCCTCATACGTAGGAATGGAATCTGCTAGAACCTATCGTTCTAGTTCAACAAGGAAGTTGTCTGTATCCATACAACAGGGGTGGATTAGCAAGGAATCACTGCAAAACGGTAATCAAATGATTGGCAGTGGTGGTATGGAAGATGCATTTGAAAATGCAAAATCAAGAATGGATAAGGCAAAAGAACAGGAGGAACTTGGCGATGCATCGACACATTCCCAGGAAAATGAAGATGCTCTGGCAAGACTCAAAAGTGCACAAACAAGCAACAGTGGAAGGATTCAGAATATTTCATCAAACAATCGTACACAAGGGGTAGAGCACGTGCGTCAGCAATTTGTTCTTTATCTTTGGAGCATGTTTTTTGGACAAGATAAGGCATCCCAAATGGCAGATGAAATGGGATTTGAGAATCCGTTTACGCCCATGGAATCCACATCATCAGATTTGTCAGAGGGATTTGCTACGATTCAGATTACGGCAAGTGAAGAGTATTCCTTTGAAGAGTACGAAGAAACATCATTTTCTTCAACCGGTGTTGTAAAAACAGCAGATGGACGAGAGATAAGTTTTGGCGTTGATGTTACTATGAGTAGAGAATTTTCACAGTATTACAGACAGGAAGGAATATCGGTTCAGGCAATGTGCGATCCACTTGTGATCAATCTGGATAATAATATTCCGGATCTTTCTGACCAGAAATTCTATTTTGATTTGGATGCTGACGGAGAAAAAGAAGAAATATCCAATCTGATGAGTGGAAGTGGTTTTCTGTCTCTTGATAAAAATGAAGATGGAGTAATTAATGATGGAAATGAACTCTTCGGAACACAAAATGGTGATGGATTTGCTGATCTTGCAAAGTATGACGAGGATGGAAATGGCTGGATAGATGAAAGTGATTCTGTCTTTGAACAGTTAAAAATCTGGGTAAAAGATGCACAGGGTAATGATTCCCTTTATTCACTAAAAGATAAAAATGTGGGAGCTATTTATCTTGGCAATCAAAATACAGATTTCACACTGCGTTCAGGTGGAACGGGAAATGTAAATGGTGCTATCCGCAAAACCGGAATTTTCCTGTATGAAGATGGTATGGCAGGTACACTGTCACATTTAGATATGGCAAATTAATAACATAAGATTTTTTAATGCTTTATATGATATTAAAAAAACGTGGAGCAGAATTTGAAAAAAATAAAAAGAACAATACAAAAGCAGAAAATGAAAGACTTTTGTATTGTTCTTTTATTTTTTTTGATATTACCTTATACATGCGGGATTCTTTTTGCCAGCGATAAAATAGTAGTAACGCCTATTCAAAAGGAAGAAGCAGCTAATATGAGTGTCCTTCTTCAAAGAAATTATGGAGAACAGCAAATTGCATTAAATGAGTATTTGGTTGGTGTACTTGCATCCGTAATTCCGGGCGAATATGAAAAGGAAACAATAAAGGCACAGAGTATTATTATACGTTCAGCTTGTTTTTACGCAGTTTGTAACTCGGAAGAAAAATCAATACAGGAATGTATGGAAATAATACGAAATGGCAAAATAAGATTAGATCAACAGCAAATGGGAGTTTCCTATTTAACGCAAAAAGAGAGAAAACTTTTATGGAAAGAAAATGCTTCGGCGTATGAACAAAAATTTTTAGAAACAGTAGGGGAAACGGATAATCTTGTAATTTATTATGATGAAGAAATTATTAATCCGCCATATTTCAGATTAAGCAATGGTATGACAATAAATCCGTTAAACAGATTGTCTTAATTACTTTACCAACAATTTGATTAGGGGTATAATAATGATAAATATCCTCGGAGGAAATCGGATTGAAAAAGAAAGTCTGGCTGTTTATTTGTATCTTGTGCTATACAATGCTTTCAAGTTGTGCTGCCTCATCTGACAAACAGAAGACAGCCGTTGAAAGCATCCCTTTGTCACAGGATACATTGGAACAAACGCCGGACTTTTCTTATGAAGTAATTAATCAGACACCGTATATTCTCATTGATAAAGTAGGATATATGCCAGACAGAAAAAAAACGGTATTTATTCTAGGCAATGATTTGGATTCACAATTTAGTGTCAGACATGGTACTACAGGAGAGACTGTCTATCAGGGAACACTTCAAAAGGTAGGAGAGAGCGGTCGGGACAATAAAAGCATCTACATGGGTGATTTTACCGGATTAACAGCCAATGGTATTTATGAAATCTATCAGGAACAGGTGGGTTACTCGTATCCCTTTTATATCAATAAAATGGTGTACCGTAACGTTTCAACACTTTTGTATGATGAGATAGAAAGCTATTCTTTTGAAAAAACAAGCGATTTATGTTATACACTGTCAAATATTATGTTAACCAATGAAATATATAAAGATACACAGGAAAATAAAGCCTTTTTAAAAGAGCAGATTTCAAGACTCTTATTACAGCAGGATGAAAAAACAGGTGCGGTGTGTCAGTTGCTTGGAGACAGTAAGAACACAGGTGAAGATATCTCGCTTTGTGCAACGGCTGAAACAGCCGGGGTTCTGGCACAATATTATTACAATTACAAAGATGATGATTTTCCATTTGCGGTTTCGTGTCTGAATGCTTCAACACGTGCATATCGTTATATGGAAAAATATAGAGACAACATTAATACGGATTCCTGGTATTTTGCATCCAGCCAGCTTTACCGTATTACAGGTCAATACAAATACAAAGCAGCAATTCAGGAATATGATGAATTCCCGGAGGATTTAAGAACACTCTCGGAATATGATTACACAATGCTGGCAGATATAGCCTATTTATCCACCACATACAGGGCAGACCTGATCAGGTGTCAGAAGATTATGGATGGCTATATGGAAAGAGCACAGGAAATATCCGAGGAATCATCAAAAGATCACTATTATGTTATGAAAAAGATTGATACAATAAGTGAGAAACAACTTCTGAAGGATATGATGGTGCTTGGAGTTGTCAATTATGTTTTATCCGGTAGAGAATATGCAGTTATACAGGAAAATCATATTCACTACTTTTTCGGAGTAAATGAAAGTGCCAAGAACCGCTTAACAGAAGAATACGCATCAAAAATATCATCCAAACAAAAAGAAAATGGCATTACCAAGATATCAGAATTTATTTTTGTTCTTGGCAATGTGAGTCAAAAATAAAAGAAAACAGTGGAGGCAGAAAATGAAAATAGTAGTATTAGCCGGGGGAACAAGTACAGAGAGAGATGTATCTTTTTCAACAGGAAAAATGGTCTATAAAGCATTAAAATCCAAAGGACATCAGGCAATCATTTTGGATGTCTATTTGGGACTTGATAAAGATACTACACAAATATTTGAAAAAGAAATAGATTGGGCAGAGGAAATAGGTGGTGTTTCCGTAGACAATCCTGATATTGAAGCAGTAAAAGCACTGCGTAAGGATGGAGCCAAGAACTTTTTTGGACCAAATGTAATTACCTTATGTCAGGAAGCGGATGTTGTTTTTATGGCACTGCATGGTGAAAATGGTGAAAACGGTAAAATCCAGGCAGCCTTTGATTTACTTGGTATTACTTATACCGGTACAGACTATATAAGTTCTGCTCTTTGTATTGATAAGGAATTGACGAAAGAATTACTGGAATTCCATGGTATTCCCACACCTAGAGGAATTCACCTTCATAAAGGCGAAGAAAAGACAAATACAATCGGTATTCCCTGTGTTGTGAAAGCATGCTGTGGTGGCTCCAGTGTTGGTGTCAATATTTCTCACACGGAACAGGAATATGAGGACGCTATAAAGGATGCTTTTCACTATGATAACGAAATTATAATCGAGGAATACATAAAAGGACGTGAATTTTCGGTTGCCGTATTAAACGGAAAAGCATTACCGGTTATTGAAATTGCACCACTTAAGGGTTTTTATGATTATAAAAATAAATATCAGGCAGGCTCTACCATAGAGACATGTCCAGCCGAACTTGACCCAGGGAAGACAAAAGAAATGCAGCATTATGCCGAGGAAGCCTTCCGTGTACTACGTCTTAAAAGATATGCGCGTATGGACTTTATGATGAACGAACAGGGTAATCTTTATTGCCTGGAAGCCAATACACTTCCGGGTATGACACCTACCTCATTAATTCCTCAGGAAGCTGCTGCAACAGGAATGAATTTTGAAGATCTGTGTCAGCATATTGTAGACATGGCATTTGTGGATTAAGGAGAGCAGGGATGAAGAACTTAACAATTAATTCTGTAACAAAAGTATGCAAAGGAACTTTATATGGAGCAAAAGAACAGGATCAGAATGTTGAGTTTACCGGAGTAGTGATAGACTCCCGTAAGATTGAACCTGGCAATTTATTTATTGCAACCAAAGGGGAACGCGTGGATGGACACTCCTTTATTCCATCATCATTTGAAAAAGGCTGTTACGCAGTTATATGCGAGGTGCTGCCGGAGAATATAACGGGCCCTTGTATTTTGGTTAAGGACAGTTTTCAGGCATTAAAAGACATTGCGGAGTTTTATCGTATCGGTTTATCAGTAAAGGTAGTCGGTATCACAGGCAGTGTCGGAAAAACCAGTACAAAAGAATTTATTGCAGGCGTATTATCTGAAAAATATAAAGTTTTAAAAACACAGGGTAATTTTAATAACGAAGTCGGTCTGCCACTTACAGTTTTACAGATTACAGAGGAACACGAAGTTGCAGTGCTTGAAATGGGAATCAGTCACTTTGGAGAAATGCATCGTTTGAGCAAAATTGCAAGACCTGACATCTGTGTCATTACTAATATAGGGCAGTGTCATCTTGAATTTTTAGGCGATAGAGATGGAATTTTAAGAGCTAAAACAGAGATTTTTGATTATCTTCCAAAAGGTGGAAAGGTCTGTCTTAACGGAGATGATGATAAACTTAACAGTATTCATATGGTGGGCGAAAGTACTCCTAAGCGTTATGGAAGAAATTCCGGCTGTGATGTATATGCAACAGATATTCAAAGCAGAGGACTTTTAGGTTCTACTGCTAAGATTCATGTAAAAAACGAAGAAAACAACTATTATGTAATAGATGCAACAATTCCGATTCCGGGAGAACATATGGTAGATAATGCAATGGCAGCAACTCTTGTAGGCAGGATGCTTGGATTATCCTTAGAACAGATTACATCAGGAATTGCAAATGTCGCATCAGTCAGCGGAAGAAGCAATGTAATCAAGACCAAACATTATGTGTTAATTGATGACTGTTATAATGCCAATCCGGTTTCCATGAAAGCAGCGATTGATTTACTGGCTACAGCAGATACGAGAAAAGTAGCAGTTTTGGGAGATATGTTTGAACTTGGAGAAGAGGAAGATATTCTGCACAGACAGATTGGTGAATATGCGGAAGAAAAAAAGATAGATATCATTTTATGTGTTGGAATTCTTGCCAAGAATATGTTTGATGGCTGTAAGAGAAGCAGTAACAGCGTTGTAAAATGGTTCCAGACGAAACAGGAATTAATGGTTACGATTCAAGAAATTATAAAAGAAAATGATACGATTTTGATAAAGGCATCTCATGGGATGGGCTTTACAGAAGTAGTTGATTTGTTAAAAAAATAAATAAATACCTTTTCATGTTCCTAGATGCATGAAAAGGTATTTTAAATTTAAACAAGTGCTTTATTTTTTTCGTACATTTCAATGATTTGATCACGGACGGTATCGTGTAATACTTTTTTATCTTCCTTGGAAAGAGAAGCAGTCTCAATTGGCTTACCAAATTCCAAAACTACATGAGCTTTTTTGATTTTAGGAAGATGATCTTCAAAGACCTGACCGGAATTGTTGATTGCAATTGGAATAATTGCACAGCCGGCTTTTTCTGCCATTTTAAAACTTCCGCCTTTGAATGGTAAAAAAGTATCGTCTACTTTATTACGCGTTCCTTCAGGAAATATAAACATACTAATACCGGATTTGATTTTTTCTACACCGGATAAAATAGTCTGCATACCCTGACGAATATCATTACGGTCTAAAAACAGACAATTTACATTTTTCATCCAGGTGCGTAAAATCGGCCAGTGAATCATTTCTATTTTAGATACAAAGCCGGTCAGTGATGGAACCAGAGTATAATTGATAATAATATCAAAATAACTTCTGTGGTTGGCAACATAAAGAACAGCCTTGTCTGTAGGAACATTTTCTTTTCCAAGAACGGTTATTTTGGTGCCGGCAAAAAACAGACAACAGCGAAATGCCCATTTTACCATGGCAAGTGAACTCTTATGCTTGGCAGATAGATTAAAATGACCTATAATCCATTCTACAAACAATACGGGAAGTGTAATAATCAGAAACAACACAACAAATAATACAACCAAAATTAAACGTAACATAACTCTCCATTTCTGATAGTATTCATCTACTATCTTCCGTTTAAATACAAATCTATCCTCCCAAATTATAACGTAAGTGTAAACATGTGGCAATAGTCATATTCTTCTCTTTTTTATAATAAATTGATAAAAAAGAGATTATAAAATATGAAAAACGCAGCAAGAGTAATTGGTGCAGTAGTGCTTGGGATTTCACAATTGTGGAAGAAGAGAGAATACCGGAAGAACTGCTTATACGGATTCATGAAAAAAAAGGAATACCATTTAAATTCACATTTAAAGACACCGGATTTTTATATATTTGCGTTGGTTATGGAGAACAGGAACAGGGTGGTTACAGTATTGCGGTAAATGCTTTAGATGAACTAAGAAACGCAATTTTAGTAGATACAGAGTTAATTGGACCAAAACCGGGAGACAATAAAAAAGAAGGAAAATCCTATCCTTATATTGTCATTAAAACAGAAGAAAAAGATTTGCCGGTAATATTTGACTGATTTGCAAAACCATGACACAATAGGAAAAGAAAAATATACAGCGGAAGGAAAAAGAACATGATATTGTTACAAAATGGAACCGTGATTGATCCTGAAAGTGGCTTCGAAAAGAAAGCCGACATCTTGATTAAGGGAGCAGAAATTGCAGCAATTGGTCAGAATTTAATAAGCGATATTGATAAAAAGTCGCTAGAAATTATTGACTGCAGCGATAAAATCATTGGTCCCGGTCTTGTGGATGTGCATGTTCATTTTCGTGATCCCGGCTTTACTTATAAAGAAGATATAGATAGTGGCAGCGAAGCGGCTAAAAAAGGGGGCTACACAAGTGTTGTGCTGATGGCAAATACAAAGCCACCTGTTGATACGCCACAGACCATTCAATATATACTGGACAAAGGAAAAAAGACAGGAATTAATGTCTATACCTGTGCAACCATAACAAAAAAAATGGTGGGACAGCAGCTGAATGATTTTAAACTGTTAAAAGAAGCAGGTGCAATAGGATTCACAGATGATGGAATCCCTCTGCTTACAGAAAATATTGTAAAACAGGCAATGAATGAGGCAGCTATGGAAGATGTGGTGTTAAGCTTTCATGAAGAAGATCCTTCCTTTATAGAAAACAATGGAATTAACCATGGAAAAGCCTCTGAATACTTTAAAATAGGCGGTTCCAACCGTCAGGCTGAAATCAGTATGGTACAAAGAGATATTGCCCTTGCAATGGAGACGGGTGCCAAAGTAAACTTCCAGCATATTAGTTCAAAAGAAACAGTGGACTTAATCAGACAAGCGAAAAAAACAGAAAAAGGCAGTCAAATATACGCAGAAGCCACGCCACATCATATCGCATTGACAGAGGATGCAGCGATTAAATATCAGACACTTGGCAAAATGAATCCTCCACTTCGTGAAGAAGCAGACAGACAGGCAATTATAAAGGGACTACTTGATAATACGATAGATATGATAGCGACAGATCATGCACCACACAGTAAGGAAGAAAAGGCAAAACCAATCACAGAAGCACCAAGCGGAATTTTAGGCCTTGAAACAGCCTTTAGTGTTGCTTATCATACCCTGGTAGAAGAAAATGCAATGCCACTTATACAATTGCTTGATAAAATGAGTTATGCACCGGCTAAACTCTATGGACTAAATGCAGGCGGCGTAAAGATAAACGGACCGGCGGATTTATGCATTATTGATACAAAGTGCAAATGGAAAATAGAGAAGTTTGCATCGAAATCGCAGAACTCCCCATTTTTGAATCAAGAGTTATCCGGAAAAGTAATTATGACCATCTGTAAAGGTCAGATTGTATACAACAATGAACAGCAGGATAAAAAGCAGTAGAAGAATCAAAAGAGAAAGGAAATAAAAATGAAAAAAAAGACACCTGGATTAGTAATTGAAAGTCAGGAACTTGCACCTGATATATTTGAAATGTGGATAGAAACAGAACTGGCAAAAGATGCAAAGGCAGGACAGTTTGTCGGGGTTTTCCCTACAAAGGAATCGACTTTACTGCCAAGACCAATCAGTATCTGCGAGGTAGATAACGATAAACGAATGATTCGCCTGGTTTACCGTGTTGCCGGTAAAGGTACAACAGAGTTTTCTCATTACAAAGCAGGAAGAGTTGTTTACCTGTTGGGAGTTCTGGGAAACGGATACCCTATCAAAGAGGCAGAAAATAAAGAAGTCATATTACTTGGCGGCGGAATCGGTATTCCACCTATTTTACAACTGGCAAAAGAGTTAAAAGAAGACGGAAAAACCGATAAAATAACAATTGTTATCGGATATCGCAATGCCGATATGTTCTTAAAAGAAGAACTGGAACAATACGGAAACGTACTAATTGCAACGGAAGACGGCAGTGTTGGTACAAAAGGGAATGTCATGGATGTTATAAATGAGCATAAATTAAACTGCGATTTAACATATTCATGCGGCCCGATGATGATGCTTCGTGCAATCAAGAAATATGCAGAAGAAAAAAAGATACCGGCATACATTTCACTCGAAGAGAGAATGGCATGTGGAGTTGGTGCATGTCTTGGCTGTGTCTGCAAGACAACTAAAAAGGATTCTCACTCACATGTAAACAATGCAAGAATTTGTACAGACGGTCCGGTCTTTGAAGCACAGGAGGTAGATATCTAATGAGCAAAACAAATATAACAATAGCCGGAGTTGAATTTAAAAATCCAGTCATGACTGCTTCTGGTACGTTTGGTTCCGGAATGGAATATGGAGAATTTGTCGATTTAAATCATTTGGGAGCAGTTGTTACAAAAGGTGTATCTAGTGTGCCATGGCCGGGGAATGCAACACCAAGGATTGCAGAGACATATGGTGGCATGCTAAATGCAATTGGACTTCAAAACCCGGGTATTGATGTGTTTATGCAAAGAGATCTTACTTTCTTACGACAGTATGATACGAAAGTAATTGTAAATGTATGTGGAAAATCAGTATCAGATTATTTAGAGGTTGTGGAAAAACTTTCTGATACAGATATTGATATGATGGAAATTAATATTTCCTGCCCTAATGTAAAAGAAGGAGCAATAGCGTTCGGACAAAAAGCAGAATCGGTTTATGATATTACAAAACAGATTAAGAATAAAGCAAACAAGCCAATTATTATGAAATTAAGTCCTAATGTTACAGATATAACGGAAATGGCAAAAGCAGCAGAAGCAGCAGGTGCAGATGCTCTTTCTATGATTAACACCATTACCGGTATGAAAATAGACATTAATAAGAGAACCTTTTTATTGGCAAATAAAACAGGCGGATTATCTGGTCCGGCCATTAAACCAGTTGCGGTACGAATGGTATATCAATGTGCCAATGCAGTTAACATACCCATTATTGGAATGGGCGGAATTGCTTCACCGGAAGATGCAATAGAATTTCTTATGGCTGGTGCTACGGCAGTAGCGGTTGGTGCCATGAATTTTGTGAATCCATATTTAACTCAGGAAGTAATAGATGGTATAGAATTATTTATGAAAAAAAATAAAATAGAAGACATTCATGAAATCATTGGATGTGTAAAATAACATATGTTATATTAGTGGCTTTTCTATGTTAATTCCTTTTCGGGTATAGATTTACCAAGCATTGCATATTAATTGGTAAGGCGGTATTTGTTAAGGAGGTTATAGTGGAACTAATTAAAAAGAATATACATATGGAACGGGAAAAATGCAGAACCGTAACACAGACTACAATAGAAGAGGATGTAAACATTAAGGATCAGGATCCAGATGCACTTAAAGTCATAACAGAAAAAGGCAGGGTTGTGGTAGAAGAGGTTTATCCACTTGCTGATTACGTTGTTCTCAAAGGAAAATTAGATTATTCCATATTATATTTGGGAGAAGAAGAGGAAATACGACCATATTTTATGGAAGGACATATTTCTTTTGAAGAGAAAGTCCACATGGAAGGCGTGACACAGAATGATTCAGTTCTTGTAAAGTCACAGATTGAAGATATGAGTGTCAGCCTTATTAATTCACGTAAGCTGAGTATAAGATCACTTATTACATGGAATCTGTATGTAGATGAAATATATGATGAAGCAGCAGTGGTAGATATTGTTTCAGAGGATGCTATGGAAATATGTAAAAAACCACTTAATGTTTCTGCACTTGCAGCTTCCACCAAGGATATTTTTCGTGTTAGAGAAGAAATAGAATTGCCAGCCGGAATGCCTAATATTTTTCAGATAATCTGGAAAGATTTGCAGATAAATGATATTGAATTCCGCCTATTGGATGACAAAATTGCTTTTCAAGGAGAGATTTTGTGCTTTTTCTTGTATGAAGGAGAAGGCGAAAACAGTCCGATTCAATATTATGAAGTGACGCGCGCTTTTAGCGGTAGTATGGAAGTAGATGGCTGCAGGGAAAATATGATTTCAGATATTTCCTTTGAAATTGAACATGAGGATGTTGAGATTCGACCGGATTTTGATGGAGAAGAGAGAATCTTTGGAATTGATATTGCAGTAAATGTATCCATTAAACTAATGGAGACGCAGTCATATATGGTTGTGACGGATGTGTATGGAATTACAAAAGATATAGAGCCGGTATTAAAACCGGGTTCCTGCAATAACATAATGCTGAAAAATACCGGAAAAATGAAGCTATCCCAGACCATGAAGACAGCAGATAGTGATGCAGACATTCTGCAGATTTGTCATTCGAGTGCATGTCTGTATAGGGAAGATGAAAATATTGTTGAAAATGGCTTAGAACTTTCGGGCGTATTATCAGTAAAAAATATATATGTTACAAAGGATAATGAACTACCCTATAATTGCATAACCGGACACATTCCATATACGTATACACTAGAAGCGCCCGGAATACAGGAGGGTTGCTCCTACCGTGTGGATGCCGGATTAGAACAAGTTTCGGCGACGGCATCGGGAGGCGATGAAATAGATGTAAAGGCGCCGGTGGTATTCCGTGTCATGGTATGGAATAAGGAAGAAGAAGCACTTTTATATGATATTGCAGTTGGGGAGACGGATATAGAAAAAAGAGATAAACTGCCTGGAATGGTAGTCTATGTGGCAGGCGAAAATGATACGATTTGGAATGTTGGGAAAAAATATTATGTGCCGATGAATACAATTCGTGAAATTAATCAACTGTCAAAAGATGAATTAAATTATGGTGATAAGATTCTGATTGTTAAAGAGATGATTTAGAATAAATTGGAAGAGACAACGTTGTAGCGGATATCCCAACGTTGTCTCTTTTCATTTAAAATAAAGTATTAATTTTCACCTTCAGTTGCGGTTGCGGTAGTGGACTCAGCTTTCCAGTCATCAAACTTTTTCATTGTTGCTTCATAAGTTTTCTGTGAAATTTCTGGTAATTTTCCACCCCATGTTTTTTCGGCTTTTTTGAATCCTTTTTCAAATGCACTGCGCATTTCTTCAAGTTTATCAGGAACACCACCGGAAAGAGCTTTGGCAAAATCAAGAATACGACTGGATGTCTGTTCTACACCCCAGTATCCGTCATCTGCGATATCTGCCTGTGCCTGAGCTTTTGTTGCTGCGTCTACGGTAAATTTACCGGTGCGTAAAAAACTCCACATGTCATTGGCAGTTCCGATTGCATTGCCCTGTCCCATCATAAGTTTTTCAACTAAACTTTGAAGCTGGGATGTACGAGCCTCGGCATCAGCCTTTAATTTGTTGATTAATTCAGTATTAGGATGATATTTTTTTGCTGCAGTAGTAGCGTCAGCAGATGATGCTTCATAAACCACACCACTCTCATTTTTTGTATCTACTGCAACAGATTCTGCTTTATCACTTGCCTTTGCAGAGTCTGTTTTCACATTGTTTGCATTGTAGCTATATGCTGCGGATGCGTTTGTAATTCCATTTACACTCATGTTAGATACCTCCTTGTAAGATGATTATCGGCTGATTATTAGTTAAACTTAATAGTCTGCATAAATTATTGTTGATAAAATGTGTTTGGATATGTTTTAATTTTATTTAATAATATACATAGAAGAAACTTAATATATCATAATGTGATGGAAAATTCAATGCAAAGGGGAAAGACAATGAAAAACACTAACAAATGGAATGTTTTTGGGCACAAAAAGATAGGGCTTACGGTGATAATGGTTTTAGCGATTACACCTATGACTTTAGGAGCATGTACTTCGCCACGAAGGAGAGCATGGCACAGCCCACAACAGAAGAGAGTGTGGAGCGGTCTGCTACAGAGGAGAGCGTGCAATCCATAACAGACGAATCGGAAGTGATGGAAAATCAAGTATCAACAGAGAATTTAGATTTTCAGATAGATGATACGAAACAGTCAAACTCATATGACTATGAAGAAGAACGTAAGAAAAATCGCTTTATAGGTTACGATGGCAAAGCGGATATAACCGGAGAGATAAAAGATTTATCGGAATATAATGGTTCGGATGGCTCCTATTCTTCATCAGCATTTGAGATAGAGAATATGGAACTTATAGAGGACAGCATTCATTTTAATGTTGATAATACGGTATCGGGTGGTCAAGGGACAACAGAAATGACAATTCCAATGGCTTCTGACTGCCATTTTGGGAGATGTGGTACTGATTTGAGAGGCACTAATAGCACATATGATGAATTGAAAAAAGTGGTAGAAGGAGTCAGGGCAGAATATGAGCCTGGTATGGGCTTTGAATTTGACCTGACACTTGTAATGATTGTAGAAAATGGTGAATTAATCTCCTTTTACAGCATGTCGGATTAAAAATTGCTTTTTTATCTAAAATTGTATATAATTAAGTACAATTTATGTATACAATGTGCAATCGCAAGAATTGGAGATTTATCGAGATGAAGATAAAAGCAATGGCCAAAATTAATCTTTCGCTGGATGTATTACGAAAAAGAGAAGATGGGTATCATGAACTTAGAATGATTATGCAGACTATCAATCTGTATGATGAACTTACGATAGAAAAAACAGAAAAAAAAGACATTAAAATAGTATGCAATCAAAAATGGCTTCCTTGCGATGAACATAATCTAATTTATAAAGCGGCAAAGCTTTTGTATGATGCATACGATATTGACATGGGTGTCAGTATTAATTTGAAGAAAAACATTCCGGTAGCTGCCGGTATGGCAGGCGGAAGCAGTGATGCAGCAGCGACTCTTGTGGGAATGAATGCATTATTTGGACTTGGTCTCACTACAGAAGAGTTGCAGAAAATCGGTGTAAAAATAGGAGCAGATGTTCCGTACTGCATAGAGGGTGGAACGGTATTATCTGAAGGAATCGGAGAAGTACTAACACCACTTAAAAAATCACCGAACAGCTATGTAGTAGTGGCAAAGCCGGGTATATCAGTTTCGACAAAATATGTATATGAGAATCTTCATGCGAATACACTAAAATACCATCCGGATGTAGATGGTATGATACAGGCAATTGAAAATGAGGATATCAATGCAGTAGCAGATAAAATGGGCAATGTTTTGGAAACGGTTACAGTACAAAAATATCCGATGCTTGAAGAAATGAAAAAGAGTCTGATCAAAAATGGTGCACTTGGAGCTTTAATGAGCGGTAGTGGTCCTACTGTATTTGGATTATTTACAGATGAAAAGGTAGCGCAGAATGCATTTGAACAGTTAAAAAAATCAGGAATGGTAAAACAGGGGTGTGTTACCACAATGACAGAAAAAAATTGTGTGATGGATTAGGAAAAGAGGGGTATACAATATGGATGATTATATGCAGTCTACAATGGATGATTTTTTACCACTTCGTGATGTCGTGTTTAAAACACTGCGTCAGGCGATTTTAACAGGTGAATTAAAACCGGGTGAACGTTTGATGGAGATTCATCTGGCAAATAAATTGGGCGTTTCCCGTACACCAATTCGTGAAGCAATTCGCAAATTGGAATTAGAAGGACTTGTCACCATGGTACCCAGACGAGGAGCTCAGGTGGCTCAGATTACGGAAAAAAGTATGTCAGATGTATTGGAAGTGAGAAGAGCACTTGATGAATTGGCTGTTGAGCTTGCCTGTCTGCGTATTACGCAAGAAGAAAAGGAACAGTTAAAGGAAGCCTGCCTTAATTTTGAAAAGATAGTGATTACCAATGATGTCCACGAAATTGCAAAAGCTGATGTGGCTTTTCATGATATTATTTTTGCTGCAACAGGAAATGGACGTTTATCTCAGATGGTAAATAATCTGGCGGAGCAGATGTACCGTTACCGTTATGAATATATCAAGGATGAAAAACAGCACGATATGCTCGTAAAAGAACATCGTAAAATCTACGACAGCATTATTGCAAACGATACCGATTCTGCCAAAGAAGCAATCCGCATACACATAGAAAATCAGGAAAAAGCGATTCTTCGTCAAATAAGACTGGAAAAAGAATAAGAATGGTATAAAATAGAAAAGAAGTGTTAATCCTCTTACTGGAGGAGCGACAATGAAAAAAACATATAACTTTTTAATGATTACCATATTTACGTATACCTTTTTTGGCTTATGCTATCCTGAGTATGTATTGCTTCCGGACACGTATGTATATATTGATATGGAACATGCAACAACAGATACCGGTTTTATGGACAATAAAAAAAGAGATACTTCGCAGGATTTTTATAATATTCTTGGAGCAAAGTCGGGAGACGTGATGATAAAATCACGATTATTTGAGACTTTGTCAGGCAAGATTGATATGGAAGGAAAACAAACATGTCAAACAGAAAAGAAACAGGAGCAGCAAAAGATGCAGCAATAGGAGTTTTTGATTCCGGTGTCGGAGGGCTTACGGTTGCAAGAGAAATCATGCGGCAGATTCCGAATGAAAGACTTGTTTATTTTGGAGATACGGCACGTGTGCCATACGGTAACAAATCAAAAGAAACCGTTACCAAGTTTTCAAGACAGATTGTTCGTTTTTTGCAGACGCAGAATGTAAAAGCAATCGTAATTGCATGTAATACGGCAAGCGCTTATGCACTTGATGCCATTGAACAGGAACTTGATATTCCCGTAATCGGAGTGGTAAAACCGGGTGCCAAGGTAGCCGCTGAAACGACCAGGAACAAAAAAGTAGGTGTCATCGCGACTGCAGGAACGATAGGAAGTAAAATATATTCAGAATACATACAGGGAATTAACCCACAGATTCAGGTTATTGGAAAGGCATGTCCGCTTTTTGTGCCACTGGTTGAAGAAGGATTACTTGAAGATCCGGTTACAGTCGAGATTGCTAACCGTTATTTAAGTGAATTGAAGGATTGCAATATTGATACGCTGATATTAGGATGTACCCATTATCCACTGATTCGTTCCACCGTGGGAAGAGTTATGGGAGAACATGTCAGCCTTGTTAATCCGGCATATGAGACAGCAAGAGAATTAAAAGAACTGTTAGAAAGTGAAGATTTACTGAATCCGAATACACCAATGCTTGGAAGCAATCAGTATCAGTTCTTTGTATCTGATGCTGCTGATAAATTTAAAACCTTTGCCAACTCCATTATTAAATATGGAATATTATCAGCGAAAACAATAAATATTGAAGAGTATTAAGAATAGAAAACAGGAGGTAATATGACAAAGGATGTTATGATTTCCATAAAGGGGATGCAGTTTGAAGGCAACCTTGATGGTGACAATATCGAAGTAATCCAGCAGGGACAGTATTACCAAAGAAATGGAATGCATTATCTTGTATACGAAGAAGCTGTTGAAGGTACTGATAAAGTAAACAAGAATATGATTAAATTTAATGATAGAGAATTGAGCGTTACGAAAAAAGGTGTTATTAATGTGTCGATGAATTTTAGCGAAAAGGTGAAAAACCTGACCGATTATCAGACGCCGTTTGGTTCTATCATGATTGGACTTGATACACATAGTATAGAAGTAAATGAAAATCCTAAAAAGCTTTCCTTGGATGTCTCTTATTCACTTGATGTTAATTATGAATTTTTATCAGATTGTAATATTCATATTGAAGCCCGCGAAATGGGACAAAAATTACCATTATAAAATCCTGCCGATAAGGCAGGATTTTGTGTTGTATAATATGTTATTTGATTGGCTTAGCTCCGGCTTTTTCCTGAGCAGCTTCAACAGCACGTTTGAAGAAGCCTTTCTTTTTCTGTGGAACAACAGCCTGTTTGCCGTGCAGTCCTTTGACTTCGGTAATGTATATGCCACTTACAACGGCTTTTACTTCTTTTTTAACCGGTACGGTAGCAAAAATCTTCTCGTCACAAACTAAAGACATAACCTGAGGTCCGATTTTCGCTTTTACAATTGGAAGCTTGGAACGCTGCATAAGCTTAGGCGTTGATGCCATTACAGCCTGTGGCAGACCGGAGTCTTTCAGACGTAAACGCTTCTTGTCAATAATAAGCATAGATACGGTTTGTTTATTTGCATTTATTTGTTCCTGCTGTTCGGCTTGCTTTTTCTGTGCCTTTTTACCTAATATATATAACACGAGAATGGCAACAACCAGAACGGCTAATATCACGAGTAATACGATAGTAACTGTGTTCATGTGGATGTCCTCCTTCTTTTTGATAGCAGTGCTATTTTACCATCTTTTTGAGTGGCACGCAAGATAAGAACCTCTAAATCGGGAAAAAGATAAATGTGAAATAAGTATGAAATACAAAATAAGGGTTTAAAGAATAGCAAAAATGTGGTATAAAAGTGTTATTGCGGATTATTTTTGTACATATCGGATAAGATATCAACAAAATGAAAAACCGTCAGATTAGCAGGTGGAATAGAATGGAGAAAAAAATGAAAAAGATTTTAGTATCATTGCTTGTAGCAGCAATGACAATGACAATGCTTGCAGGATGCGGCACTAAAGAGACAGAAAATACGGACGAGACAACAACTTCAGAAACGGCTACAGGAAGCCATAACCTGAAGGATATCAACGTAGATGATTACGTTCTTGAATTAGGAGAATATAAAGGCTTACAGTTAGTAGCAACAAAACAGGTTGTTACAGACGAACATGTAACAGTATATATTGATAATATGCTGCAAAACAATCCCAAAAGGGTAGAAATCACAGATCGTGCCGTACAGACAGGAGATGTCGTTAACCTTGATTACGCAGGAACCGAAAATGGAGTAGCATTTGATGGGGGAACTGCACAGGGAAGCGAACTCACAATTGGTTCAGGTACATTTATTCCGGGATTTGAAGATGGAATGATTGGCATGAATATCGGAGAGACCAAAGACATCAACCTGACTTTCCCAGAAAATTATAAGAATACTGATTTAGCAGGAAAAGCAGTTGTATTTAAAGTTACGGTTAATTCAATCTATGAAGAACAGCCACAGGAGTTGAATGATGAGTTTGTAAAAGGACTTGGCATTGATAATTGTAATGATGTAGAGTCCCTTAAAGTAGAAGTTAGAAAAGCTTTGGAGAATTACGCAGAGAGCACATACCAGTCTGACTTACAGCAGGTTGCAATTGATGCATTACTTGATAAAAGTAAATTTGCAGAGAATCCACCGGAAGCACTTGTTGAGTATTGCAAACAGGAATTATCTGTAGATTTTGAAAATCAGTTAGCAGAGATGGGTCTTACTCTTGAAAATTACTTACAGGATTATGGCGAAATGTCTCAGGAACAGTATGATATACAGTTGACAGAAGGTGCTAAAAGTGCTGCTAATTTGAAGATGGCATGTATGAAGATTGCACTTTTGGAAAATATTACAGTATCAGAAGATGAATTGAATCAGGCTATTGAAGAAAACTATGCTAACCTTGGATATGCTTCTGCTGATGACTACAAACAAAACGGAAGCCCGGAAGATTACAAAGATTTCTTATTACTTAATAAAGTAAGAGAATTTTTAGTAAGCAATGCTGTTATCACAACAGATCCAGGTACTGAAGCAACACAGACGACAACGGAAGCAGCAACAACAGAAGAGACGACAGAAACTGAAACAGCAACGACTGAAGAATAAAAAAACTGAGGGTGTGGATATGGAATTAACAAATATTAGGGAACTATATCGTAACAAAGAGACCTATGTTTCACAAAAAGTCACAGTCGGCGGATGGGTTAGAGGAAATCGTGATTCGAAATCCTTTGGCTTTCTGGTAGTAAATGACGGAACTTTTTTTGAAACCTTACAGATTGTCTATGCAGATTCATTATCCAATTTTAGTGAAATTGCAAAATTAAATATTGGAGCTGCAGTGGTAGCAACCGGTACAATAGTTGCAACACCGGATGCAAAGCAGCCATTTGAAATGCACGCAGAAGAGATTTACGTGGAAGGTGAATCAACTGCTGACTATCCATTACAGAAAAAAAGACATACATTCGAATATCTGCGTACAATAACACATTTACGTGCAAGAACGAATACATTTGAGGCAGTGTTTAGAGTACGTTCACTTGCAGCTTATGCCATTCATAAATTCTTTCAGGAGAGAGATTTTGTTTATGTGCATACACCACTTATTACAGGAAGTGACTGTGAAGGTGCAGGAGAAATGTTCCAGGTAACGACACTTGACTTAGAGAACGTACCTAAGACAGAGGATGGCAAAACAGACTTTTCGGGAGACTTCTTTAATAAACCGACGAACCTTACGGTATCAGGACAGTTAAATGCTGAAACATATGCTTTTGCATTTAAAAATGTATATACATTTGGTCCTACGTTCCGTGCAGAAAATTCAAATACAACACGTCATGCAGCAGAATTCTGGATGATTGAGCCTGAAATGTGTTTTGCAGATTTAAAAGATGATATGATGCTTGCCGAAAGCATGCTGAAATATGTTATTCGATACGTGCTCGACAACGCTAAAGAAGAAATGAACTTCTTCAATCAATTTGTTGACAAAGGCTTGATTGAGCGTCTGGAGCATGTTGTGAATTCTGAATTTGGACATGTGACTTATACAGAAGCAATTGATATTCTTCAAAAACATAATGATGAATTTGAATATAAGGTTTTCTGGGGATGTGATTTACAGACAGAGCATGAACGCTACCTGACAGAAACAGAATTCAAACGTCCTGTATTTGTAACCGATTATCCAAAAGAAATCAAAGCATTCTATATGAAACTCAACGAAGACGGCAAGACAGTTGCAGCAATGGATTGTCTTGTTCCGGGAATTGGTGAGATTATTGGAGGAAGCCAGAGAGAGGATAAACTGGATCTTTTGACAAAACGTATGGATGAACTTGGACTTAAAACCGAAGACTATCAATTCTATCTTGATTTACGTAAATACGGTTCCGCACGTCATGCCGGTTTTGGACTTGGATTTGAAAGATGCGTTATGTATTTAACAGGAATGGGCAATATCAGAGATGTCATTCCATTTCCAAGAACAGTTAATAACTGCGAATTATAAGGTTAATACGCTCCTTTGGATATTTTTTCCGGAGGAGTTTTTTTGTGGTAAACCCACTACGATTATGCTATACTAAAAACGTTAATTGTAAGACGATTCAGGGAGATTACATATGAGAAAAAGAAGTGGCCAAATATTTCTAGCAGTCATATTGTGTATGAGCATTTCCATTAATGCCCACGCTACTTCTATCGCTGATTTAAAGAAACAAAAAGAAGAGACTCAGAAACAACTCGACAGTGTTAATGGATCAATTAACGATTTAAGTCAGGAAAAAAAGGGTATTACAGCGGAAATAGACGAACTGGACGACCAATTAGTTGAAGTAATTGCCAGCGTCAGTATGCTGGAAGATGAGATAGAGGCATTAGAAGAAAAACTGGTAATAAGCCAGGAAGAATATGATGCTGCAAAAGCCAAAGAAGATAAACAATATATGGCCATGAAAGAACGTATCCGTTTTATGTATGAAAAAGGCGATGCTTCTTATGTTCAGCTATTAATAGAATCCAAAAATCTTTCAGACATGGTAAATAAGGCCGATTATATTGAAAAGCTTTATGATTATGATAGAAAGATGCTGCTCGAATTCCAAAAAGTAAAAGAAGAAGTAGCAGAAAAAAAGGCTAAGCTGGAAGAAGAACAGGATGAACTTGTCACCAACAAGTACGAATTGGAAGAAGAAAAGAAAGCCTTAGATGATATGATGGCAGAGAAAAAAGAACAGGTTGCCGATTATGATACACAGATAGCAAAAGCAAAGCAGGAAGCAGCAGCTTATAAAGCCAAGATAAAACAACAGAACAGTGAAATTAAAAAAATAGAAGTTGAGGAAGCCAGAAAAGCAGCGGCGGCAGCAAAGAAAAATAATTCATCATCATCTACAGATGCAGCTTCTGTTATCAGCAATGCAAGCGGCAGCGCCAGTGGCAAAGAAATTGCAAGTTATGCTTGCAAATTTGTCGGCAATCCATATGTAGCAGGAGGGACAAGCCTCACAAATGGTGCGGACTGCTCCGGATTTACATATGCAGTATATCAGGCATTTGGTTACAGTATACCGAGAACTTCAACTGCACAGCGAAGCTGTGGAACCGGAGTGAATTATTCAGATGCACAGCCTGGTGATATCATTTGTTATTCGGGTCATGTTGCACTCTATTTAGGTGGTGGACGCATTGTCCATGCCAGCACACCCGCTACCGGAATCAAGTACGGAACAGCAACCTACCGTGAGATATTAGCAGTACGAAGGATTGTGAATTAAATCATTCTTTTAAAATACAGACATAGAAAAGCTCTTTATTTCATAATATGTAAAAAAGCAAATCAAAGAGGTTTTCTTGAAAGATTATATAGAAGAAAGAGCAATGGAAATTGCAGCCTATATTATTGAAAACAATGCTACCGTAAGACAAACAGCCAAAATGTTTGGTATCAGTAAGAGCACGGTACATAAAGATGTGACAGAAAGACTTGTCCAGATTAATCCAACACTTGCTAAGGAAACCCGGAAAGTTTTGGATACAAATAAATCGGAACGTCATATCAGAGGAGGACTTGCAACAAGAAAAAAATACCTCCACCACAATAAAATGCTATAATATAGTAAAATAATGTATAAAATGAACAAATATTTTTCCCTGATTTTATGGGAAATTATGGTTTGTTCATTTTTTATATTTTTTGCTTTCAAAAATAACAATAATGTGCTATGATGTTCTTATGCGAAAGAAAAATAATTGTGCAAAATGACACATTAAAGGTGATTATTTACCGTTCAAATGTCTATATGCACACTTTTTTTCGGAAGAAATACATATCAGATGTTAATAATCTACAAGACATTAGCAACAATTGAGAGCCACATCGCAAGTATTTCATTTTTTTTCGCCGGTATCTTTGTTAATCTATATTTATAATTTGGGAATTCTTTTATCGGGTTCGGTTACTACAATCAACAGCAAAGGATGGTATAGTTATGACAAGAAAAGAAGCCAGAGAAAAAGCAACAGTACTTGTAAACAAGATGTCGGTTGAGGAAGCAGCATCACAGCTTCGCTACGATGCACCTGAAGTAGAACGGTTAAATATTCCGGAATACAACTGGTGGAGTGAAGGATTACATGGTGTAGCCCGTGCAGGCACAGCCACTGTATTTCCACAGGCAATTGCACTTGGTGCTACATTTGATAATGAATTGTTAGAAAAAGTCGGCGACGTTATTTCAACAGAAGCACGTGCCAAATACAACGAATTAAGCAAACATGGTGACAGAGACATTTACAAAGGTCTTACACTTTGGTCACCTAACATTAATATATTCCGTGATCCCAGATGGGGACGTGGACATGAGACATACGGAGAAGATCCATTTTTGACAGGTAAGCTTGGAGTATCTTTTATTGAAGGACTTCAGGGTGAGAAGGATGATGTACCGTATTTGAAAATCGCAGCATGTGCAAAGCATTTTGCAGTTCACTCAGGACCGGAAGCATTACGTCATCATTTTGATGCAGTATCCAGTCAGAAGGACTTATGGGAGACTTATCTTCCTGCATTTGAGACATGTGTAAAAGATGCAAAAGTAGAATCCGTAATGGGTGCTTACAACCGTACAAACGGAGAGCCATGTTGTGCGAACAAGCCACTTATGCAGGATATCTTAATGGATAAATGGAAATTCGAAGGACACTTCGTATCTGACTGCTGGGCAGTAAGAGATTTCCATGAGAACCACCATGTAACAGATACACCGGAAGATTCAGCTGCACTTGCATTGAAGACCGGATGTGATTTGAACTGTGGATGTACATATCAGAAAATTATGAATGCTTACATAGAAGGAAAAGTTACAGAAGAAGACATTCGTAAAGCAGCAGTTCATTTGTTTACGACTCGTTATATGCTTGGTATGTTTGAAGAGACTCCTTACGATCAGATTCCATATGAAAAGGTAGAATGTAAGGAACATTTAGCAATTGCACAGAAAGCATCAGAGGAAAGTATCGTTCTTCTTAAGAATGAAAAGACACTTCCAATTGATACTTCAAAGGTTAAGACCATAGGTGTAATTGGACCGAATGCTGACAGCAGAAAAGCCATGATGGGTAACTATTATGGTACTTCTTCAAGATATATTACAGTATTAGAAGGTATTCAGGATGCAGCACCGGATGATGTCAGAGTTTTATACAGCGAAGGATGTCATTTGTTTGAAATGAAGCCAGATCCACTTTCAAGACCACAGAAATATTTATCAGAGGCAGCAATTGTTGCAGAACATTCTGATTTAGTAGTTCTTTGTCTGGGACTTGATGAGACCTTAGAAGGTGAAGAAGGTGATGCAGGTAACGCATATGCATCAGGAGACAAGAAGGATTTATTACTTCCGGAATGTCAGATTCAATTACTTGATACTATTATTAAGACCAAGACTCCATACATCCTCTGCATGATGGCAGGAAGTTCTATTGATATGATAGAAGCATCTAAGAGTGCAGCAGCAATTCTTCAGGTATGGTATCCGGGAGCAAGAGGCGGTAAGACCGTTGCAGATATTTTGTTTGGTAATGTTTCCCCAAGTGGTAAACTGCCAATTACGTTATACAAGGATTTAGAGGGATTCCCTGAATTTACAGATTATGATATGAAGGGACGTACTTATCGTTATTTGACAAAAGAACCTCTTTATCCATTTGGATATGGACTTACATATGGCGATTCCAAAGTAACCGCAGTTAGTGGTTCGCAAAAAGATTATGCATCAGCAGCAAAAAATGGTATTCAGTTATCCGTTGAAGCAGTAAATGATTCGGATGTTGCTATTTCAGATGTTCTTCAAGTGTATATTCATGTGGAAGGTACTGATAATGAAGTTAAGAATTACCGTTTATGTGGCTTTAAGAGAATTCAGATGAAAGCACATGAGAAATGCAGCATTGCAATTGATATTGACGCAAAAGCATTTACGACAGTAGATCAGAACGGTAACAGCAATGCAGATGGTAATGGCGCATCCTTATATGTTGGATTTGGACAGCCAGACCATAGAACAGAAGAATTAACAGGCCGTAAAGCTGTTTGCTACAAGATTTAATTCTGTTCTTTTAAATGAATGTCATATTGTGCATAAGCATAATATTAGACATAGATTTTCATAATATAAAGGAGGATTTATTAATGAAAAGAAAGTTACTTAGCGCACTCTTAAGCGTTGCCATGGTTGCTACATTGTTAGTTGGCTGTG
>CAZAQH010000015.1:0-30984 GCA_964487395.1 uncultured Lachnospiraceae bacterium | reverse complement strand
TCATGGAAATATTTCCATCTGTATACTGTTTGTAGAAATTCGGATTTTTTACAGGGTTATTATAAGAAACCTTAATATGACTGGATAAATCTGCATATTTTTTCAATGTACTGTCAAGTACCTCATCTTTATTATTTTCATCCTGTAATACGTAAATGTTTATGTCTTCTGACAAATTTTTTACAAATTCTTCTGTCGTATCTGTAAGTGTATATAATTTCTGACTTGTTACATCAAATTTTGTATAAGACTGTGGTATTTCATTAAACAATAAATTAGCAAATACAGCCACCGCTAACACTACGACAATCAATCCTGTACTATAGGCTCCGATTCTAATATTTTTTACAGACATGCTGTAACGTCTCTTTTGAATAGACTGAGTCGTAAGGAATAAACAAACCAGTATAAATGTAATGTAATAAATAATTACATTTAAATCTAAATTTCCGTTCAATAAATCATCAAATCGAGAACTCATATCGAACACATTTAAGATTTTGGCAATAAACATTGTTACGGCGTTGGAATTACTTGTAATTAAACTGCATATTCCCTGCATCATATACGTAATAAATAAAGCCGCAAAACTGATAACCGCTGCAATTACCTGGCTTTCAGTAAGTGATGATATAAATAATCCCAGTGCTACAGCTGCGAGTCCATATAATAAAAATCCAAGAATTGCAACATATGTTTCTCCATATGCGACTTTACCAAATGGTGATAAAATCAATGGATAAATACATACAGCTAATACTGGTATTAGCAAAACAGTACTCATTGCAAAAAATTTTCCGGTAACGATTTTCCATAAGCTTACCGGTGCCGTCAATGTAAGCTGATCTGTCTTTTGTTTGCGTTCCTCAGCTATTATTCTCATCGTTAATACCGGTATGGTAATAATAAATATAAATGCTGCATTTGAAACTGCTCCGGCAACGCTTGGATAACCATATAGTAAGTTAACCGACATAAAAAATATTCCTGTAATAAACATAACTGCTGCTACAAACAGCCATCCAATCATAGATTGGAAAAATGCTTTTAATTCTCTTTTATGTATTGCAAACATTTATTTTTCCTCCTGGCTGGTCTCTTCTACTGCTTCATTCTCAACTGTTTCTTCTGTCTTTTCCACACCCTGTGAATTATTTTCTTCTGTTAATTCCAGGAAAATATCCTCAAGCGATTTTGTATTCAAAAGCAATTTATAAATTGGGAGCTTCTTTTCTGCAAATTTTTCGCAAAGACTTTCACGTATTTCCTGTTTGTTTTTAACCATAATTTCTGCTTTTGTAAGTTCACTCTCCTGCACGGCATCTGACTCAAAAGTAGATATCTCAGGAATAGAACTTAATATTTTATCCACTGTTTCCTTACTGCCCTTAACTTCTAATTCAATTTTATCTTCACCACTCATTAACCGGCTAAGTCCTTCCGGTGAATCACTGGCAACAAGCTTACCCTTTGAAATAATCATAATATGGTCACAAACTGCACTGACTTCTGACAAAATATGTGAACTTAATATAATCGTATGTTTTTCTTTCAGGCTCTTTATAAGGTCTCTGATTTCAATAATCTGCTTTGGATCAAGACCAACCGTCGGCTCATCCAAAATAATGATGTCCGGATATCCTATCATTGCCTGTGCAAGCCCGACACGCTGTTTATATCCCTTTGATAAATTCTTAATAAGTCTTGACTGCATATCCGTAATATGTGTCTCGTTCATAATATCTTCTATTTGTTTGCTTCTCTCATCTTTTTTAACCTTTTTTAATTCAGCAACAAATTTTAGATATTCTAAAATGGTCATTTCCGGATATAGCGGTGGCATTTCCGGCAGATAACCCAAACATTTTTTAGCCTCTTGTGGCTGTTTTAAAATATCAAATCCATTAATCTTTACTTCACCTGAAGTAGCTGCCAGATATCCCGTAATGATATTCATCGTCGTACTCTTACCAGCACCATTTGGACCTAAGAATCCATAAATCTGTCCTTTTTCTACTGTAAAGCTTAAATCATTAACTGCATAATGATTCCCATACTTTTTCACCAAATGACTTACTTCAATCATTGTTTAGCCTCCATTGTATTATCTTTTTTCAGTTCTATTAACCACTTCTAATAATGTATGATATCTTTGTGTATAAAATCTGGTAAAAATGTGTTTTTTCTGTGAACAAAAAAAGGCTAACCTTTTAATAGGTTAGCCTTTCATCAAACTATTTCATAACAATGTTAATAATTCTTCCCGGTACATAAATTTCTTTTACAATGGTTCCTGTTAATTTATCTGCAATTGCTTCTTTACCGGCTTTTATAGCATCATCCTTTGCAACATCTGCTGCAACTTTGACTGTTGTTTTAGTTTTGCCATTAATCTGAACTGCAATTTCTATCATGGGCTCAACTGTCTTATCTTCATCATATTGTGGCCATGAAGTCTGATATACTCTTCCGTTTTCTCCTATAAGACTCCATAACTCTTCTGTAATATGAGGTGCAACCGGATTTAACAGAGTAAGCAGTGTTTTAAATTCGCCTTTTGTAACGGAATTCTTTTTATAGAATTCATTAATTAAGGACATCATTGCTGCGATTGCTGTATTGTATTTAAGATTCTCAAAATCTCCGCTTACTTTTTTAATCGTCTGATGCATTTTTGTTGTCATATCATCAGAATAGCCTTCTTCGCCTGTCAGAATATCCTGTAATTTCCAAACTCTATCAAGGAATCTTCTGCATCCTTTCACTCCATCTTCTGACCAGGAAGCACTTAAATCAAAGGCTCCTATAAACATCTCATACGTACGAAGAGTATCTGCACCATAATCCATCACAATGTCATCCGGATTCACTACATTTCCTCTGGATTTTGACATTTTTTCTCCATTAGAACCAAGAATCATACCATGGGATGTTCTCTTCTGATATGGTTCCGGGCATGGAACAACTCCTTCATCATAAAGGAATCTATGCCAGAATCTTGAATACAGTAAATGAAGTGTTGTATGCTCCATTCCACCATTGTACCAGTCAACCGGAAGCCAGTATTTTAATGCTTCTTTGCTTGCCAGAGCCTCTTTATTATGAGGGTCTGTATAACGAAGGAAATACCATGAGGAACCTGCCCATTGAGGCATGGTATCAGTTTCTCTCTGTGCCGGTCCTCCACAGCATGGACATGTAACATTCACCCATTCCGTCATGGCTGCCAGTGGCGATTCACCGTTATCTGTTGGCATGTAGCTCTCTACATCCGGTAATTGAAGTGGCAATTCACTTTCATCAAGTGGAACATAACCACATTTTTCACATTTCACAATCGGGATTGGTTCTCCCCAATAACGCTGTCTGGAAAATACCCAGTCTCTTAATTTAAAGTTCGTCTTTGGAGTACCAATCTTCTTTTCCTCCAAAAAATCTATAATTTTTACTTTTGCATCTGCTACTGATAAGCCATTTAAGAAATCGGAATTAACTAACGTTCCTGTTGCAACATCCGTATAAACTGCTTCATTTACATCTACTTCACTTCCGGCTACTACTTCAATAATAGGAAGATTAAATTTCTTTGCAAAATCCCAGTCTCTTTCATCATGTGCAGGAACTGCCATAATTGCTCCGGTTCCGTAAGTCATAAGTACATAATCAGAAATCCAGATAGGGATTTCTTTTCCATTTACCGGATTAATAGCAGTAAGACCATCAATTGCTACACCTGTCTTATCTTTTGCAAGTTCTGTACGTTCAAAATCAGATTTTTTGCTCGCCATATCACGATACTGCGTAATCTGGTCAAAGTTCTTAATCTCATTTTTGTATTTATCAATAACCGGATGTTCCGGTGAAACTACCATATACGTAACGCCAAATAAGGTATCTGGTCTGGTCGTATAAATGCGAAGTTTCTCATCTTTATCTTTGATAGTAAAGTCAACTTCTGCTCCCTGTGACTTACCAATCCAGTTTCTCTGAGAAACCTTTACACGTTCAATATAATCAACACTGTCAAGTCCCTCTAATAATTTATCTGCATACTCTGTGATTTTAAGCATCCACTGGCTTTTTACTTTTCTGACAACCTCAGCACCACATCGTTCACAAACACCATTTACTACTTCCTCGTTTGCAAGTCCAACTTTACAGGAAGTACACCAGTTAATCGGCATTTCGCTCTTATAAGCAAGTCCTGCTTTAAAAAGTTTTAAGAAAATCCACTGTGTCCATTTATAATACTCAGCATCCGTTGTATTCACTTCTCTGTCCCAATCAAAAGAATAGCCAAGTGAATGTAACTGGTTCTTAAAGCGCTCTACGTTATTCTTAGTAACAATCTTAGGATGAATATGATTCTTGATTGCATAGTTTTCTGTTGGAAGCCCAAAAGCATCCCAGCCCATTGGATATAATACATTATATCCCTGCATTCTTCTTTTTCTTGCAACAATATCAAGTGCTGTGTATGGTCTTGGATGACCTACATGAAGCCCCTGACCTGATGGATATGGGAATTCTACCAATGCGTAATATTTTGGTTTGGAATAATCATCTGATGTTGCAAATGCTTTTTCATCATCCCATACCTTCTGCCATTTTTGCTCCACTTCTCTGTGGTTATATGGTTCTGCCATTTTCATTCTCCTCTCATAATACAAAAAATAAAAAAAGCCCTTTCTCTCATTCTAGAGACGAAAGGGCTAACTATTCCATGGTACCGCCCGACAGCTCTCTGAAAATTCAGGGCATTTACTATTCCTTCTCAACGTTAATTTAATATGCAATTACAGTTTCATATTCTAACGTTTGAGAACGATTATGTCAAGCAAAAAGGGCGGTTAAATACATTTACACTATATAATCAATACGATTCCCTGCAGGTGTCTTTTCTAAAAGACTTACTGCATTCCAATCGATATTTTTAATTTTTTCTACCAGTTCTTCAATAGAGCCGGCCTGAATAGATACTTTCTTTACACCATTTTGATTCCAGTGGTTTTCATCTCTATTCTTCAGTTTTTCTTTGTGGGCTTTCTTTTCTTCCTCTTTTGCCTGTGCTTTTCTATTTTCTCTTGAATTTTCAATACGTTCCTTTTGCTTTTCACTCATTTTTTCAAGGCTTGCAAAAAAAGATACCGTTCCATCTTTACCAATAGAAAAACCAATGTTGGTTACATTTTCTGCCTCATCACCAAGCTGTTCTTTTAATTGTCCTACTTGTGATGTAGCATCATCTAAAATTCCAAGATATTTATTTTTAGTAGCTTCATCCGCTGCCATTTCTTCCAGTAACTCCGGATTAATTAATACACTGTATTCCTTTGTTCCTTTAGATAAATACGACTGTGCTTC
Source organism: uncultured Lachnospiraceae bacterium (assembly GCA_964487395.1). Taxonomy (GTDB): domain Bacteria; phylum Bacillota; class Clostridia; order Lachnospirales; family Lachnospiraceae; genus RGIG8767. The sequence goes on along the minus strand of CAZAQH010000015.1, from coordinate 25,620 downwards.
TTCATCTGTTTCATAATCTGCTATGAAGAAATCCATATTTCCATATTTTTTCTTCAGTTCGTCAAGCAGTGCCTTGGCATTATCGCTCAATTTCACCTGCTTTTGTTCTGTCTTACCAGTTGATTCTGACTTTGCATTTTTTACTTCGTCTTCTTTTTTTCCTACTGCCTTTTGTTCATAATACTGCTTCTGATATGCAGAATATGAGTCAACTTTAGTCATCATAATTATTTCCTCCTTGAAATAATGATTTGAAATCCGTTTCAATAAAAATCCTTATTATTTATATCGGTTACTTATTCTATATTCTTTACTTTTTGTAAGCCATAGGCTTCTTCGTAAGAAAACGTGACTTTATCTCCGATTTTCAAGCGAACTACATTAATAAGATCTTCATTTGATAAATCAACATCATAAATATCTGTTTTACCTGTAAGGCAAATATAATAATGTGTATTTCCTTCCAATACTACCGGTGATATGGATTCCACAATGCCGGATACTGTCTTATTATCTTCTTCATTCTGACTTACAATACCATTGGTACTTAGTAACTCATTGTAATTCTTTTCACATTCCTGAATCGTATCCCCAATTGCAACCCATTGATATTTTTGTACATTTACCATGGCGTATTTTTTTACAAGTCCTGCTGCATCTTTCAGCGCCATGAAGTAAGTCGGCTCATTTGCAATATTAAGAAGTAATGGGAACGTTGCCTGATAACCGAGATTCTGCACCTGGCCTTCTGCTGATGACATTGCGGAATCTTCTATTGCACCCTCTATTTTATAATATCTCGTCTCCATAGTACGTTGATTCATTAAAATAAAACCAACATTGGACTGATCCCCACTTACCGAGGTAACACCTGTGTATACCCAAACGTCATCTTCAAGTGCAATATAGTTATAGCCGTTTGTAGACATCAGGCAATCCTTCTGTCCTAATACACTATTTAAAAAGCCATGTTTTAATGCTCCATTATAATCATAAAGCTGTGTCAAAAGTTCTGCTGAATATACCTTGTCTACCCACTGTGGACAGTCTTCCACTTTATAGTCAGTGCATTCGCCTGTTTTGGCATTGCATATGAGGACATGACCTATTGTCTGACCGCCAAACAGTCCAATATTAAACTTTTTAACAGGACATATCCAATATGGATCACCTGCATCATCTATTTCGAAGAATAACTGATTATCAAAAATATAGGTCGGATAGTTAAAACGTAAATGTCTGTACAGATTACGATTAAAAAATTCGGATTTGGAATATTTAATTCCGCCCTCTACCATAACACATTCGGTGTTCTGTGTAGCCATGTCTATTTTGATATAAGCCGGAATACCTTTACTTTGATTCGTAATCCATTTGATTCCACTTGCATATACGAGTGGCGTAACTCTGACCGGCTGATCTTTAAAATTAATCTGGGTATAATCATCAGCAACTTCAAACTGTGAAACCATATCTACCAGACTACCCATTTTTCTATTGCCTAAAAGAGAGGCTGACTCCTTGTCCAAAAGTGGAATCGTATTATAATCTGCTTCTGTAATATCTGCCGTAAAATTACGTTCTTCTATAGTAAGAAGTTTTTGATATTTGGATGCATTAACGATAGGTGACGATAAAATACTTCCACCAATATATACAAGGACAACTACTATTAAAACAGCCAGAAGAAATTTGACCATTTTAGCCTGTTTAATAAATCCTTTGATATCACTCTTGTCTATAATAACATCCTGTTTTCTAATCTTTCTTATAACGGATAGTACAATTAAAACAACAAGTAAAAACATCAGGAATGCCCAAAAACTTCCCGAATGAATATTAATTGCCGGCAGTGTAATGTAATATGCCACAAAAACAATCACTAATGCTACTAAAAACTTAATCAAAAACTTAATTCCTTTTTTCATTTTATCTCCTTTTTTCTGTGATTATATAAACGAATAAATCACTGCGATACAAATAATAATCTGTACAATACAAAAGCGAAATACTGTCTGTGTATTAGACCAGTTCCATATTTTTCTTACATGATCATGCAAAGGAAGTCTGGTATTTGCAAAAATTCTAATCTTAAGGAAGCGTAATAATGCAACTTTTACTAAGCCAAGTCCTCCATCCATAATTAATACAAATGCAATAGGTATATAAAGAAGAGGGCTTCCTGTTTTCAAAGCGGCAATACTAATAAAAATACCCATCGCTCTTGAGCCTGCATCTCCCATCATCATACGGCTTGGTGTCGCATTATACCAAAGATAGCCTAAAATACAAACAATAAATAAAAGAATCGAATATGCAAAATCCACATCTGATTTATCCATGGAAATAATAATATATAATGTCGCAAGTGTAATAATTGTCAGTGTACCGGACAATCCATCTACTCCATCTGCACAGTTCGTAACATTAATCGAAACCCATACCATAATAACAATTAAAACTGCCGCTAAAATCGGTGGTACTGTTATCACCTGCTGCATGAGCCGGATTGTAAAGGCATTCCCGTTAAAATTCAGATATGTAACAGCTGTCATAATTGCAATAATTAAGTCAAGTGCACCTTTTTTATATTCTCCCCATGGATTCTTCGCACAATCGTCAAGATATCCGGAAAGCATGCTTGCAACTACCAGTACTAAATAAATCAGTATTTCTAAGTTCCATCTTCCAAATAATAATACGGCTGTGCAAAATACTAAGATAAATATAATACCGGCTCCTCTTGGCTTTCCCGCTGAAAGTTTTCCATCGTGTGCAAACTCTCTGCCATGATCCTGCGGAAGAAATTTTCCTAATTTATGAAGTAAAAAACAAGTGAGTGCAAAGGCTCCCATTGTTCCTATAAATGTAATAATTCCATAATCCATACCACTTAATATACCTGCTAACATGAATCCAGCCTCCAAATAACAACTTTTATTACTATTCTACCCTATTCATTTTAAACAGTAAACAGAAAAAGGGTGACACGTTTCCATTAATTACTAAATTTTACGTCAAGTTTCTTTTTTACATGAATATAAGCAGGTATGAGAAAAATATCTGCAAGTATCCATGCAAACGGACTGGCAAAGCAAGCCGCAGCAAATCCAAACATAGGAACAAATATAAAACCAAATGCGGCTCTTGCTATCATTTCAAACACACCGGCTATAACCGCAAATGTGCTAAATCCCATTCCCTGTATCATAAAACGGACAATATTGACTAATGCAAGTGCAATATAGCAGGAACTGTTACAAATCAATAATAATGAAATATTTTTAATAATTTCTGTTTCTTCTTTTTTAACAAATAAAAGTGCAAATGTTTTACCAAAAAAGAAAAGAACAACAAATGCTGCAATTGCATACACACATCCAATAATAATACCCTTTTTTAATCCTTCATCTACTCTGTCTAATCGTTTTGCTCCAATATTTTGTCCTCCATATGTCGCCATTGTAGTTCCAAGTGCGTCAAATGGTGCACAGCAAAACAATGAAATTTTGCCTCCTGCAGTCATTGCTGCCACTGCTATGGAGCCAAGTCCATTTACGGCTGTTTGCAAAATTACACTGCCAATTGCAGTGATGGAATACTGCAAGCCCATAGGTATTCCCATTGCAAGGAGTTTTTTTATGATATGCATATCCGGTTTCTTTTCTGCTTTTGTCATCTTCAAAACGGTATATTTTTTAACCATATATATTGCACAAAGTATCACGGAAAATAATTGTGATAAAACCGTTGCATATCCAGCACCTGCTACTCCCATTTTAAACACTATTATAAATAATAAATCAAGACCAATATTTATTATGGATGATAATATCAGAAAAAATACCGGTGATTTACTATCTCCCAGTGATCTGATAATAGCTGAAAACATATTATAAAAAACAGTGATGGGAATCCCCCAAAAAATAACAATCAAATACTGATAAGATAATTCAATTATATTTTCCGGCGTATTCATCCATTGTAATATATTTCTGCAAAGCATTGTGACTGATATAGTAATAACAACCGAGAAAAAAATACTCAGCCAAAGGCTGTTAGCAACTGCCTTTTTCATTGTATGCTCATCTTTTGCTCCAAAGTACTGTGCAATCGGAATAGCAAATCCACTACATATTCCGTTGCAAAATCCTAGAATCATAAACATAATAGAGCCTGTTGCCCCAACGGAGGCTAAAGCATCTACACCAAGTGTTCTTCCTACAATCATCGTATCAACTATATTATAAAACTGCTGAAACAGAATGCCTAAAAATATCGGAAATGCAAAACTTAATATTAATTTAAAGGGTGAGCCAACCGTCAAATCTTTTATCATTGACTTTTCCATCATCTGCCTCCTGCGACAAACAAAAAATAGTATGAAACATAGATTATTATAATCAATAATTTATGAATTCTATGTTTTTTTTATAAACAATCCAGAAAGACAAAGAAAGGACAGTCTATTGCTGTCCTTTCCATAAGTCCTTTTATGCTTCTTCGCTGTTTTCTGCAACCTTGCTTGCTCTTGCAGCAACTTCTTTTTCCTGAACATCACTTGGAGTCTGCTCATAACGGTTAAATTCATATGAGAAATCTCCGCTTCCGCCTGTCATGGAACGCAAATCAGTACAATAACCAAATAGGCATGACATAGGTACATCTGCTTCTATTGATTGTTTACCATTATCCATCGGATTCATTCCAAGAACTCTTCCTCGACGTTTATTCAAATCTCCCATTACATCACCCGCGTATTGCTCTGGAATAATAACCTTCAAAGAAGCAATCGGCTCTAACAAAATTGGAGATGCATCCATAAATCCTTTTTTAAACGCCTGAATGGTTGCCATCTTAAATGCCATTTCCGAAGAATCTACCGGATGATATGAACCATCATATAAAGTACCTTTTACACCTACAACTGGATATGCGGCAAGTGGGCCCTTTACTACCGATTCCTGCAAACCTTTTTCTACTGCCGGGAAGAAGTTTTTAGGAACTGCTCCACCTACAACGGTCTGTTCAAAAACATAAGGAACGGTAATATCTCCAGATGGTTCAAACGTCATTTTAACATGACCATATTGACCATGACCACCGGACTGTTTCTTATATTTATATTCAACATCTGTTTTTTTGCGAATTGTCTCTCTATATGCAACCTTAGGCTGTGTAAGTTCTACTTCTACTTTGTACTCATTTAAAAGTCTGCTTACAACTACTTCTAAATGCTGATCTCCCATACCATATAATAGCATCTGTCTATTTTCTGCATCATTAACATTCTTAAGTGTTAAATCCTCATGCATCAATTTCTGCAGAGATTGTGATGCTTTATCAACGTCTTCTTTTTTAACTACTTTATAACGTTTATATGTATAGGGCTGTGGCATCTGAACTTTACCATATTGAATGACATTTGTTTTGGTCGATAATGTATGACCAGTTCTTGCTGCTGTCAATTTTGCAATTGCACCAATATCTCCTGCATGCAGCTCTGAAATTTCAATTGGCTTATTACCCTGAAGAATATATAACTTTCCAATTTTTTCTTCTATATCCTTCTCTTTATTATAAATTAAATCTTCACTCTTCAAAACTCCGGAACATACTTTAACAAGTGAATATTTTCCAATAAACGGATCCACAATTGTTTTCCAGATGACTGCTGATTTTGCCTTTGAAAAGTCATAATTTGCTTCAAATATTTCATTCGTTTTCAAAGATACACCTGCCAGTTTACGGTTTTCCGGACTAGGCATATATTTTATAATATCATCAAGTAATGTATAAATTCCCTGACACAATATATTAGATCCCATGGACATTGGAACGATAGAGCCTTCATTTACATTCGTTCTAAGAGCTGCTCTTATCTCAGCTTCCGAGAAAGTATCGCCGTTAAAGTAACGCTCCATAAATTCTTCACTTGTCTCAGCAACTGCTTCAATCAATGTGTCACGACATATCTGCAGATTTGGCTTGTTGTATTCCGGCACCTCACATTCCGTTACTTTTTTGCCTTCCCAACGATATCCAACCTCAGTGATTACATTTATATATCCTATGAACTTTTCATTTTCACGAATTGGCAAATGGAATGGAGCCATCTTTTTTCCATATTTTGCAGTCATATCTTCCACTACCTGACGATAGGATGCGTTATCAATATCCATATCGGTAACAAAAATCATTCTTGGCAGTTTATATTTTTCACATAATTCCCATGCTTTATCAGTACCAACCTCAACACCCGCTTTACCTGACACAACAATGATTGCTGCATCGGCTGCACTTGCTGCTTCTTCTGCTTCGCCGGCAAAATCAAAATAACCGGGGGCATCAATCAGGTTGATTTTGCAGTTATCCCATTCAATCGGTATAACTGAAGTTGAAATTGAAAATTTTCTTTTTTGCTCTTCTTTTCCATAATCGCTCAGTGTATTACAATCTGAAATTTTACCCATTCTGGAAGTGATACCTGATAAATATGCCATAGCTTCTACAAGACTTGTTTTGCCCGCACCACCATGACCAAGCAGGACGACATTGCGGATTCTGTCAGTTGTATAAATGTTCATATAATTCCCTCCAATTTTGCGATTTTTAGTCATTCTTATCATGTACTGATAAGGATAGAGAACAACCTGATAGGTATATCTTACTAAATTATCTCAATATTTACAAGATATTGTAAACATTTTGTACAATTTCTCACCAGTCATTATATTGTTTAAACTTTTTTCATCTATTTACAGTCAAATAAACGTTTGACTTTCGCACTTTAAAGTGATATATTGTCAGTATTAACAACTACTGACGTAAACTTTTGTCGTCAGTTAGATTCAAAGAAAGAAGGTAATTATATATGATTATTATTATGAAACCACATGCAGCGGAATCCAGCATTCACGCAGTATCTGATTATATTAAGCACAACGGTCTTGATGTTCATCTTTCACAGGGACAGGAAGTAACTATTATTGGAGTGGTCGGCAATAAAGCCGCACTCAATCCTGACAGCATCACTGGAATGAAAGATGTTGAACGTATTGTACCCGTAACAGAAAGTTATAAGCTTGCAAATAAAAAGTTCCGTCCATCACCGTCTTCTATCACAGTCGGCAATACCATAATCGGTCCTGACAATTTGACTATTATGGCAGGTCCCTGTGCCGTAGAATCAGAAGAACAGTTAATGATAATTGCCCGTGCTGTTAAAGCATCGGGTGCAACCATATTACGTGGCGGTGCGTACAAGCCCCGCACCTCGCCTTACGCATTTCAAGGTCTTGAAGAAGATGGTCTGCGTTATATGCAAAATGCAAAAAAAGAAACCGGTCTTTCTACTATTTGTGAAGTAGTCAGTTTGGAAGCAATTAATGCAGCCGTTAAATATGTTGATATGATTCAAATCGGAGCCAGAAACATGCAGAACTTTATGTTGTTAAAAGAAGCCGGTCGTTCTGGTCTTCCGGTTCTGTTAAAACGTGGTTTATGTGCTACAATTGATGAATGGTTAAATGCCGCTGAATATATTATGGCTGAAGGCAATGATAATGTCGTATTATGTGAAAGAGGAATCAGAACCTATGAAACTTCAACACGTAATACACTTGATATGAGTGCGGTTCCTGTTTTAAAAGAAAAAACTCACCTTCCGGTTATTGTAGATCCTTCACACTCAACCGGACATTATAAATATGTTCCGCCAATGGCAAAAGCTGCCGTTGCTTGTGGGGCTGATGGTCTTATGATTGAAGTTCATAACGATCCTGCACATGCTTTATCAGATGGACCTCAATCTCTTACCTGTGAGAAATTTGATATTCTTACCAAAGAATTAAAACCTTTCTGTAATCTTGTAACCAGAAAATTCTTATAATTGTTTCTACTGTTATTAATATGATTGGGGCGTGTTTTATATGACGGACTTGTGTTTTGGATTTATTGGACTTGGATTAATAGGCGGTTCTATTGCAAAAGCAATTAAAAAACAGATTCCTAACAGTAAAATTATTGCTTTTGATACGGATACCTCTGCACTACAGACTGCTTTTGAAGAAAATATTATATCACTGACCTGTAATTCTATTACAAACGATTTTGCACAATGTGATTATATCTTCCTATGCTCTCCTGTTTCCTGTAACAATGAATATTTAGCCATTATCAAGAACATAATGAAAAAAAATTGTATTCTTACAGATGTCGGAAGCGTCAAAAATCCTATACACAAAGAGATTGCTGCATTAGGCTTAAATGAATGTTTTATTGGCGGTCATCCTATGACGGGCAGTGAACATACAGGTTACAGTGCTTCTTCTCCTGTACTTCTTGAAAATGCATATTATATTTTAACTCCATGCCAAGAAGTTCCTCCAAGCAAAATCAGTGATTTTAATAATTTAATTCAAACGCTTGGTGCTATTCCGCTTGTACTGGATTCTAAAAAGCATGATTATATGGTTGCAGGCATTAGTCATCTTCCACATGTAATTGCTTTTTCTCTTGTTAATTTAATCAAACAAAGTGATGATTCAGATGGAATGATGAAAAGAATTGCCGCTGGTGGTTTTAAGGATATTACTCGAATTGCATCTTCCTCTCCTGTCATGTGGCAACAGATATTTGATTTAAATCAAGATGATGTGATTGAATTTATTGATGCATTTATAAAACAGCTTTCTTTATTCAAAGAAAAAATTAAAATGCAGGACTCTGATTACATATATCATTTTATTGAATCAGCAGGTGAATATCGTGACTCCTTTGAAAATGCTGCTTTTGGACCTATCAGCCGTTCTTACAGTGTATCTATATTTATTCCGGATGAAACAGGTATGATTGCTGAAATATCTACACTTTTTGCAAAAGAACAAATAAACATTAAAAACATAGGGATTATTCATAATAGAGAATCCGGTGATGGCTCTCTTAAAATTGAATTTTATGATAAAGAATCCCTTGACAATGCGATTGTATTATTAAAAAATAGTAATTATGATTTATAAAAATATTACAAGCTTATAATTTACTCACTTAAGGAGATACATCCATGATTTTTGAAAAAAAGAACTCCCTGAAAGGACAAATAACCGTTCCCGGTGACAAATCTATTTCTCATCGTTCTATCATGTTTGGTTCTATCGCTAATGGCACTACCGAAATTTCAGGATTTTTAAAAAGTGCTGACTGTTTGTCTACTATTGACTGTTTCAGAAAAATGGGCATAGAAATAAAAGAAAATAATTGTGTTATTCATGTAATCGGAAAAGGACTGCATGGTCTTTCCTCCCCTGCTTCTATTTTAAATGTTGGAAATAGCGGGACTACACTTCGTCTCATGAGTGGAATTCTTTGTGCACAGTCTTTTCCCAGTCAAATTACCGGTGATTCATCTATTCAGCAAAGACCCATGAAACGAATCATTAATCCTTTAACCCAAATGGGTGGTAACATTCATAGTATTGCAAAAAATGACTGTGCTCCACTTGCGATTATGCCATCCATTCTTCATGGCATCTCATATTATTCTCAAACAGCATCTGCTCAGGTAAAATCATCTATTTTACTGGCTGGACTTTATGCAGATTCTGTTACAAGTGTAGAAGAACCCAAACGTAGTCGTAATCATTCTGAAATAATGCTCAAAGCCTTTGGTGCTGACATTGAAACAAAAGGACTTTGTGTTTCGATTAAACCCGCTGAGAATCTAAATGCACAGAGTATCCAGGTTCCCGGTGATATTTCATCTGCTGCTTATTACATTGCAGCTGCATTAATTACTCCTGATTCAGAAATATTAATTCAAAATGTGGGGATTAATCCTACACGTGATGGCATTATAAAGGTAATACAAAATATGGGTGGCAAAATTTCCCTGTTAAATCAACGTACAATTTGCGGTGAAATGGTTGCAGATATTTTAGTTCAATCCAGTAGTTTACATGGCATCACCATAGAAGGTGATATCATTCCAACCTTAATAGATGAACTTCCTGTTATTGCTGTTGTTGCTGCTTACGCATCCGGTACAACTATAATTAAAGATGCAGCTGAACTTAAGGTCAAAGAATGTAACCGCATTAATGCCGTTACTACCAATCTAAAAGCAATGGGAGCCGATATTACATCAACGGATGATGGGTTTATTATTCATGGTGGCTTTGCACTTCACGGTACTGACATTGCAACTTATTCTGATCACCGAATAGCTATGAGCTTTGCTGTTGCCGCCTTAATTGCAGATGGTATTACTACAATATCTGACTTTGATTGTGTATCCATTAGTTATCCTGATTTTTATAAAGATTTATCATCACTATACAATTAATCTGTTTATAAAAAGAATGGACAGGAAAACCTGTCCATTCTTTTTATATATGGGTACCAATAAACTGGCACTCTCCTGTTATATGCATTCTTGCTTTTCTCATCGGAATGAAAATACAGTCTCCCATTTTCATCTCTAATTCATATTCCTCAAAAAAAATTTTCCCATTTCCATTCATTACCATAATAGCAAAAAAGGAATCTTCATCCATTTCAAGTTCCATATTTCCATGACACTTATAATGAACACTCTCAAAATACTTACATCTGCAAATTATCTCTCCCTGTTCCTGTTCTGTTGCCTCTGTAAAGAAATTCTCATATTTTTTCAAATTTAGAACTTCTAATGCTTTTTCAATATCCAGTTTTCGATAATTACCGTATTTGTCTTTTCTATTATAATCATAAAGGCGATATGTGCTGTTCGAACTTTGCTGAATCTCACAAATCAGAATTCCTTTTCCAATTGCATGTACCGTACCGGATGGAATAAAATATGTTTTTCCTTTTTCAACTTCTATTACATTTAACAGAGATAACAGATTGCCATCATTCAGATACTGTATTAGTTCTTCTTTGGTAACATCTTTTTTAAATCCACAATAAATCACTGCTCCCGGTTCGCAGTCCATGATATACCACATCTCACATTTGCCATATTCGTTTTCATGCTCTAATGCATAATCATCCCCCGGATGTACCTGAATTGATAAATCTTCCTTGGCATCAATCAGTTTAATCATTAATGGGAACTGTTTAAATGTCTGATTTTTCCACCCTAAATTCTCATTGCCTATTTTACGAAGATATTCATCAAATAAAAGTCCTTTATATTTTCCGGACGCAACAATACTTTGTCCTGCCGGATGCGCCGATAATTCCCAGCTTTCTGCAACAATATCATACTCGCACTGCTTGCCATACTGCTCACGAAGTCTGGTTCCACCCCATAAATAATCTTTAAAAGCCGGTGACAATTTTATAAATGGTTCTATTTCAAATCCTAAAGATGCCTCTGACAAGTCCTTACTTACAATTGAAATGATATCTTCATTTTGTGGTGTAATACCGGTTGTTGTCTCAATAAATATAAGTGGTTCATCACCAATACTTGATACCTGATGTGTTGTCCCTGGCTGTATCGTAATCGTATCACTGACATGCATTATTTTTTCTTTTCCGTCAATAACTGTTTTGGCCTGTCCCATAAGTACACACCAATGCTCACATTTCTTTTCATGCATATGAACATAAATAGTTTTACCCTGAAGAACACTTACCTTACGAATCTGATAGCCTTCCGATATATTTTCCTGAAGGATTTCATAACTACCCCATTTTCTATAAAAGATCCTGCTCTTTTCAAAAAAATCCTTATGAACTGAATTATCTTTAATTATTTCTTTCAATTCGTCTGAGCAACCTTTTTTCCCTATATAGACAGCATCTTTTGTATTGACAACCATAATATCACTTAAATGATTGGCAACTACAAGTCTGTCATCACATCTGTTGATAATCGTGGCATTATTACATTCCTTCATAATAACCTTATCATTACCAGCAGGACTTATATCCATTATTTCTATGTCTTCTAAACTTCCTACATCTTTCCAATAGAATAAACTATGAACTACTTTTCCTTTTTTAGTAGTTTCAAATACCGTTTTTTCTATTGGAAGTGCCGGTATTCCTTCCAGTACTTCTTTCGAATAATATGTGTAATTACCTTCCGTTTTTCTCATATAAAAAGAAGATTCACAAAGACTTGTAATATAAGGAGAGGCCTTTTTCAAATCAGCAAGGAATTCGCCTATTCGAAACATAAACATTCCACTGTTTAAATAATATTCCTTTGACTCAAAATAAGATAATGCCAACTCATTATTAGGTTTTTCCGAAAAACTTATAACATCCTCACCAGAATAATGAATATATCCAAATCTGGTGTCCGGTTTTTGTATATCCATTCCAAATGTAACCAGATATCCTGATTTTGCCAGTTCCTTTGCATGAAGAATATCATCTTTGTAGGATTCTCCGGTAATTAAATGATCGGATGCCACCACAAACATAATCTCTGACATAGGGAACTGAAGACATGCAAGAACAATCGCTGCTGTAGTCTTTCTACCCACTTCTTCAAATACACAACGATATGTCAGACCCTGAAATGCTTTCATCTGGTTTTCAATTATATTTTGATATTCCTTATTGGTAACAATAATAAACTCATCACAAAAAGCCATATTTCTGGCTATAGTTTCCTGAAATATAGAATGATTATTTTTTATTTGAATAAACTGTTTTGGATAATTTTTTCTGGATAGAGGCCACAATCTATCACCTCTTCCACCAGCAAGCAATAAACATTTCATAGCGAAACCTTTCTGTCTGCATTATATGACTATAATGATTCCGTGAAAACAAAGGGGAAATATATGAACTTCATTTATAACCAAAAAGACGTTGGTAAACGAATAAAAAAACAACGCAAATTATTAGGATTAAAGCAAAAAGAAGCAGCCGCAGAATTTTGTCTGAATCCAAAATACTATTCCGATATCGAATGTGGTACTTGCGGAATGTCAATTAATACTCTCATTCAGATTTCTTTAAGACTAAATCTTTCTTTAGACTATATTATATATGGTATTGAGATAGAAGAAAAACTGAAGGTATCTGAAGATATTTTCCAAATAATTTGCATACTGGATTCCTTTACCGAGCAGAATCGCGAAAAAGCAATTTCTGCATTAAAATCCATTTCATTATAAAATTGCACCTAAAATATCATGACAATATTTTAGGTGCAGTTATCATTATTTCTGAAAGGAATTAAGGGTTTGATAAACCTCAATACGACTTGCTTCCATTTCGGGCATTCCAATAAAAATAGCTCCGTATTCAAAAATATCTGCTTTTTTTTCAATTCTTACAATTTCTAAAAAAGCATGTAATACTTCTTTTGTCCATATTGTAAGAAAACCTTCATATACTGCTCCAATGGATAATGCTTCTGTACTGGTGAATCCAACCCCTGTCTTGGAAACGTCATTAACCTCAATTGCAACTTCCTGAGTTCCGCTGCCATTCAGCTGCTTAATGATTAATCTTGATGACAATTCTAAACGCTGTACTTTTCTTCTCTCGTCCATAATCACTCTCCGTTCTTAACAATTAATACCTATGATTCATAATAACCCTTATTCCTCATTTTGTAAATAAATGTATTATTTTGAAAGTGTCAAATTTGCGATACTGTCTAACGCACTCCAGGTATTATCCGTTAAATCTGCAAACTTGGCAATGCTCTGTCGAACACCCTGATCATTTGCATCATTTACCTGTGCATCAAATCCAATAACACTTCCTTCGGAAACTTCAAGAGTCCACGGAATTGCAATTGTGACAATATATCCGCCTTCTCTTTCAAAGGTATTTGCCTTCGCTTCCTGTATTGGTGCCGTATCAAAGGTCATGGTACCTTCATAATTTACACGATACTGTCCATCATCATCCTCATAGAAATCCGTTTTTCCATTGTTCTGATCTACAAATGCCTCTATGGAATCCTGTTCGTATGCATTTTCAGAATCTTTATTTAACACTTCATCCGTTACATCATAATGAACATATAAATTCTTTTCGTCCCATAAAATCTTAAACTCTGCCGTAGCGCCTTCCCAGGCAAGTATCTGATTATTAATCTGGTAAACTTCTGATGCATCCCATGCCGGATCATCTGAAACACTGATATCCGGTGTGCCATACATTGCTTTTGCTTCTTTTAATTTTACCTGCTCGTCCTTGATTCCCTTTGATTCTAAATAAGCAGCCGGATCTGCAATTGCATAAAAAGCCTCTTTAGGTTGATACTTTGAATCAAAAATACAAGGATGTGTTGCACTTCTCCAACTTTGGGAATCAATCGTTCCCCAGAAAGTTACTCGCTCAATAATATCACTATATTCCTTGAAGGTCTTAAATAACTGTGCATATGTAACAGCCTGTTTAATCGCCTCTTCTTCAGTCATAGCTTCATCAGAATTTTCAGGTCCTGTTATATCAAGTTCTGTTATGCTGACCTTTACATCAAGCCCTTTTAAAGCCTCAAGTGCATAGCCGACACCGCCAACTTTCATTCCACTTGAATAATGTCCCTGCATACCTACACCATCAATCGGGATACCTCTTTCTTTAAAATCTTTTACCATAGCACAAACGGCATCAACCTTATCTTTATTATTTAAATTATAATCATTGTAATATAATTCCACATCCGGATCTGCTTCTCTTGCAAACTGAAATGCCATCTCCACATAATCGCTTCCTATGGAATTAAGCCAAGGTGTGTCCTTTAAGCATTTAGTCCAGTCACCGTCCTCCGGTAATTTCATATTATCTGCAAAGGCTTCATTAACAACATCCCATGAAAGAATCTGTCCTTTATACTGACCTACAATATTGGTAATATGGCTACGCAGCTGTTCAATTGCTTCTTCTCTTGTGACATTCTGTCCAAGAAAATCTCCTGACTGCTGATTCCATGCTAATGTATGACCCACAACAATTAGGTTATTATCCTGTGCGAATTTCATCATCTGATCGGAATTCGCATAATTAAATGTACCTTCTGTTGGCTGCATATTTTCCGGTTTCATAATATTTTCCGGTGTAATAACATTACACTGCTGATTCATCAGTGTAACATCTTGTTCTGTCAAACTAGTTTCTGCGTAAATAGTACCAATCAGAAAATCATCTTTGTAGATTTCCTTTAAAGAAGGAATTTCTGCCTCTGTATTCTCCTCTGTGTTGATTTCCGTTGCTGTTTCCTCTGTTGAAACAGTTGTATTCTGTACCGATTCCGTTTGTGCTGTATTGCCACATGCAGATAAAAGTACAGTCGCCATTACTAACATTGCCAGTGCTCTTTTTTTCAATTTTAATCCTCCATAAAATCCGTGATAAACATAGCATCACCAAATGAAAAGAAACGGTATTTTTCCTTGATTGCTTCTTGATATGCAGCAAGTACATGTTCTCTGCCTGCCAGTGCCGATACTAGCATCACCAATGTTGATTCCGGTAAATGAAAATTCGTAATAAGTGCATCCAATACCTTAAACTGATAGCCCGGATAAATAAAAATCTCAGTATTATCACAACATTCGGTTAAATGACCATTTTCATCTGCTGCACTTTCTATCGTTCTACAGCTGGTAGTTCCTACACATATTACCCTGTGTCCGGTTGCCTTGGCATGATTGATTTTTTCTGCCGCATCAGCAGTAATCTGATAATACTCAGAGTGCATGTGATGTTCTAAAATATTATCAACTTTAACCGGTCGAAATGTTCCAAGTCCTACATGCAACGTAACATAGGCAATTACAATTCCTTTTTCTTCCATTTCCTTTAAAAGCTGTTTGGTAAAATGAAGTCCTGCTGTTGGTGCTGCCGCTGATCCTTCATATTTGGCATAAACTGTCTGATAACGATTCTTATCCTGCAATTTATGTGTGATATATGGTGGAAGTGGCATCTCACCTAATTTATCAAGCACTTCTTCAAAAATACCTTCATAACTGAATTGTACCAGACGATTACCTTCTTGTACAACCTCTAAAATTTCTGCATGTAATACTCCGTCTCCAAATACAATTTTGGCTCCCGGTCTTAATTTTTTACCTGGCTTTACTAAGGCTTCCCAAATATCATTTTCTCTTCTTTTTAATAAGAGAACTTCAACAGCCGCCCCTGTATCTTCTTTTATTCCCAGCAGTCTTGCCGGTATAACCTTGGTATTATTTAAAACAAGACAATCTCCAGGTTGTAAATAATTACCAATCTCATGGAAAATATGGTGTGCTGTTTTTCCCGTTTTCTTATCAAGCATCAATAGTCTGGAAGAAGCCCTATCCTCTAACGGATCCTGGGCAATCAATTCCTGCGGAAGGTCAAAATAAAAATCTGAAGTTTTCATTGTTGCTTGTTCATCCTGCGTACTCATTTTTATTTTCCAAGCTCCCTTAAAAATGTTGCATAACCACGTTTCGTCTCATATAAATCTGCTTTACTGATAGCTTCCCATGGTGCATGCATGTTGAGAACCGCAATTCCACAGTCAATTACATTCATTCCATATAAAGCAAGAATATAAGCTATTGTTCCACCACCGCCGGCATCTACTTTTCCAAGTTCTGCTGTCTGATAGATAATACCATCTGTATCCATTGCTTTTCTTATTTGTGCAATATATTCTGCATTTGCATCATTTGATCCACTCTTGCCTCTAGAACCGGTAAACTTAATTAATATCATTCCCTGTCCTAAGAAAGATGTGTTTTTCTTATCAAACTGTGATGCATATGTTGGGTCATAAGCCGCATTTACATCGGAAGAAAGCATATAAGAATTAGCAAGGCATCTTCTTAAAATCAAATCATTATAAGTACCTGTAAGATTAAGCACCTCGGCAACTGTATTTGCGAAGAAATTAGAACGCATTCCAGTTGCTCCTACACTTCCTATTTCTTCTTTATCAACTAAAATACAACAGGTAGTACGCTTTGCATCTGTTACTTCAAGCATTGCTTCTAAAGATGAAAAAGCACATACTCTATCATCATGTCCATAGGAAAGAATAAGACTTCTGTCAAATCCTGCTTCTCTTGCTTTTCCGGCAGGTACCACTTCAAGCTCTGCTGAAATAAAGTCTTCTTCCTCAATGTCATACATTTCTTTTAAAATCTTTAATACGTTATTTTTAACTGCTGTTATGTCTTCCTTATCTTCTTCTTTATCAGAAAAAGGAATATTGCCTACTACAATATCAAGGGCTTCTCCTTCAATTACCTTAGAAGCTTTCTTTTCCATCTGATCCTGTGCAAGATGAATTAATAAGTCTGATACAAAGAAAACAGGGTCATCCTCATCCTCACCAATATTTATTTCAACTGTGGTTCCATCTTTTTTTACGATTACACCATGCAGTGCAAGTGGCAAGGTTACCCACTGATATTTTTTAACTCCGCCATAATAATGAGTGTCAAGATAAGCAATTCCACCATCTTCATATAATGGATTCTGTTTAATATCAAGTCTTGGAGAATCAATATGAGCTCCTAAAATATTCATGCCGTTTTCCATTGGCTCCTCACCAATCTGAAACATCACAATACTTTTATTCATGCAAACAGAATATACTTTGTCACCCTTTTTAAGTTTTTTCCCATTTTTGATATTATCCTGTAATTCATGATAACCGCATTTTTCAATTCGATTAACAATCTGATCAATGCATTCTCTTTCTGTCTTACCATGATCTAAAAAATCACAATACTTTTTGGCAAAATCATCTGTCTCTTCAATCTGTTTTTTACTATATTCTTTCCAAACATTCTTTTTTACCATTACAATGCCTCCTTATTGGCGCAATTCGATTCCCAGGCTTTCAAGACCATTCAAAATTTTCTTCATAGCTCCTGCAATATCATTATCTTCAAGAGTTCTGTCTTTTGCTCTGAATACGATAGAATAAGCAACTGATTTATAACCGGCCTTAATCTGTTCGCCTTCATAAATATCAAATAAAGAATAACCTTCTAATATCTTTCCACCACGCTGGGCAATCATACTCTCTATCTGTCCAACCCTGATTTCTTTTGGTACTACCATACTGATATCACGAGTAACTGCCGGATATTTTGCTATTCCTTCATATTTTCTGTCAAAGGTAGCAAAATCAATCATACTTGGCATATCAATTACCGCAATATATGCCTTTACACCAATATCATAATTATCGAGTACCTGTGGATGTACTTCACCCAGATATCCGATTACCGTATCTTTATATATAATATTAGCCTGACGCCCCGGATGAAGGAAACTCTTACCTGCATTTGGATCATATGTTACTTTTTCCATCATACCAATATTTTCGAAAAATTCTTCTACAACACCTTTCATGGTAAAGAAATCACCTTCACCATAAAATCCTAAAGTGAACTGCATTCTTTCATCTGGTAATTCTTTTAATGGTAATTCCTTAGGCAAATAAATATTGCCAAGTTCATATAAGCGTACATCTTTATTTCTTCTATTATAGTTGGTAGAAAGTGAGGTCAGCATTCCATTTAAAGAAATTGTTCTCATAATAGAGAAATCTTCCCCTAATGGATTAGATATCATAATCGCATTACGAAGTACATCATCCTGTGGTATTAATAACTTATCAAATACCTTAGGACTTTCAAAAGAGTAACTCATGCCCTGTGAAAATCCACAATACTGTGCAATATCTTTTGCTTTTTCTTCGATTCGTAATTTGAATGGGAGCTTACCCGTTGTTGCTTCACCACTTGGCAGAGTCGTTGGAATCTTGTCATATCCGTGAAACCTTGCAACTTCTTCTGCTAAATCTGCAACTCCTTCTAAATCCTGTCTAAAAGAAGGAATAATAAGTTCATTTGTTTTTTCATCATATTTAAGTTCCAGTTTTTCAAAAATA
Source organism: uncultured Lachnospiraceae bacterium (assembly GCA_964487395.1). Classification (GTDB taxonomy): domain Bacteria; phylum Bacillota; class Clostridia; order Lachnospirales; family Lachnospiraceae; genus RGIG8767. The sequence goes on along the minus strand of CAZAQH010000015.1, from coordinate 6,761 downwards.
GAAAGCATTTCTTCTTTTGATACATCTGTTCCTAACAATTCATTCATTCTATCCGGTCTAAATGCAATTTTTCTAAGTGGCTTTAATGGCTCACATACATCCACCATTCCGCTTACCACTTCACCACATCCAAGTTCCTGAATCAACTGGCAGGCACGGTTAATTGCATCTTCTGCATTTCTAGGATCCAGTCCTTTTTCAAATTTACCGGATGCATCTGTACGAAGTCCAAGTCTTTTAGCAGATTTTCTGATATTTGCTCCATTAAAAGTAGCGGCTTCGAATAAAACAGTCTTAACATCATCTGTAATCTTTGAATTATCACCACCCATAATACCGGCAATACCAATCTCTTTTTCTGCATCACAAATCATCAAAATCTCGGAATCCAGATTTCTTGTCTGACCATCTAAGGTTTCAAAGGTATCTCCATCTTTTGCACGTTTTACAATGATTTTCTTGCCTGCGACGGTGCTTAAATCAAATGCATGCATTGGCTGGCCATACTCTTCCATTACATAATTGGTAATATCTACAAGATTATTAATTGGACGGATTCCACTTGCTGCAAGTCGTCTCTGCATCCATTCCGGTGATGGAGCGATTTTAATATTAGTGCAGACTCTTGCACAATATCTGGAGCATAAATCTGTATCCTTAACTTCTACTGAAATATAATCTTCAATCTTTTCACCGTTCTCTACTACATTAACCTCAGGTGCATAAAAAGGCTTTTTAAAGGTTGCGGCAGCTTCTCTTGCAATACCAATTACACTGTAGCAGTCTACACGGTTTGATGTGATTTCATATTCAAATACGGTATCACGAAGTCCAAGTGCTGCAATTGCATCGCTTCCTACTTCTGTATTCTCTGGGAAAATGTAAATTCCTTCTTCCGGAGCTTCTGGGTACATATCGCGATTAGAGCCCAATTCTTCTATGGAACACATCATACCATAGCTTTCAATTCCTCTTAATTTCCCGTTTTTAATTACAATTCCATCTTCCGGCAGAGGACCGCCATCATGACCACCTGCAACTTTTCCACCATCTACTACAACAGGAACCTTATCACCTACTTTAACATTACTTGCTCCTGTTACAATCTGTAACTTTTCTTTTCCAAGATTAACCTGGCAGATAATCAATTTATCTGCATCAGGATGTCTCTCAATACTTTCAATCTGTCCTACATATATCTTATCCAAATTTTTATCTAAATTATCAAACGTTTCTACTTTTGTTCCTGATAATGTCATTTCATCAAGATATTCCTGTGCACTGCAATCTAAATCCGGCACATATGCTTTAATCCATGATAATGCTGTATTCATAATTTTACTGTCCTTTCTTTCTATTATTAAAACTGTTTCAGGAATCGAACATCGTTTTCATACAATAAACGCATATCATCGATTTCATATTTCAATAATGCAATTCTCTCAAGTCCGATACCAAAAGCAAAACCACTGTAAACTTCAGGATCAATTTTGCTCATAGTAAGTACATTTGGATGAACAAGTCCACAACCTAATATTTCAATCCAGCCGGTTCCTTTACAAAAACGACATCCACTTCCTCCACACTTAAAGCAGGAAACATCCATCTCTGCACTTGGTTCTGTGAAGTTGAAATGATGTGGACGGAATCTTACTTTTGTGTCCTCTCCAAATAATTCTTTTGCAAATTCAGCTAATGTTCCTTTTAAATCTGCAAATGTAATATGTTTATCAATTACAAGACCTTCTATCTGATGGAATGATGGTGAATGTGTTGCATCCACTTCATCTGAACGGAACACTCTTCCCGGTGCAATCATACGAATAGGAAGTTTACCTTCTTCCATAACATGCACCTGAGTACCGGATGTCTGGGTACGCAGTAAAAATTCACTGTTAATATAAAAAGTATCCTGTTCATCCTTTGCCGGATGATCTGCCGGAATATTTAATGCTTCAAAATTATAATAATCTGTCTCAATTTCCGGGCCTTCTACTACTTCATAGCCCATTCCAATAAAGATTCTTTCTACTTCTTCCATTGCAATGGTATTAGGATGTCTGTGACCTACACTGTTCTTTTTTGCCGGAAGTGTGACATCTATAACTTCCTGTTTCATCTGAGCTTCGCGTTTTAACTGTTCCATCTTACGAATAGCATCTTCTAATACTTTTTCAATTTCTTCTCTTGTCTCATTAACTAACTGTCCAATCTTAGGACGGTCCTCTGGTGCAACATCCTTCATGCCCTTAAGAACTGCTGTCAGTTCTCCTTTTTTACCTAGGAAATTAACTCTGACATCATTTAATTTCTCAAGTGCATCACTGTTTTCAATCTGTTTTAATGCTTCCACTTTAATTTTATCTAACTTTTCTTTCATAACGGCTCCTTTCTGCCATATCATTTCTTGGATTAAAAAATCCCTAGTGTCAACTAACACTAGGGACGAATTATATCCGCGGTACCACCCATATTCCCGATAAATCGGGCTCTTAATAGCGTAACGTGCCAAATACGTCATAGGCTACTCATCTGCGACTTCACCTAAGCTGCTCCAATGAGAACTTCGTCATACATCTGAACGTAAGGAAGCTTTCAGCCGATGACTCCCTCTCTCTATACGAAAATGTATTCCTACTATATGCAAAATCCCTTTTGCAATCATCTTCATAGCATTTCAACTGCTTTAATACTAATTAAATTCCTAATTTATGTCAAGTGATTTTTCAGTAATAATTTATTTCTTTACTCTTTTTCTTCATTAATACCTTGATAACCGGTTTAAAATATCGATTCATATTAGCACCCACCAGGAAAATAGAAATACAGGAATATAGCCAAACCATAATAAGTACAATTGTGCTCAAACTACCATAAGTAGACATGCCTTTAAAATCATCAACATAAATGGAAAAAGCAAATGAAAAAACACTCCATGTAATAGATGCAAAAATAGCCCCGGGAATCTGGTATCTTATTTTCAATTTCTTATTTGGTAAAAAAGTATAAATGATGGTAAAAATAACTGCCAAAAAAATCCATACAAACAAAAAACGCATATGCACGATTCCATAAACCAGTTTACTAATCTGCGGCAGTCCATTAGAAAGCGAATTAATAATGGATTTTCCGAATACAGAAAAGCCTAGTGATAACATAAGTGCAACAATTGTCAATACTGTATAAAAAGAGGCTTCCAATCGTAAAATAAAATAATTACGATTTTCCAGAACTCCATTAACTACATTAAGTCCTCTCATAAGTGCAAGCATGCCTTTTCCGGCAGACCAAATTGTAACAATAATAGCAATCGGAAGTACGTTGCTGTATTTATCATATACCTGACTAATTATTGAAACCATAAGCGGATCCATTGTATCCGGAGTGATTCTGGTAACTGCCGTCATCAAATTATCTTCTGTCAATGGCGTATATGGCAAAACAGAGCAAATAATCATTAGCATAGGTACTAATGAGAGAAAAAAGAAAAAAGCTGTACTGGACGCAAAGGCAGCTACATTATCACGTGACAGCTGTTTTGCAAAATCCCTGATTATAATAATGATTTTTTTAATCATGAACTTTTATTCCTCTCTGGTCTGAATCGTTTTGATATAACTGTTTTCATAAAAAAATATCAGAATATCCTGATAATTCATTCCTGCTTTGCTCATTTCTTTGGCAGCATTCTGACTCATACCGACTCCATGACCAAATCCTCCACCAATCAGTTTGTATCCTACCACATATCCTTTTTCTTTGCTAGTGTCTATCACAAAATAACCACTTGGAAGCAATGTATCCGTCCTTACTTCATCGCCACTTTGTCTGACCACCTTTGATATACCGTCTGTTAACACATAACGTATATTCAGTTCGGACACTACCTTTACAGTGGCTTCATCTCCCGTAATTAACAATTCATCTGCAACTCCGCCTGCATTTCTTTTGATAATAGAAATATCCTTTATCTTACCAATCTTCTTTATTGGAATACTCGTAAAATCACCGGATGAATCCTTAGTCAAAATAAGGTTCGAATTACTGTCATATCTTTTTTGCAATATTTCAAGCAAATGTTCTTCGTCAAACTCCTCTGCTTCATAAGTCCATCGGAACCAGCCTTCTTCCTTTTCGAAATAATCCTCATCAGAACCTACAATGAATTCTCTGAAATTCTCTTCGTTTTTTAGTTCTTCTGCTTTCTCTTTTTCCTTATCCTTATTAATCATCTGTGGTTGCAAATAATCCGGCGAATCTCCGCCATAACCATTCCAGACCGAAGTATCTGTTCCGGCTCCACATGATGTAGAATAATAATATGCTCCAATCGGAGAATCTTCGTACCACAAAACTTCGCCAAGTGTTTCTTTCACAGCACGTGTGGTTGCACTTTGCATTGCAATATTATTATAAACCTGAAATCCCGCGCTATCATCTACATGTGCTCCATATTGCGCCAGTCCTGTATGAATCATCTTGCCATAGGCATAAGTTCTTGCACAAATTGCCTGTGCCTTTAATGCGTCAAAAGGATATGACGCAGGCATTTCGCTTGGAACCACTTTATATAAATATTCCTCTAACAAAACCTCATTAATAACTAATAGCCCTTCATCCTGTTTTTCAATTTCAAGACTTCCACGATAAACCGGTGTCCCTTGTGCTCGTTTTATACTTGTGATGGAAATATTGCCTGACAACGCATCCGGAATCACTTTCATTCTTTCATTTTCTAATTTTAAATCCTTTGATTCTATTACCATAACTTCTCCTGCATTTTTTGCCACAGTTTCTTCTTTGCTATTTGATAACAGACAAACTGTATATCCAGTATCACAGGTGAATGAAACCGATTCATGTATTCTTCCTTCATAATTTGAATTCTTAATTAAAACACGAATCGTATCCATGTCTTCTTCTTTCATGATAAGACATGCTTCCACCTTGCCATCTTCTATTACATAATCAGAAAAGGAATATCCAATACGTAAATCTCCCACTTCTTTATTGCTAAGCTTCCCATATAACTGGTATATCTGCATATTCTCTGATATTTTGAATATTCCACTATTTTCAATTTCAATCTCTTCATCCGTAATCCGTAGTAACTTACCACCAACTCTATCCTGTTTCCTATTTATATCCATAATCCCAGATTCATCAAGTGTAATATCCGCAATCATATCTTCACATGAATATTTCTTTGTTGCAGGTAGTCTTATCTCGTAATTGTTCCAGAAAAATGTAAATCCTTCTTTTTCATCCATTACATATATATTCGCTAAAAAAATATTGTTCTGTACAATATTATCAATATCCAAAATATTATTTTCGTATTGAATAATCGTAACTTCATTCCCTATATACGAAGTGAATTTTTCAATCTTATATTGATACATTCCCTTATCTGTTAAAATATAATTATTACTTTGAACTATTCCTTCTTTGTCTTTGACATTCTCTCCCTTTGTAATGAAACAAACATCTTCTTTGACAATCTTTTCCTGTCCATACTTATCTATAACAAGTTTAAAATATACGTTCCAGTCTTCCCTTAAAATATAACTATCCTTTTGATATTTTTTATCTGTTATCGTATTGCTATTTATCTGCAATTCGTTTTCAATTTTGTAAAAATCATCAAATCTAAGCTTTCCTTCCTGCAAAAAAGTATCTTCATCCAGTAACTGATTTAACGATATCATATCCTCGTTAATTATTCCTATCGTTGTCATCTCCTGTTTCACAATACTATTTTCTATGTATTCACCCTTGGGATGCTTATAAGTAGTCTTCACAAAATAAGTGGATAAAATTAAAATTAAAACTACTATTCCAAGAATACAAAACCATATCTTCTTCCTAAACAATATTTTTGTAACCTCTTTTCTTTCTATATGTAAAAATATATGTAGTAACTTTCATAATTAGATAAAGAAAAGCAACCCCATTGGTTGCTTTTCTTTTGTCCCATAAACGATTAGCAAAGCCAAACGTCTTTGGTTTCATAGTTCCCCGAAATGCCGGTTCCTGTATTTTGACTCCTAGCAAACTGCTAGGTGGGTTACCGCAGCTAAAACTTCTGCCTTCCTCCAGTTACTAAGGCCTGACATCCATTAAGCAATATAGGAGTCCCGTTTAAAGTAAATGTAGGTTCAAAACATCAGGAGTTATCAAACATTTCAGGTTAATTATATTATACGCAAAACAAGCATTAAATACAACCGTCTTACAATATTTTTGTTGGAAATTACAACCAAAAAAAACCGCAATAAACGAATTTTCGTTTATCGCGGTTTTAAATTTAATATTATTTGGAATCAATTACAGAGTTGCTGCTTCTTTAACAATCTTCTCTAATGCTGCAAGTGCTTCATCAGGAAGTTTATCATAACCATCTTTCTTGGTTGCAAAGCCTTTAACTGCATCTACACGGTTCTGAATAGCGTTCTTTAACTGAGAAACATAATCAGCATCTTTTAAGTTTGGCATAAAGTCTGCTGTTTTGCCTGACCAGTCATACATGATTTCGATATCTTCAAAAGGTCCCCACTGCTCAAATTTAGCTTTTCCTTCAACGATTGTCTCAAGAATTCCTAATGTATCAGCTGGTTTACATTTTGTTCCCATGAAATCACCTGTATTAACGATATAGCAATCTACGTTCTTTTCTTCTACTAACTTTTTGAACTTCTCATAGTCATTAACTAATGGATATGTTCTGAATGGGTTAGCATAAGGTACAATTCTAAGAGCAT
>CAZAQH010000014.1:2922-31621 GCA_964487395.1 uncultured Lachnospiraceae bacterium | reverse complement strand
ATCTTTTCTATCAATACGTGCTTGTGGGCATTTTTCAGTTGGACGGAAAGTTTTTTCCACAACACCGCCACTCTTGATGTTCTTTAATTTTGTCCGGACAAATGCGGCTCCCTTTCCAGGTTTTACATGTTGAAATTCGATAATCTGAAAGATATTACCTTCCATTTCAATTGTAACACCATTTCTGAAATCACCTGCAGAAATCATAATTAATCCTCCTAATTTATATCACGTTATAATTCTTTCTTAGTTTATACTATAATCCATGTTTTTTCAACACTTTTTTTGGCATCCTAATTTCTCAAAACATCAATTGCATGCAAATATCCATTAAGTCCTTCTCCAACTATCTGTTTATCACATGCTGGTGCTGTAACGGAAATCTTACGAAATTCTTCTCTGCTTTGAATATCTGTAATGTGCACTTCCACTTTTGGTATCGGAATACTCTTAAGTGCATCATGTATCGCATAACTGTAATGTGTATATGCTCCCGGATTAATTACAATTCCTTCTGTCCCATCTGAATATGCCGCTTGAATACGGTCAATAATTGCTCCCTCATGATTACTTTGATAACATTCAATCTCACATGATGTTTCTACTGCTTTATCCTCTATCATATTCACAAGATAAGCATAATCCTGTTTGCCATACAAATCCGGCTCCCTGATTCCAAGAAAATTCAAATTTGGTCCGTTTATTACTAATATCTTCATATCAATTCCTCTCTATTCACTTTTTAAGTCCTAAAACATCAATTATTTCATTTGCACTTTTAAGAATACTACTGTTATTGACATCTATTATAATAGTACTGCTTTCCTCATAGATAGGTTTTCGTTCCAATAAAAGTGAACTGATTCGTTCCTTTGGATTTTCTGTCTGTAATAATGGTCGACTCGTATCTTGCTTTAACCGTTCATATAATGTATCATCCGAAGCATCTAAAAAAATAACTGTCCCAAGTTCTTTCAATAACTCCTGATTTTCTTTTTTCAAGACCAGACCGCCTCCCACTGATATAATCATGGGAACTTGATTCTCTTCTCTAAGTAAATCCTTGATGCATTCCGTCTCCATCTGGCGAAAAACTGATTCTCCATCTGTTGCAAATATTTCTTTTATTGTTCTTTTTTCTTTTTCTTCTATTCGGCTGTCTGTATCAATAAAATGATACTGAAGAATACGACTCAAAAGATGTCCAACACTTGTTTTGCCGCATCCCATAAACCCAATAAGAATAATATTATTCTTTTTCATACAGTTCCCTTTTTAATTTTTCATATGTAAATTCAATAATTTCTTCCGGTACCTTAACTTGATTCCAAATTTGGAAAGACTCTACAGCCTGATATAACAACATTTTAAGTCCATTATAAGCCGGTATTCCTTTGTCCTTTGCGAGCTTCATAAATTGTGTATCTGCCGGGTTATAAATAAAATCATATGCTCCGCATAATCTTTCAAAAAACGTATCATCTGATATAGGCGTATCATTGATATTAGGTGCAAGTCCAACTTTTGTAGCCTGAAGTGCCAGATATCCGCTATCACTTATCTGATTTAGTTCTTCCATTGAAAGAGCATAAATCTCGTCAAAGCCCGCCTCCTTTTTTACATCTTCCACTATATGTTTGGCATGCTCCAAGGTACGGTTGATAATGATAATCTTTTCTGCCTTTTCCCACGCACACAAAAAAGCTGCTGCTCTGGCAGAGCCCCCTGCCCCTATAATCGCAATCTTCTGCCCTTGTATCTTAAATCCTTCACTGATAAGTGCCTGATATAATCCCAAATAATCTGTATTATACCCAATATATCCATCTGTATCAGGAACCAATGTATTTATAGCACCAATTATTTTAGCCTTTTCATTCACTTCTTTTAAAAAAGGAATTACCTGCGTCTTATATGGAACAGTAACATTTAATCCTTGTATTTGTAATGAAAAGGCTCCTTTTATTGCATCCTTTAGATTATCCTTTACCGGAAGTGGTACATAAATCATATTAATGCCCATTTTCTCTGCTATAGTATTGTGAATAACCGGAGATAGTGTATGTGCTACCGGATTTCCAATTAAACCCATTAATTTTGTAGTCCCATTAATCATCTTTTTTCTCTCTTTTCTGTTGTTTGAAATAAAAGTGCAAAACTACCCGCTCTAATATTCTTTTTAAAACAATTTGAATTTCTTCTTTTGGATTGATGGGTTTTACCAAAAATGTACGTATTCCCGCCTTTTTAGCCCCCCATACATCCGTAAAAAGCTGATCTCCAACAAAAAGTGTATTGTCAGTATCTGTCTTCATAATCTGCATTGCTTCTTTATATTTTTCTAGAAATGGTTTATTTGCCTTGTGAATACTATGCACTCCAATCGGTTCATTAAACATAGCAACACGTTCTGCCTTATTATTTGATAAAAGCAATGCATCAAATCCTATTTCCTTAAGTCTCCTAAATAATTGAATACTTCTTTCGTCTGCTTTTGCTCCGTGTGGAACCAAGGTATTATCAATATCAAAAATAATACCTCTATATCCCTGTCTATAAAGTTCTTCATATTCAATCACATATGCTGACGCATAATATGCATCTGGGTAAAAACACTTAAACATGATTATCCTGCTTTCTAAAAAAGTTACTTTCTTTAAATATTAAATCACTACTCAGTAGTATATAAAAAAAAACAAAACCCCACAAGGTTTTGTTTTTATAATTTTGCTAATACCTTTCCATCTTCTGACTGAAATACATTGCTGGCACTTCCAACAAAATATTGATATTCTCGAAAAATTGAATCCTGTTTCATATCTGAAATTGCTTTCTGAATATCTAATGTCTGTAATTCTTTGTCCGCACCAATATTGGAAAAGTCATCATTTTTATTAAAGGTAAGTGATACTTCATTGGGATCTACACTTCTGGCGCGATTATCTATCTGTTGTTCTTCTATTGTAATAATGGGGCTAAGATCTTCAGGAGTTTTGACTGTTTCCTGTGCTTTGACATCATCCACGTTCACACGCGGTATATCATTAATTCTGTAATTACTTTGAAAATCCTGATATGAATTCATTGCTGATATTCCCAAAAACCTCACCACCTTTCAATTCAAATTAATAATCTTGTATTATTATAATATATTTATCGGTCAAAAAAATCAAATGTTTAATATAAATTAGCATCTTTTAACAATTTTTTTGTATATTCTTCTCTTGGATTTGCAAATATGTCATCAACATTCTGAAGTTCAATAATCTTTCCGTTTTTCATAATCATAACCCGGTCACATATCTGGTAAACCAACCTCAAATCATGCGAGATAAATAAAATGGATAATCCCATTTCTTTATGCAATGAAAAAAGTAAGTCCATTACCTGCGCCTGAATTGTTACATCAAGAGCCGAAACCGGTTCATCCGCTATTAAAAGCTTAGGTGACAGCATCAATGCCTGTGCAATACAGATTCTCTGTCTCTGTCCACCGGAAAGTTCACTGGGATATCTATCCAGATACTCTTCTTCAAGTCCTACTCGATGAAGCATACTTCTGATTTTATCTTCCATTTCTTCTTTCGTAAAACCGCCTTTCATTTTTAAGGGTTCCTTCAAAATGAAACGAATCGTTTTTTTTGGATTTAGCGAGCTGTATGGATCCTGAAAAACCATTTGAGCTGCATGTTCCTGTACTGTATTTTCAAATTTAATCTCACCGGTATAATCCTTATAAAATCCCAATATGGTCTGTGCAAGCGTAGATTTTCCACACCCACTCTCACCAATTAGTCCTATGATTTCTTTTTCTTTCATTGCAAAAGAAATGTCATGAAGTATTTCCTTTTTTTTCGGTTTTAAAGAAAAACTGTCTGCACTTTCTTTTAATGATAAAGAAACGTTATTTAACTCAAGAATTGTATGTTCCATATTAGTTCCTTTTTTCCATCTTAGGAATTGCATCAATTAACTGTTTCGTATATTCTTCCTTTGGATTTTTGAAAATCTGCTCTGCATCCCCGCTTTCAATTAAATAGCCATCTTTCATGACAAAAACTCTTTTACAGAGTCTACTGACAAGACTTAAATCATGTGAAATAAACAAAATGGCTGTTTTCTTTTCTCTGTTTATTTTTTGTAACAATTCTACAATCTGAGCCTGAAGTGTCACATCCAGTGCTGTCGTTGGTTCATCTGCAATTAATAATTTAGGGACATTTATCATTGCTGCTGCAATCATAACTCTTTGTCTCATTCCACCGGATAACTGATGTGGATATGCATTGTAAACCCATTCCGGATTATCAAGTTCTACTTCTTCTAATGCTTTAAGAGCCTTTTCTTTTCGTTCTTCCTTTGATAAATCTGTATGGATTTTTAAACTTTCTTCCACCTGCCATCCAATTTTCTTTACCGGATTTAAACTTGTCATTGGCTCCTGAAAAATCATACTGATATCATTGCCCTGTAATTTACGTAAGATTTCTCTTTTACACCCCAGCAGTTCCTGCCCTTCAAATACTACCTTTCCGGATTTTTTCATATCATGTCGATTTAGTAATCCTGCAATTGCAAGTGCTGTCATCGTTTTGCCTGAGCCTGATTCACCCACAATACCCACAATTTCTCCTGCTTCCATCTCCATGTTAAAATGATGAACAACCGTCTCCGGAATAATATGATCATGAAATTCTATCTCTAAATTTTCTATTTTTAACATGATTTCACCTCTTTTAACCCTTCGCTCAAAAGAGTAATTCCCAAAATCATAATAATAATGGCAATGCCCGGAAATAACGCATAGGTTGGTGCTGAAAACAAATATGTCTGTGCTTCACTTAGCATCCTGCCAAGACTCGCATCCGGTGGCTGTACTCCAATTCCTAAAAAGCTCAAGCCTGCTTCTGCTAACACCGCATTATTAAATCCAATTAGTATAGAGGATGATAACACAGAAAATGCATTGGGCAGAATATGTACAAACATAATTCGTAAATCTCCTGCACCTGCAAGTTTTGCACTCTTTACATAATCCATATTTTTACATCTTATAAATTCGCTTCTGACTATTCTTGCATAACTCGGTATAAATGCAATTCCAAGCGCCAGCATAACCTGATATTTTCCAGAACCAAATAAACTTATAAAAGTTAGTGCAAGCAAAATACTTGGAAATGTAAATAATGCATCATTAATACGCATCGTAATTTCATCAAAAACTCCATCATAATAACCAGAAAACGCACCTATCAATGTACCTATAATCACTCCTATTAATACCGTCACGCCGGCAATAATCATGGTAACACTGCTTCCTGCCATAACTCTACTAAAAATATCTCTTCCGAAATTATCACATCCCATTATATGTGTAATAGATATTCCTGATAATTTAGCTGCTGCATCCATTGTTTCAGGATCATATGGCGTCACAAAAAGACCGATCAGTGCTGGCACAAGAACAATCCCGGATAAAATGCTTCCCAATATAATATTGAAATTTCTTTTTTTGATTTTCATAAGCTGTCCTTATTCCAGTGTGATACGGGGATCTACTTTTCTATATATAAAATCTACTAATAAATTAATCACTATAACTAAAAATGCAATACATATAATAATCGCTTCTACAACCGGATAATCTCTGTTTTGAATAGAAGTCAGTAATATTCTTCCCAGTCCTGGAATATTAAAAACCTGTTCGATAATAATACTTCCTGCTATCATATCAGCAAGTGTCATTCCTAAAAAGGTGATAACCGGAATACATGCATTTTTTAATATATGATGATAGAAAATCTCTTTTGTGGAATTACCACGACTATATGCTGTCCTTACATAATCCTTCTTTTTTTCTTCTAGCAATGAACTTCTAAGTAACTTAATTGTCATTGCACTTTTAGGTAACGCAATCGCTAAAGCCGGGAAGAATAAATATGCTATAAATCCTCCAAAATTGGTTTGATAAGAAACATAACCTCCCGGAGTAAAAACACGAAAAACAATACCAAAAAATAATGTAATTAAAATACCCGAAAAAAACGGTGGAATGGACATTATTATCTGATTCACGATAAGAATTGCTTTATCAATAAACTTTCCTTCTTTTCTTGCTGTATATATACCAACCACCTGCGAAATAACAAGCATAATAATAAATGAAAAAAAGGTCAGAAAAATTGTTACCGGCAATTTATCTTTTATCATCTCTGTTACCGGAATATTATAACTGTAAGATTCTCCAAAATCTCCTCTTACAACTCCTGTGAGCCATTCGAAGTATCTTTCAATCAGTGGACGGTTTAATCCCATTTCTTCTCTTAGCGCGGACACTTTTTCAGGCGTTGCCTGTGTACCTAATTTGGCGGTTGCGGGGTCTCCCGGTATAATCCCAAACGCAAAGAAGACAAGAAAAGAAACAATCAGTAATGTAACTATTGAACTCAATACTTTTTTACCGATATATTTCATTTTCCTGCCTCCGTACAATACGTTCTATTCTACCAGATATATTTTTGAAATATCCTGTGCATATAGCGGATAAAATTCATATCCTGCATATTTTTTATTAATAGCTACAAATTCCGGCAAATCCTGTATATAAACATTTGCTGCATCAGTTGCTAATATAGTTTCACATTCTTTGTAATATGCTGTCTTTTCTGCATCATCTATACTTGCTCTTGCATTTTCATATGCCTTGTCGTAATCTGCATTACTGTAGTTGGTAAAGTTATTAGATGCATCCGTACTAAATCTTTCCAATAATGCTCTTGCTGAAAGGTTACTTGCATCTACGCCTACTACTGTTGACTGGTAATTACGGTTAATATATGTTTCACTAAGCCATGTATCCCATTCAACCAGATTAATATTGGCTGTTACTCCAATTTGTTTTAACTGCTCTTTTATAACCTGAGCGGTATCAACATGCTGTGTATAATTGGAAGGAACCGTAATTTCCATGGTGAATCCATCCGGATATCCTGCTTCGGTTAAAAGTTCTTTTGCTTTTTCAATATTCTGTGCATAAGTATCATTTAATTCAGGCATGTAGTATTTGCCAAACGCAGGATATACACTGCTTCCAATAGGAGTTCCTTTTCCATCCGATACAAAATCCAAAATATTCTGTTTATCAATTGCATAACAAAGTGCCTGGCGAACTCTTACATCATTAAATGGCTCTACATCATGATTCAAATACAATGCCTGTACCAGATTCATGGTACCTTCAAGCACATCAAACTGATCTGATAACTGTGATGCCTGCGCGGTTGTTACACGTGCAAACATATCAATAGAACCACCCTCTAAATTCATAACAATAGAATCTGCATTGGCACATATTTTAAATTCAACATGCTCTATGTTGGCGGGCGTTCCCCAATAACCATCATATTTTTCCAAGATAATATTTTCCTGCGGTGAACGAGACACATACTTATATGGTCCTGTTCCTACCGGTGCATCATCATCCAATGAATCTGCCGGAATAATGGCTGTTGTAAGATTCGGTAAAAATTCTGTGTCTTCTGTCTTTAATACAATTTCTACTGTCTTGTCATCTACAATCTTCACTTCTTCAATATTAGAAAACGCTGATACTAACGGTTCTCCGTTTGTGGTATCAGCGCATTTGTCTATCGATGCTTTAATGTCCTCTACCGTAACTGGATTGCCATTGTGAAATGTGATTCCATCTCGAAGTGTAAAAATGTAGTTCTTTCCATCTTCTGATATCTGGTATTCACTTGCTACTGCAGGGACTAAATCACCATTGCTATTCGGTTTTACTAAACCCTCGAATACATTAAATAATACCTCTCTTGTTCCTGCCGCAACTGCTTTGTGTGGGTCAAGACTATCTTCAATATCCTGAGGTATACCAATGGTAATCTGAGAAGAACCATCACCTGTCTTATCACCTGTGCATGCGCACAGTGCAATAGTAAGTGAAAAAACAACCAGAATCAAAAGGACTTGCTTAATTCCTTTTTTCTTCATGTGTTTTCCCTTTCTTCTAGATACATTTTATGACTGTTTTACAGTCTTGTTATATTTTACCGTAAAAAATAATTTTGTAAAGGTGGCAATTACCATAAAAATTACATCCCAGCCGGTAATTAATAGGGCATTTTTTCTAAAAAGCAAATAAGATTCACTTGTTGCCCAAATTTTATTGCCAAAATAAATTGCAACCAATAATACAACCGCAATAAAAAGAAATGCAAGTCGAAACTTATTGGCAATATCAATTTTACGTTTAATATTTTGAAGTTTTTCCTTTTTTTCTTCCATGGCTGTTAGTCCTTATTTATCTTTACTGGACATTACTTTCTTTAGTTCATCCATAAACGTATTAATATCTTTAAATTCACGATAAACAGAGGCAAATCTGACATATGCAACTGCTTCTAAATCTTTCAATTTATTCATAACCAGTTCTCCAATAACCTGACTGGATATTTCTTTTTCTTCCATGTTGAAAATATCTATTTCAACTTCATCGATAAGATGATTAATCTGATTCGCACTGATTGGACGCTTGTGACATGCACGTAATACACCTGCTTCAATCTTGGAACGATCATAAGCTTCACGATTATTATCTTTCTTAATGATTATCAAAGGAATCGTTTCTACTTTCTCATATGTGGTAAAACGCTTATCACACTCATCACATACACGACGTCTTCTTATTGAATTATTTTCCTCAGCCGGTCTTGAATCAATTACCCTTGTGTTTTCATGACCGCAAAACGGACACTTCATATGCAATTACCCCCATCGTTTACTTTTTTTCATTATAGGTTATGAAAAAATTTATGTCAACTATTTCAGCATAAATCAACAATTATTACATCAGGACCAATCTGTTTTATTTGTTTGAAATAGATGACATAATCTTGATCACATCGAAAAAAAGGAAGAAACGAGGATTTACTGGATACGATGAGCCTCTGGATACAGCCACTGCACGCATCAAACTCCAAATCTGTTACATGTCCAAGAATATTACAATCTTTTAAATTGATAACTTCTTTTTGTTTTAAATCTGAAAAAAGCATACTAAGTTCCTTTTTTATTAGTTTATGCTTATCTTTTTTCTTTGTTACTTCCTTAAATAATTTCTCATCACTCTTAAAGCATTTTTCTCAAGTCTTGAAACCTGTGCCTGTGAAATTCCAATCATCTGCGCAACTTCCATCTGTGTTTTTCCTTCAAAAAAACGCAACGTAATAATTTCGTTTTCACGTTCATTTAATCTTTTCATTGCTTCACTTAATGAGATGTGCTCTACCCATACTTCTTCTTTATTCTTTTTATCGCTTACCTGATCCATAACATAAAGGGTATCTCCACCATCCGTATAAACCGGTTCATATAAACTCATTGGGCTTTGAATGGCATCTAAAGCATAAACCACTTCTTCTTTTGTAATTCCGATTTCTTTAGCCACTTCCATAATTGTCGGTTCAGTTGCATTTCTTCTGGTCATGGATTCTCTTGTATAAATTGCTTTATATGCTGTATCTTTTAACGACCTGCTGACCCTGATTGAATTATTATCTCGCAAAAACCTTCTAATTTCTCCTATAATCATCGGTACTGCATAAGTGGAAAATTTAACGTTAAGCGATGTAGCGAAATGATCAATTGCTTTTATAAGACCAATACATCCAATTTGAAATAAATCATATACATTTTCATTTGAGGAATGAAATCTTTTAATTACACTTAATACCAGTCTGAGATTTCCTTCAATATAAATTTCTCTGGCCTCATTATCTCCTTCACTAATTCGTTTAAATAAAGCTTCCTTCTCCGCATTTTTAAGGAGAGGAAGCTTTGCTGTATTAACACCACATATTTCCACTTTTCCCTGAATCATGTGAATGACTCCTTTCTTGTAACTAATAATTTTATCTATTAGAATCATTCACATTTCATACGGGATTTATTCTTTTATCATTTCTCTTTTTAATCTTTTCATAATTTTCTTTTCAAGTCTTGAAATGTACGACTGCGAAATTCCCAGAAGCGAAGCAACCTCTTTTTGAGTCATCTCCTCTCCATCCGGCGTGTTCAAGCCAAATCTTAATTCAATAATCGTCTTTTCCCTGTCTGATAATTTATTAATGGCTGCAATGAGCAGTTTGCGTTCTACTTCATTCTCGATATTTTTATATATTATATCTTCATCTGTTCCTAAAATATCTGATAGAAGTAATTCATTTCCATCCCAGTCAACATTTAAAGGTTCATCAATGGACACCTCAAGTTTTGTCTTATTATTCCTTCTTAGATACATTAAGATTTCATTTTCTATACATCTTGACGCATAAGTTGCAAGTTTAGTATTTTTTTCAGGATTATATGTATTAATAGATTTGATTAATCCAATCGTTCCAATTGAAATCAAGTCCTCTACCCCCACTCCTGTATTGTCAAATTTCTTTGCTATATATACAACCAATCTGAGATTATGCTCAATTAACACTGCTTTTGCATGATTATCATCTTCACCGCCCAAACCGGAAATCATCTCATTTTCTTTTTGTGCATTTAAAGGTGCCGGCAATACTTCTGTTCCTCCAATATAGTGAATATCACCATGCTTCATCATAAAAAGTCCTGGCTCTTTTTTGGAAATTTTAAATTGTAATTTGCCTGGTAATGTAACTTTTAGTATCATTTAAATTCCTCTCTTTCCTTAAGTAAATTCGGATGTAAAATCATTTGATAATCTTTTTTTCCTGAAACATATTCCTCACTGACTGCAATCACAGGATTCTTAATATATAATTTTATTTCATCCTTTTTAATTGTTATACTACTGACCTCATAGCCATTTAGGATTCCTTTATCCGTTCCCAGTGCGTGAAACGGAATAACTCTGTATTTTTCCGGCAGAAATATAGTATCTTTTGGAATTGCTTTTTTTTCTACTATACTGACTGGTTTTTGACTGATTGGCTCAACCAGACTGTTTCCGTTATCAATAAATGCCCTTAACTTTAATGTGAAACCATTTATTTCAAGAATCACTTCACAAAAGGACGTGCTTCGTTGATTCCTGATTATTTTTGTTCCCTTTTTTATCATCCATGAAATAGTAAATACCAGTGGGATTACAAATTCTGATTTCCAAAGGGTTGTATTGACTGTCTTTGTCAACAAAGAAATACTTCCACCTGTCAAAACCGTAACTCCATAGGAAATTACAACAGCCCTGAAAAGATCTTTCATATTTTTAATATGATATGTATAGATAAACATCCCTATAGAAAGAAGAAAATAACCCATGACAATTTTAACCGGTAACCATATGTTTGGAATGATTATAAAAAGGCAGTAAAGAATTGCACCGGCAAAACACCCGTAAATATTCTACCACGCGTGACAGGGCGTTTTAGAATACTGGCACCTACATTAAGCATACAGTAGAAATATACAAAATTAATCAGAAAGAAGGAATCCATATAGATCTGATATATGTTTTTCACCTCCCTGCACCAAAAATAGTATACGAAAGTAAGCTGATTTAATTTGTCAAAAAAAGCATTTAATCTAATCGTTTTCGTCTATAAAAAACGACAAAAAAAGACCACTGGATATTTTCCAATGGTCTCAATTAAATCAAATTATTTTTTTTGAAGAAACTCTGGTATTTTTAACTGATTTTCTTCTACCTTGCTTCTAATATCAGTCGGCTTTTGCAATCCTGTGAAATTCTGTCTTACAGGTGTTGTGTTTGGTGTCGTTCCTGTTTTCTGCATTGATAATGGAGAAATTGTCCTTGGTGTTGATATTCCTGGCTTAACTCCAAATGTTCCAAGACCCGGTCTTGCTGCTGATTCTTCAAGTCCTGTTGCAATTACTGTAATCTTGCAGTAATCAGGCTGCGAATCATCATACATTGCACCAAATATAATATTAATATCTTCTCCTGCAATCTGCTGAACATAATTAGCCGCATCATCTGCATCATACATTGAAATGTCACCGGATACATTGATAATTACATCTGTTGCACCCTTAATGGTTGTTTCAAGAAGCGGTGATTCTACTGCCATCTTAATTGCTTCACTTGCTTTGTCATCACCCTTACCATATCCAATACCAATGTGTGCAACACCTTTGCCACGCATTACTGTCTGAACATCGGCAAAATCCAAGTTGATAACAGCTGGTACATTAATCAAATCGGTAATACCCTGTACAGCCTGCTGTAGAACTTCATCAGCTTTTTTAAGAGCTTCTGGCATTGTTGTTCTACGATCTACTATTTCTAAAAGTTTATCATTAGGAATTACAATTAAGGTATCTACATTTCCTTTTAATTTATCAATTCCAACAAGTGCGTTAGCCATTCTGGCTTTTGCTTCGAATCGGAAAGGCTTGGTTACAACACCAACCGTTAATATTCCAAGGTCTTTTGCTATTTTAGCTACAACAGGTGCTGCACCAGTACCGGTACCGCCTCCCATACCGCAAG
Organism: uncultured Lachnospiraceae bacterium; assembly: GCA_964487395.1. Taxonomy (GTDB): domain Bacteria; phylum Bacillota; class Clostridia; order Lachnospirales; family Lachnospiraceae; genus RGIG8767. The sequence continues at coordinate 19,116 of CAZAQH010000014.1, read as the reverse complement.
TTACAAATACCATATTATAGGTTTGTAATGCGCTTGTTAACTCTTCATAACTTTCCTCGGCTGCTTTTTCCCCGATTTCCGGTTTTGCTCCGGCTCCCAGACCTTTGGTCAGTTTTTCACCAATTTGTAATAATTTAGATGCTTTGCATAACTGAAGCGCCTGCTTGTCCGTATTTATTCCAATAAAGTCTACACCATTGATGTCTTCATCAATCATTCTATTAACAGCATTGTTACCTGCACCACCAACCCCCACTACAAGGATTTTTGCACCGGACTCTGCATCGTTTGTTTTAATTTCAAGCAAAGGTAATTCCTCCTTCATTCCTTTTAAACTTCACACTGTTTATCATATAATTATTTTCATGTTTACGCAATGATTTTTTTTGATTTTTTCCATATTATCCTATCTATTCATCTAATTCAAATGTAATATTTTCTACATCTGTCGTGAAACTTTCCATTCTGAGCACGCCTTTTTTGCCAGCAAGCTCTGGAAGTATGGATTTAAGCCTCATTACTTTTTCATCAATATAATCTACACTACCTAGTTTAACACGTGCTTCTTCAAAATATAATGTAATATTATAGTCTTTATCAAAATAAATTTTATCCACATCAATATCATATTTATTCAAAAGCTGTGTGACATCCAGAATTTGTTTGAAAATTTCATCATTTTCTACCGGAAGTTTTTCATATAATACAATATAATTAAACTCAAGACCTAAAATCTGTGGAATTCCCAATGTTCGTACATCTGATGACTCTACAATCATTCCGTCTTTATCAAAATAAAAAAATTGACCCATATATTCTACATATCCGGCTAATGCTTTTTCATAAACTGTAATTTTAACTGCATGTGGTGACATAATTGTGACGTCCATTGTTTCGATGAAGGGAATATCTGTGATTTCCTTATTTTTGTATTTCATTGCAAGATAAATCGAATTATCTCCCCAGCCATCTCCCATTACCATGTCTTGAATCTCTTCATTTGTGTAATGGATATTACCTTCAATCGTAACCGTATCTACTGTATATATCTGAGTCACAATATATATCACAAGAATAATTACAAAAAGAATTGAAATGATAATAATGGGTTTTTTCATATTTGACCACGATATGTCAATTCTCTTTTGTGCTCTATATTTACTTTTATATTTGTGTTTCCTTTTCCTGGATTTTTGTTTCTTCACAGTATCTCCTAATAACAGCTCCTAATTCTCTGCAGTCCCTGCAGATATCCTCATAACCACGTTCAATAAATTGGTAATTGTTAATAAAGGTATCTCCTCTTGCGCATAAACCAGCTAATACTAATGCCGCTCCACCCCGCAAATCCTCTGCAACAACAATCTTTCCATTAAATTTTCTATTTCCTTTTATATGTGCATCTCTACCTGAAATCTGAATAGAAGCTCCCATACGGTTCAGTTCTTCTGCGGCTTTGAAGCGACTGCTGAATATATTTTCCCGTACTATGCTGTCATCCTGTGCAAGTGATAAAACAACAAGCAACATAGATTGCAAGTCAGATGGGAACCCCGGATAGACCATTGTTTCAATAATTGGTAATGCATTTAAAGTTCTACTGCTTTTTATTATAACATCATTTTGCAATATATGTATATTTGCGCCAATTCGCATCGCTGTATCAATAACATTTGTCATATATAATACCGGTGCATTTCGAAGAGTAATTTCTCCCCCTGTCGCTAACGCACCAAATAAATAAGTTCCTGCCACAATTCGATCCGAATCTGTTTTATAGACTACGGGGCTTAACTGTTCTACACCTTCTATATATATACTTTCCGTTCCATATCCTGTAATCTTAGCTCCCGCTAAATTCAAGAATTCACACAACGATTTGATTTCCGGCTCTTTTGCACTGTTGTGTATGATAGTAACTCCTTGTGCAAGAGCAGCTGCTAAAATGATATTCTCCGTTGCACCGACACTTGGGAACGGAAGTTTTATCTGTTTGCCATTTAGTTTAGATGCCTTTGCTGTCAAACCATTATCTCTGTTAATAAATTCTGTACCAAGCTGACGTAATGCCTCTACATGAATATCTATTGGACGTTCTCCAATTACACAGCCTCCAGGATAATCTAATGATACTTCCCCTGTTCTTGCGAGCAGTGCTCCCATTAAAATAACAGAAGAACGCATACTTGTAACATACTCTTTTGGCAATCTGTTTTCTTTTATATTTATTGCATCTATGACCACTTCATGATTATCCATGCAGACCGTACATCCAATGCATTTTAACAATTTCAACATGTATCCGACATCCGAAATATCCGGACAATTTTGTATTATGCAGGTGCCTTTTATCAATAATGTTGCTGCCAGTACCGGCAATATTGCGTTTTTAGAACCCTGAATCTTTACTTCACCACATAACGGCATTTCTCCATGAATATGGATTGCATTCACTGATTCACCTTCCAGAATATAATAATCTAATATATTATATCCAAGTGCCGGAAAATGGTACCTTGTACGCAATCCCATTTTAAATACTAATCTTTTACTTTTATTCCTTTAGCCACGCTTAATACTAATCCCATTTCAATTAATAAAAACATAACTGATGTACCACCATAGCTTATAAACGGTAATGAAATACCTGTATTAGGAATTGTATTGGTTACAACTGCAATATTTAAAATAACCTGAATCGCAATATGTCCGAGGACTCCGACAACAAGCAGTGCACCAAATAAATCCGGTGCATTATTGGCAATAATCATAAAACGCCATATCAACAATAAAAATAATATAATAATAGCAATACCACCAAATAAACCTAATTCCTCACATATAATTGAGAAAATCATATCATTCTGTGCTTCGGGAAGAAATCCTAACTTTTGCATACTCTGCCCCAGCCCTTTTCCAAATATACCGCCCGATCCAATCGCATAAAGTGCCTGTAATGTTTGAAATCCTTTGCCAGATGCATACGCCTCCGGATCAAGCCATGCAAGTACACGTAATGCACGTACACCTAGCTTTCCACTTTCCTCCAGTTTTATAATGGTAAAAACTGCAACCGCCACAACTGCTGCTCCGCCTGCTGCAAGCGCCACGAATTTCTTATAATCTGGGCTGGATACGAACAGCATTAAAAAAGCAATCCCGAAAATAATAATAGCAGAACTCATATTTTCTGTTATCTGCCATACTAAAAAGCTAATCGGTACCGGTGCAAGCAATACAATACGAAATCCTTTTTTTGTCTTAATACCATTACCCATTTTACATATCATACTTGCAAGGAATAATATCATTGCAAGCTTTGCAATCTCTGCCGGCTGTACGGAAATACCGATATTTAACCATCTTCTGGCACCATTGGCTTCATATCCAAGTGGTGTAAGTACCAGCATAATTAACACTGCTGATACAATATAGCCTAAAACAGCAAATCTTTCCCAAAAATGATATGGAATATTTGCTACGATAACCATCATAATTAATCCAAGTACTGTAGCAAAAGCTTGTTTTTTCAAATAATAAGCAGCATCATTTTTTAGAGACGCAGTAATAGATGCTTCATATGAACTGGTAGAATAGACCATAATAAGACCAAATCCCAGTAAAAATAAAACAATAAATATCAAACTGTAATCAATATAATAATCCGAAGATTTCTTTACGTCTCTTAAACTCCGCACACTATCACTCCTTAATTTTCATTACAAGTTCTTTAAACATTTTTCCTCTAACCTCATAATTAGGGAACATTCCCCAACTGGCACAAGCTGGTGAAAGTAACACTGCCTCACCCGGTACTGTTTCTCTTTCACAGATATCCATTGCTTCTTCCAGACTGTCTGCCATCATAATATTGGTGAAATTATGTTTCTTAGCACATTCTGCAATCTTATCTCTTGTTTGCCCAATTAATACGAGACATTTCACCTTGCCCCCAAAACTTTCTATCCATTCATCATATGTGCTTTGCTTGTCATATCCACCGCCAATCAATACGGTTTGACGATTCATAGCCTTTATTCCCTGAATAGCAGCGTCCGGATTAGTTCCTTTGGAATCATTATAGTAATCCACTCCTTTTTTTGTTGCTACATATTCGATTCTATGCTCAACTGCCCTAAATTCCTTTACTGTTGTAAGAATAGAATTCATCGGAACTCCAAAAGCCTCACTCATCGCAATCGCTGCCATGACATTTTCCACATTGTGTAGGCCTAATAATTTCATATCGTGTATGTTCAGTAATTCTTCCTTTTTTCCATTAACTGCTTTGCAAATAATATCACCTGACAAATAATATCCATCTTTTAATTCCTGTTTTGATGAAAACCATATTATTTTAGCAGTACACTTAGATACAAAAGCTTTTAAATATTCATCTTCATGGTTTAATACGCAAAAATCATCTGCTGTCTGATTGCTTGTGATAGCCTGTTTGATTGCTACATAATTATCCATTGTATGATGACGATTTAAATGATCCGGTGTTATATTTAAAATTGCAGAAACATGTGGTTTGAAACATTCAATTGTTTCCAATTGAAAACTGCTTATTTCTGCCACTGTAACAGATTTTTCATTCGTATTAAGAGCTTCTTTTGTATATGCATTTCCTATATTGCCAACAATAAATACACTTTCATAATAATCTTTCATAATCTGACCTGTTAATGCAGTCGTAGTTGTTTTGCCATTTGTTCCAGTTATGGCAACTAATTCTCCTTTGGCAAACTGATATGCAAGTTCTACCTCACCCCAGACGGGAATATTCTTCTTGCGAAATCCATCTGCAAATTCCGTATCAGCCGGAATTCCTGGGCTTAAAACTACTAATGAAAGACTATCTATAATCTCTTGTGAAAGATTCCCTATCAATATTTCTATTTTACTGTTTTCTGGTATTTTTTTTTCAATATCCTCTTTTTTCAGCTGTTCGTTACCATCATATAAAATAGGAATTGCCCCCGTATTATATAAAAGCTGTGCTGCATTAGTGCCACTGATTCCACATCCTGCCACTAAAACATATTTATTTTTTAAATCCATATCAAGCCTCCGCATTGCTACTTTTTTCACTTTGTCCATTATAATCCATTCCCCCCAAATAAGGAAGAATATTTTCAAAAAGCTGTCTGATAACAGGTGCTGCTATTGTTCCACCATAATAAGTTCCTTGTGGATTATGAATAATTGCTATGGCAAGAACCTGTGGATTGTCATACGGTGCAAATCCCAAGAACGAAGAAATATATTTTCCCTGACCACGCGGAAGTGTTTCACTTGTTGCTGTCTTCCCGCCCACACGATAACCTTCGACATAACCATTTTTTCCTGTTCCATTTTCTACTACTTGACCAAGCATATATTTTAACGTTTCACTCGTATCATCTGATAAAATTCTATTTTCGCTCTGAAATGCGAAATTTCTGGTAGTTCCCTTTTCCTTATTAACTGCCCTTACTGCTAAATGTGGTGTTACTCTTTTTCCACCATTTACAAGTGATGAAACCGTTGTTGCAAGTTGAATCGGTGTTATTTGAAAAGACTGACCAAATGATACCGCAGCAAGTTCAACCATTCCCACATTTTCTTTTTTATGAATAATCGTGCCTGCTTCACCCGGTAAATCCACTCCGGTCTTTTTTAACAGTCCAAACTCATTTAAATATTTGTAGAAATTTTCAGTTCCCAGACGTAGTCCAACTGAGATAAATACCGGATTGCAGGAATTCATAGTTCCTTCTAAAAAATTTTCTCCGCCATGACCACCTACCTTATGACATCTGATTTTTCTGTCTTCCACAACAATAAATCCTGGACAGCTAAATCTGTCTTCCAATGTAACGACGTTTTCTTCTAGTCCGGCGGCAGCAGTTATTATCTTAAATATGGAACCCGGTTCATATGTATCGTTGATACAGCCGTTTCTCCACATACGATTTAAGGCATCCTGCTTTTCTTTCTCTTTTAACTCTGAACTATCAAAGGGTAATTCGTATGGATTGTTTAAATCAAATTCTGGCACATCAACCATCGCCATAATTTGACCATTTTGAGGGTTCATAACGATAATGCTGACCCTGTTTGCCTGTTTTGTTTCCATTGCCTGTTTGGCAAGCTGCGTGTCATATTCCTGTATATTGCTGTCAAGACTGATATATAAATCATTTCCGGGCAATGGGTCTATTCTCTGTTCACCTTTTTGAGATACTTCTACACCTCTTGCATCTGTGTAGGTGAGTATCGTACCCTTATCTCCCATTAAGATTTCATCATATTTAACTTCAAGTCCTATTATCCCCTAATTATCTCCGCCTGTAAATCCCAATACTTTAGAAGCCAGTGTTCCATATGGATAATATCTTTTATAATCTTCATCGACCTTTACTCCGGCTAAATCATATGTCCGAATTGTATCTCCTACTTCTTTTTCTACATTACTCTTTATTTTTTCAATAGACGAAACTTTATTAACACGTTTCCGTACAAATTCTTCCGAAAGATTTAATTCATTACACAACATACTGATTACTTTTTCTTTATCTTCAATCTGGTTATGTATCACACTAATATTACAGACAGTTTTATTATCTGCCAGGATTTTGCCATTTGCATCCAGTATTCTCCCACGTTTTGCTTTTATCTTTCTTTCACGTGTATGTAACTCCTCTGCCTTAAGCGTATAATACTCTGCTTGGTATATCATGATATAAACAAGTCTTCCCGTCAGAGCAGAAAAGATGATGCCACAAATTAGGGTTAATATTAATATTTTCTTTCGATAACGTGTTTTATTTCTCAACGCAAGAAACCTCATAAAACAATATTACTATAATCTATTATTTGTCTTATGAGGTTATTCCGTTATTTGTATTTCATGCCTATTGAGGAATATCTTCAGATGGTTCTTTTACAGGTTCACCCGTTGATGGATTTAATACCGTTCCCGTTAACGGTGCCGTGTCTGCATTGTCATTATTGATATCCTCTTCACTTACCGGTGTTGAGGAAGTCGTGTCACCACCATTGGCACTGACCGTTCCATCTTCATTAACAACTGTATTATCCGAAACTGAAGGATCTTCTCCATTTTCATCTATTTCATTTGATTTTTTGATTGCTATATCAAGATTTTTAAGTTCTTCTACTTCACTTTCTGATAATTCTTCTGTCATATATATATTCATGTAAGGTAATACTTCTGTTAAAATATTTCTGACAATTTTCGTTGCAAATTTAGCATCGTCCTGATATACCGCATTCGGTCTGTCAACAACAACGTAAATGGCAATCTGTGGATTGTCTGCTGGCGCATATCCCATAAAAGAAACAACATAATTGGTTTTATCACGCGGTATTGTTTCTGCAGTACCTGTTTTACCACCAATTGCATATCCTGCCGGTCTTGCTGTTTTACCGGTACCTTCCGTTACAACACCATTACAGTAATCTATTATTTTTGCACTTGTCTGTGCCGAAACTGTTTGTTTTAATACACGTGGACTAATATTTTGTACAATGGAACCATCTGATGCTGTAATCTTATTTACAACATGTGGTTCATAATAATAACCACCATTTATTAAGGACGAATATGCCGTAATCATTTGAATCATAGACGTATTAAAACCTTGACCAAATGTTGATGTTGCAAGTTCTGTATCGCCCATAGTACTGCTATTAAAAACCAGTGTGTCCGTTCTTGCTTCTCCAGCCAAATCAATATTGGTCTTTAACCCAAAATTGAACTTATGCTGATACTCTAAAAAAACATCTTTTCCAATTTGTTTACCCATGAGCATGAGGCACACATTACATGACTGCTCAATTGCCTGTTTAACGGATAATGTTCCATCACCACCCGATTTATAATTATGACATTTAATATCATGATCACCTATATGAAGCTGTCCATTACAGGTATAATATTCATTTCCCGTCATTTCTCCCGACTCAAGTCCTGTCGCAACTGTAAACGGTTTTGCTGTAGAACCCGGTTCATATGTACTGGAAATACAATAATTCTTCCATAGATTATTCAGATTTTGATAAGTAATATCTTCATCCGATAATACCTCTGCCATATTTTCTTCTGTAATTACTACAGCATTAGCTGATACCGTACCTTCTGCTGATACTGCTTTACTGCCAACCAGCACATCTGTATTTCTTGTATCGTTTAAATCAAAATTGGGATAACTTGCCATAGCCAGCACTTCTCCACTATTTACGTCCATAATAATACAGCCGACATTATTGGCTCCATTACCGGTTCTGGCAACATTCTTGTGTTCTTCATTAAATTGATATAAATACTTCTCTACAATCTGTTGAATATTCGCATCAATGGTTGTTACAATATTGTATCCGTCAGTTGCTGCAATCGTCGTACGTTCAAGTGTGGAATCATCATTCAAATAACCATATTCTCTTCCGTTTAATCCATTCAAAATATCATTATAATATTCTTCAAGACCATATGAGCCTACATTATCTTTTCCAGTAAATCCAATGACATCAGAAGCCAAGGAGTTATTAGGATATATTCGTTTGTATTCTTCTTCAAACCATATTCCCTGTATATTGGGATTTTCTTTTGTATCGTTTTGCATCTGAACAAAAGGACTTATCTCATCATATGTCAATTTTTTAAGCGTAACATAATATTGTGAAGAAGGGTTTTCTGTTATATAGGAGCGCACTGTACTTTCGTCAAACTCTGGAAAACAGGTTTTTAATGCGGATATTGTTGGCTCTAAATATTTTTCATCCTTTAACAGATTTTTACAGTCTATAACTAAATTATAAACTTTTTCGCTGGTTGCAAGTTTACTGCCTTTTGCGTCAAGAATATCTCCTCTTTTATAAGGAATGGTCGTACTTTCATATTGCTGCTGGCTTAAAACCTGTTTTTTATACTTCTCACCATTATCCCTATTAATCTGGACAAGACGCATGCTTAACCCGACGAAAGCCAGTAATACTATTACAAATAGCATTACCAGCTTTTTCTGCATTTTCATTGTAAATCGATTATTTTGCTTTGGTTCGTTTGTTTGTTTTCTCAAATTGGAACACCTCTACTTACTTGGAAGTTCTTTTAGCTGTCTAACATAATCACTGCCTTCACTTGATGTTTTAACAACTTGTCCCTCTTTTGCATAGGTCATTCCCAGTTCTTCAACTGCAATTTTTTTAATTTCTTCCAAATTAACAGAACTGTTTATTCTTTCAAGTTTTTCATCGTTAGACAATTTCATATCATTTAATTCGCTTTCCAAAGAAGCGACATGTTTAATACTTACAGTGAGTTCAGCCTGTGTTTTTAAATATCCAATCAAGACAATACCTGCTACTGCTAATGCAGCACATAAGAATAAAACGTATCCAAGATTCATATATAATGCTCTGTCACGATTCTTTCTCGTTGCATGACTAACCTTTTTAGGTGGTGTCTGTAACTCACGTACCGGATCAGCTACACGTACTGTATTTCCCCTGATATAAGAACTATTTCCATATGTAGTTTGTCTACTGTTGTAACGTCTTCCCTGACGATTATCCATACGGCACTTTCCCCTCTCTATTCCTTCGAAATCCTTTTCTATTGTTTTTCAAAAATCCTTAATTTTGCACTTTTGGATCTTTTGTTTACTTCCATCTCTTCCTTGCTTGGTAAAATCGGTTTTCTTGTGATTACCTTGCCTTTTGAGACTTTCCCGCATACGCACACTGGGAATTCCGGTGGACATGTACATGGATTTTCGTTTTTCTTAAAAGCAGATTTCACAATACGGTCTTCCAATGAATGAAATGTAATAATACATATTCTTCCGCCTATATTTAATAATTCAATCATGTCATCCAAAGAATCTTTTAAAACATCTAATTCCTTATTGCATTCAATTCGAATTGCCTGAAATGCTTTCTTGGATGGATGTCCATTCATTCTCATCTTTGCTGGTATAGAAGCTTTTATAATTTCATTTAATTCAAAGGTTGTTTCTATTTCTTTTTTGTTCCGTTCTATTACGATATGCTTTGCAATATTCTGTGCAAACTGTTCTTCTCCATAATCTCTTATAATTCGGAACAACTCTTTTTCTGTGTATGAATTTACGATGTCTTTTGCACTTAAGGCTTGTCTTAAATCCATTCTCATATCAAGTGGTGTATCATACTTGTATGAAAATCCTCTTTCCAATGTGTCCAGCTGAAAAGAAGAAACCCCAAGGTCCAGTACTATTCCATCTACTTTATCAATTCCCTGCTGTTGCAAAACTTCTTTTATATTGCAGTAATTACTTCTTACAATAGTTACAATATCTGAATAACTGTTTAATCGTTCAGAAGCTGCTTTAATTGCTGCATCATCTTGATCTATTCCAACTAATTTTCCATTCGTTGATAATCTTTTACAAATTTCATAGGAATGGCCTCCACCCCCAAGTGTTCCATCTACATAAACACCATCTGGTTTAATGGCAAGTCCCTTAATTGTCTCGTTTAATAATACTGATGTGTGATTAAACTCCATTTATGCCCCCAATGATTTATATATTCAATCCAAGGTCAGCCATATGTTCTGCTATTTCTTCCACATCATCGTAATTAGCTGTACCATCCCAACGTTCTTTACTCCAGATTTCTACTCGGCTTGCAACTCCAATTAATACAACATCTTTTAACAATTCTGCAAAATCCCTGAGCACTCCCGGTATTAATATTCTTCCCTGCTTGTCCACTTCAACGCTTGCGGCGCCTGCTAAGAAAAAACGTACAAACCTTCTGGCATCTTTATTGGTAATTGGCAGTGATTTTAGTTTTTCTTCAAATACATTCCATTCCTTCATGTCATACACAAATAAGCAGCCATCCAAACCCTTTGTTACTACAAATTCATCGCCCAATGCTTCGCGAAACTTTGAGGGAATGATCACTCTGCCCTTTGGATCAATCGTATGATTGTATTCTCCCATAAACATAACAATCACCTGCTTCCAAAAATGGTCTGTCACAGAAAGGTATCATTTTAGTCCAAATTCACCACTTTGAACCACCCATCACCACTTTCCACCACTTTTATGTTCATTCTAGTGTATTTTTCATAATAATGCAAGTAAAAACGCAAAAAAAATGCACATTTTCTTTGCAGAAAATGTACATTTTTCGTCATTTCGCACATATTGTGTTTATTTATTTATTGCATACAAGATATAGTAAAATTAAACATTGAACCTAAATAGAATAACATCTCCGTCTTTCACAACATAATCCTTGCCTTCCATACCAACCAAGCCTTTTTCTCTTGCAGCAGACAGGGAACCCTGTTCTAATAAATCTTTATAATTCACTACTTCTGCTTTGATAAACCCTCTTTCAAAATCAGTATGAATCTTACCGGCAGCCTGCGGTGCCTTGGTGCCGACTGTTATTGTCCATGCTCTGGTTTCATCTTCCCCTGCTGTCAAATAACTAATCAGGCCCAGTAATTTGTAACTTGCTTTTATAAGCTTTTCAAGACCGGATTCCTTTAATCCCAAATCTTCCAGGAACATTGCTTTTTCATCATCGTCAAGTTCTGAAATTTCCTGTTCTATCTGTGCACAGATAACAAAAACTTCACTTCCTGTAGATGCTGCATAATCCCGTACCTTTTTTACTCCGTCATTTGCTGCACCATCATCAGCCAAATCTTCTTCTGAAACATTTGCTGCATAGATTACCGGTTTAGCTGTTAAAAGATTATAAGAATCAAACCATGCCTGCATATCTTCATCTTCTGTCTCAAAAAGCATTGCTGGCTTGCCATCTTCCAATAATTCTTTTAGCTGTTTTAATAATTCCAGTTCCTTTGCAGCTGTCTTATCCATTCTGGCTGCTTTCTCAACTTTTGAATTTCTTCTTTCCAAAATTTCAAGATCCGAGAAGATAAGTTCCAAATTAATTGTCTCAATATCACGAAGCGGATTTACATTACCATCCACGTGAACTACATTCGAATCTTCAAAGCATCTGACTACATGAACAATCGCATCTACTTCACGAATATTACTTAAGAACTGATTGCCCAGTCCTTCACCCTTTGAAGCTCCTTTTACCAGTCCTGCAATATCTACAAATTCAATAACAGCAGGTGTAACTTTTTTAGAGCGATACATATCTCCTAATAGTTTTAATCTAAAATCCGGAACCGTTACAATTCCGACATTCGGATCAATCGTACAGAACGGATAATTAGCAGATTCTGCCCCTGCTTTCGTTAATGAATTAAATAACGTACTTTTCCCTACATTTGGAAGACCTACAATTCCCAGTTTCATTCTTCTTTTTACCTCGTTAGTATTTTTTCTTGTTCTGACATTCCGTAAAAAGTAATCGATAATTTTCATAACGAATATTACTGATTTCTTTCTTTTCAACTGCCTTTTTTACTGCACAATCCGGTTCATTCATGTGCACACAGCCATTAAATCGGCACTCACCTTCATACTCATAAAATTCCGGATAAAAATCTTTAATTTCTTCTTTCTCGCAGTCAAATATGGAAAGTGAACTAAAACCAGGTGTATCAAGAATATACGTATTATCATCTATTGCAATTAATTCCGTATGTCTTGTTGTGTTTTTTCCTCTTTCAATTTTACTGCTGATTTCGCCTGTCTGCATAAGGGTTTCACTTTGTAAGCAGTTAATCAGCGAAGATTTGCCCACGCCACTTGGACCTGCTACTGTAGTTGTTTTGCCCTGCAGACATTCCTTGAGTTCTTCAATACCAGCTTTTAGTCTGGCACTGATAAAATACATGTGAAAACCTGTTTTTTCATATATACTGCGAATCTTTATAAGTTGTTCCTCTGTAAATAAATCTTGTTTGTTAAAGCACAAAACACATGGTATATCTTTTTGCACCATCATAATCAGGAACCGATCCAATAAATTGAAATTGGGTTCTGGTTTGGTCACTGAAAAAACAATTAATGCCTGGTCAATATTTGCCACTGCCGGACGAATCAATTCATTTTTTCGCTCCATTATTTGAATCATATTACCCGTTTTTTCATTATCATCCAAAATGTCAATTAGTACATCATCTCCCACAAGCGGTTTTTCTTTGTTTTTTCGAAACACGCCTTTGGCTTTACATTCATATATTCCCTGACCATTTACATGTACATAATAAAATCCGGCAATTCCTTTGATTATCTTTCCCTGCATTCACTATTCCTTTGCAAATTTTACATTACGTTTAATGGATCGCTCTTCTGTTCTCTCCGGCACCACTACTGCCTCTCCGGCTTCATTCGTAGTAGTAGTTCCTGGTATCGTAACGTTATAAACAATGGTGATGATACCATCTTCCGCACCGGTAATACCTGATATATTAAACGCAACAGGAAAAGTTGTCGTTGTTTCTCGTTTAAGTTCTACTCCTGCAGATGTTGTCAAAATGACCGTAGCACTGCTTCCTGCCAGATATTGATCATCTTCTGCAACCGGGCTTTCAATATTCCCAATAAAGCTATAGGTTGATTCTCCAGCACCAATACTTACTTTCAAATCAACGACCGTTCCTTTATCTACTAATGCTCCAACAGAATAACTTTGATAACATATTTTATCAATCAAAGTTGCATCGTCGTTGGTAGTCTGACTGATGGTTCCAACTGCTAATTCATTCTCAACTAAAATTGCCGTTGCATCCATCTCGCTTAATCCAACAACATTAGGAACTCTGATTTTCTCTGAATTTTCACCAACACTGACGCTTAATTTAACAACACTGCCTCTCTTTGCAAATTCTCCCGCCTTTGGTGACTGTTCAATTATATTTCCTTTTACAACTGTATCCGATGCAGTCTCAATTTTCTCCGTTTCAAATCCAAGTTTGTTTAACTGTGCAACAGCCTCTGCATAAGAAAGGTCTGTCACGCTTGGAACTTCTACACCCGTTTGCTCATCTGTCTGCTGTTCTAAACCGGTTGTTGTCCCCACCTGTTCTATGGTAGATGTTTCACTCTCATCATTACTTCCAAACTGGAATAATCCAGCCCATCTTCCAACAACAAAAATAATCAAAAAGCCAATAAGAACTGCCGCAACAATAGCAAGAATGGTAGTTATTTTATCCATTTTAGATTCATCATCATCCGGTTCTTCTACTACTACTTTTTTCTTTTCATCTATTGTTTTGGGTCGTTTTTTCTTCACCGGTCTGCTTTCGCCTGATTTCAGACGAATTGCTTCATCTATAGTATCTCGATGCTTGGATTGATTCTTAATCTTTTGCATTTCCTGTTCTGAAATCATTCTGGTAGAAGCTTCTTCATCCGGATCTATAATTTTAACAAAATCGTCATCCGGACGCATTAATGATTTCTTCAAGTCTTCTATCAATTCACCCATAGACTGATAACGTCTGTCCGGGCTTTTCTGTGTACATTTAAAAACAATCTGCTCAACACTGATGGGGATTTCCGGTATATATTCCCTCGGTGATGGCATTGGTTCCTGTATATGTTTAATTGCAATTGCAACTGTCGTTTCTCCATTGAAAGGAACTCTTCCAGTTAACATTTCAAATAAAGTTATACCTAATGAATAAATATCACTTTTTTCGTCAGAATAACCGCCTCTCGCCTGCTCAGGTGATGTATAATGCACGGATCCCATGACATTAGATGTAATTGTGTTACTGCTTACTGCTTTTGCTATTCCAAAATCAGTAACCTTTACTTTTCCATCCTTTGATATCATTATGTTTTGTGGTTTAATATCCCTGTGAATAATATGATTATTATGCGCAGCCTCAATTCCCATAGATACCTGAATTGCAATACTAACAGCTTCTTTTACGGATAGGCGTGCCTTTTTTTCAATGTATTTTTTTAAGGTTATTCCTTCCACTAATTCCATAACAATATATTGAATACCGTTTTCTTCTCCAACATCGTAAACGTTTACAATATTTGGATGCATCATTCCTGCTGCTGCTTGAGCTTCAGTCTTAAATTTAGACACGAAATTAGCATTCTCACTAAATTCCTGTTTTAAAACCTTAACAGCAACAAAGCGATTAAGCTTATGACATTTTGCTTTATATACATCCGACATTCCGCCAGTTCCGATTTTCTCAAGAATCTCATAACGATTCCCAAGCATCATTCCTATCTTAATCATTCAATCACCTCATCTGCGAAGGGTTCTACTAAAATAACCGCGATATTGTCCTTCCCCCCGTTATTATTGGCTGCTTTGACCAGTTCTTCTGCCTTTTCTACGATGTCTCTTTGTCCCTGTAAAATCATTTTTATTTCTTCATCATCTATCATATTAGTCAGACCATCTGAACACATAAGAATCATGTCGTCTTTCTTTAATCGAACCTGAAAGAAATCCATCTCTACATCATCCTGTGCTCCAATGGCTCTTGTGATAATATTCTTATCTGGATGGCTTCTGGCTTGCTCTCTTTTGAGTCCGCCCATTCGAACCATCTCTTCTACAAGTGAATGGTCTCTGGTAATCTGTTTTATTTCCTTGCGATTGATGACATATAATCTGCTGTCTCCAACATTGGCCACACAAAGTATATTGTTTTCTATTGTTGCAGCTACCACAGTTGTACCCATGCCATTTAACTCGGAATCTTCAAAAGATTTTTGTCTGATGTGCTGATTCGCACTTTGAATTGCCTTCTCGAAAACAATCTCCGGTAAATCATCTTTAGATTTTCCGATTTCATCAACGATTGTTTCGATTGTGTATTTGGATGCATAATCTCCTGCATTGTGCCCGCCCATGCCATCTGCTACCAAAAAGAGATTCGGCAGATGTCCTACTGGAATTTCGCAGGTAAATACATAATCCTGATTCAGTTTTCGTCTTTTCCCGATATCGGTTATCGAAAATGTCTTTAACATCGTCTCTCCTCTATATTTCTTCTGGTCCATTGGTAAGCTGTCTGCGTCGCAACTGCCCGCATGCACCATCTATATCCTGACCCATTTCCCTTCTAATAGTAACATTTATTTTGTTTTTTTCAAGTTTATTTTTAAACTCCTGCACTTCATGCTTGCCAGATTCAACAAAATCACGTTCCTCGATTGGATTTACCGGAATCAGATTCACATGGCAATGCAATGGTTTTACCAGTTCAATCAGCTGCTCCGCATC
>CAZAQH010000014.1:0-2912 GCA_964487395.1 uncultured Lachnospiraceae bacterium | reverse complement strand
TTGTAACATTTATTTTGTTTTTTTCAAGTTTATTTTTAAAGGTCTCTATCTCCTTATGTCCACTGCGAACATAATCCCGCTCCTTTATTGGGTTAACGGGTATCAAATTAATATGACAATTTAATGGAGCTGCTATGCGCGTCAATTCTTTTGCATCTTCTTCTGTATCGTTAACACCACCCACCAGACTGTACTCAAAAGTTATTCTTCTTCCTGTCTTTTCAAAATAATAAACACAAGCCGGTATTAATTCGGATATACTGTATTTTTCTGCAATGGGCATTAATTTTCTTCGTTTTTCATCTGTCGTAGCATGTAAAGATAATGCAAGTGTAATCTGCATTTTTTCATCTGCTAGTTTCTTCATCATAGGAACAAGTCCACAAGTCGAAACCGTTATATTTCTCTGACTGATATTAAGTCCGAATTCATCTGTAAGTATATGAATGAACTTCACAAGATTATCATAATTATCCAGTGGTTCTCCTGTTCCCATAACAACAACATTAGAAACCCTTTCACCTGTAATTCGACTGATTGCATAAATCTGGTCAAGCATTTCAGATGAAGTTAAATTTCTCTCCCACCCATCCAATGTGGATGCACAAAAACGACATCCCATCTTGCATCCGACCTGCGAAGAAATACAAACGGAATTGCCATGTTTGTACCGCATAAAAACACTTTCCACTAAATTGCCGTCCTTTAAAGCAAACAAAAATTTTTGTGTTCCATCTATTGCAGACTCCTGGACCCGTTCTACTTTTAGCGATGTATACTCATACTTATCCTTCAGTTCATCTCTAAAATTCTTTGGCAAATTTGTCATCTCATCAAATCCTGCTGCCAGTTTAACGTGCATCCACTGATAAATTTGCCCTACTCTAAACTTCGGCTGGTTGTATTGCGTTAATTCTTGTTCCAGTTCTTCTTTCGTTAATGATTTTATATCTATTTTATCTGTTATCTCGATCATTTATTATCAATCCTTTTTAGCCTTGCTATAAAAAAGCCATCTTTCTGACAGTCAGGAAGCAATTGTATATATCCATTCTTCGTCGTTTCACTATGTAATTCCTCCGGCAGATACCTGTCTATACTTTCCGTTATAAATGGATATTGTTTTTTGAGATATTGTACCATGTCCTCATTTTCTTCTTTTCGCATCGTACAAGTGCTGTATATTAATGTTCCTCCCGGTTTTACATATCTCCATACAGTGTCCATAATCCTTTGTTGTAATTCCTGCAGGCTTTCTAATGACTCCTGTGTAATGTTGTATTTAATATCCGGCTTTTTCCCGATTACTCCAATTCCAGAACACGGAACATCTGCCAATACAATATCTGCCTGCTCCATTACACTATCATCTAAAGATGTTGCATCCCACACCTTCACGCACACATTATCCGCATGCATTCTTTTTACATTTTCCTCTATCAGGGATATTTTATAATCTGACACATCACGTGAATCCACTCTACCACTATTTCCAAGTTTTGAACTGGCATGCAAACTTTTTCCACCTGGGGCAGCACATACATCAATTACAACGTTATTTTCCTTGATGTCAGCCACCTCAGCTACCAGCATACTGCTGATATCCTGTACGGTATACATACCTTTTTGAAATCCATGCTTTGCTGACAGTTGTTCTGTATTTTTTAATATATAGGCATATGGAAGATAAGGATGTCTCTCATAAAGCGTTCCCTGTTCATCCCATTCCTTATATATCATGTTTTCTTCTTCTTTTGTAATGTCTTCTCTGACTCTTACGCAAAGAGCATGTTCTTCCAGTAAACCATTTAAAATTATCTTTGTTTTCTCATTTCCATATTCATTTAGCAATGTTTTAACAATAAAATCAGGCATTGAATACCTAATTGACAATGCTTCAACTGGATTGTTCTTTTCATTCGGGTATTTAATCGCATCTTTTTGCCTTGATACATTACGTAAAACTCCGTTAATAAATCCTTTTAAATTAGAGAACTTTCTTTTTTGTGCTAATTTTACTGCCTCATTGCATGCAGCGCTGTCTGGAATCTTATCCATAAATAATATCTGGTAAACGCTCATACGCATAAGACTACGTATAAATGGCTTCATTTTTTTTACCGGGACAGTAGAGACCTTATTTAAAACATAATCAATTTGTATTCTGCGTTCTAAGGTTCCATCTAAAATTCTTTTGATAAATGCCTTATCCATTTCTTCCAGATAATTATATTTTTCTAAAACATTTCGAAGAAGAATATGGCTATATTCCTTACCGGAATCTATTTCCATTAGCATATCTGTAATAAGTTCACGTGTATTAACACCTGTCGTTTTATTTTTATCGTTCAAAATTTGCTCCTAATCCCTGTTTCTTCTGCCACCTAAAAGTATCAGTCTAAGCAATTGCAAGACTGAGGCTGCTGCAGCCGCTACATACGTCATTGCTGCTGCCGAAAGCACTTTTCTTGTTTTCCCTATTTCATCACTTCCTAATATTCCATATTGTTCAAGCATCCGCATCGCACGGGATGATGCGTTAAATTCTACCGGAAGCGTCACTATCTGAAATAATACTGCAAGAGAAAATACCCATATTCCAATTTGAATCAATAAATAGTTCTGTCCCATAATCATTCCTAAAATAACAATCGGAATACCAAATCTGGAACCAATATTAGCTGCTGGAACAATTGCACTCCTGAATTTTAATGGAAAATACTCTTCTTTATGTTGCAGTGCGTGTCCGCATTCATGTGCCGCAACCCCAATTGCAGCAACTGAATTAGAACCATACGTTGCATCAGAAAGGCGAAGTACTTTAGTTCTTGGATCATAATGATCCGTTAAATTACCCTTTATATGTTGAATATCAACATCATATATCCCATTCTGATTTAATATTTTCTCTG